>JBKJMH010000184.1:0-3624 GCA_046596625.1 Vicinamibacterales bacterium | reverse complement strand
AGCCGCGCCTTCTTCGCGGCGTCGCGCGCCACGAGGATCTGCTGGGCGTGAGCGTGGGCATGCGACGCGTAGATCTCGAGCCACTTGTGCACGCTGTAGCGGCCGTGCTCGGTGTGCGTCCCCTCGCGGAGCCATTCGGCTTCGGAGAGGCGGTCGAGGATTTCGGCTGTGGAACGACGCGCGGCATTGAACGCGGCGATCGACGCCTCGATGGGGCGATCGGTGTAGTAGAGCTTTCGCGCGAACGCTTCCTGGTCGTAGCCGGAGATCGGCGGATTGACGGAGGCAATGAGCAGCCGCAGGCGAATCGCCGAGGTCATCTCGCTGTCGGCGAGGTGGTGGATGATTTCCCGAACCGTCCACTTCCCTTCTCCGGGCGCGGTGTCCAGTTCATGCTCCTTGGCGCCGGCCAGCGCTTCGGCCACAACCCGGTAGCCATCCTTGTAGGTGTCGATGAGTTGCTGTCGCGTTTCGCGGTCCATGCGCGGTGTCTCCCTGGCGGAAAAGTCGGAGCGGCGCGAGCGGTCCGGCCTCAGCCGCGCGTGCGCGCGATACCCGGCGCGTCGGCTTCCTGCGCGGTCGGCTGCAGGTGGTGCTCCATGAGGTGGTTGCGCAGCGACTCGAACGCTTCCACCGGCGTGTCGGCGTATTGAAGCAAGTCGAGGTCCTGCTCGTGGATGGCGCCCCATTCGGACATGGGACCGAAGTTCAGGATCGCATCCCAGTACTGCCGGCCGTAGAGGATGACGCCGATCTTCTTCGAGAGCTTGTCGGTCTGGACCAGCGTCAGCACTTCGAAGAGTTCATCGAGGGTGCCGAAGCCGCCCGGGAAGATCACCAGCGCCTTCGCAAGATAGGCAAACCAGAACTTCCGCATGAAGAAGTAATGGAATTCGAAGTGGAGTCCGTCGGTGATGTAGGGGTTGGCTCCCTGCTCGAACGGTAGCCGGATGTTGAGGCCGATGGTCTTGCCGCCGGCTTCACGGGCGCCACGATTGGCGGCCTCCATGATGCCGGGGCCGCCGCCTGAGGTGACCACGAAGCGGTGGTTGTCGGACTGGAGCGAGCGGCTCCAGGTTGTGAGCATGCGCGACAGTTCGCGTGCCTCCTCGTAATAGCGCGCCCACTCGAGCGCTTTGCGGCTCTTCTTCAGCTCGGCTTCGTAGTGCTGGTCGGCACCGGGCACGCCCCTGGCACGCAGCGTCTTGAGCGCGCGCTCGGCGCGCTCGTGGCTGTCGACCCGGGCCGACCCGAAGAAGACCACGGTGTCCTGGATACGCGCCTCACGGAAACGGCGGAGCGGTTCGAGGTATTCGGCGAGAATACGGATAGGGCGCCCATCCGGGCTCTCGAGGAATTCAGGATAGAGGTAGGCGAGCGGCTGATGAGACATAGCGGTTTGTCACTCTAACAGAATGCTAGAATTCCGATTCTCCACGGGAACCATCCCGAATTCGCCCCGAACAGGGCCGACCGCACCGACCGATGGCCGTCAAGGAACAACCGTTGAAACTGGATGTCTCGCTCGACATCACCGCTCCCGTCGAGCTCGTCTTCCACGCGTTTTTCGATGCGCCGGCGCTGAGCGCCTGGCACAACACGTCGCGTTCGATTGCGATCCCGCGGCTCCTCGGCCCGTACGTGCTCGAGTGGCTGCCGTCGGCTGAGCGCGACGAGGTGCTCGGCCGGATGGGCGGCGTGTTCCGTGCAACCGTGATGCACATCGAGCCGAACGACCATGTCTTTCTGGCCGATGCATTCTGGCTGCCGCCTGACGCCGGTCCGCTCGGTCCGCTCTCGGTCCAGATGACGTTCACGTCGAGCGCCACACCCGACGGCCGAGCCTCCACGCTGGTCCGTGTGGTCATGACCGGCTTCGACGACGGCGTGCGCTGGAAGCGCTACCTCGGCCTCGCCACCACCCAGTGGCAGACGGCGCTCGGCATCTTGAAGATGTTGCTGGAGAAGTAATGATGCTGTTCACCACCCTGATGATGACGATGGCGCTGGCCGGCCAGACCGGGCAGCCACCCGCGGTGCCGGATCACGCCATGCCGTCGGCCAACGCGCGGCCAGCCACGCTGCTACCCGGCATCCAGGGCGTGACCTTTCCCATTTCCACTCGACGGGAACAGGCGCAGCAATTCTTCAATCAGGGGATGGCGCTGGTCTACGCCTTCAATCACGACGAGGCGATCCGCTCGTTCCGGCGTGCCGCCGAGATCGACCCGGCGTCGCCCATGCCGTGGTGGGGCATTGCGCTCGCGCTCGGTCCGAACATCAACCTCGACGTCGACCCGGCGCGCGAGAAGGAGGCCTACGAGGCGGTACAGCGCGCAGTGCAGCTGGCCGTCCGCGCCCCTGCGAAGGAACGCGCCTACGTCAGCGCACTGGCCCGGCGCTACTCGACCGATCCGGTCGCTGACCTCAAGGCGCTGGCGGTGGATTACAAGGACGCGATGCGCCAGCTGACGCGCACCTACCCGAACGACACCCATGCCGCGACGCTGTACGCCGAAAGCCTGATGGACCTTCGCCCGTGGACGCTCTACAGCGCCGACGGTGCCCCGGTCGACGGCACGAACGAAATCGTCGAGGTCCTCGAGCGCGTGCTCGAGCGCGAGCCTGACCACGTCGGTGCGAACCACTACTACATCCACGCCACCGAAGCGTCGTTGACACCCGAGCGAGGATTGAAGAGCGCGAAGAAACTCGAGACGCTGGTGCCGGCGGCCGGTCACCTGGTGCACATGCCATCGCACACCTACATGCGCACCGGTAACTACGTCGCCGCCGCCGCCGCGAACGCGAGGGCGGTCGAGGTAGACCGCAAGTACATCGCGGAGGCGAGTGCCACCGGGTTCTACCCGGCGATGTACTTCAACCACAACATCGACTTCCTGGCGTCAGCCGCGATGATGGCCGGCCAATACAAGACCGCGCTGGCCGCGGCGCAGGAGCTGACGGCCAACGTCACGCCGATGCTGGCCGAGATGCCGATGCTCGAGCCCTTCGCCGCCAAGACGATGTTCGTGCAGCTGCGCTTCGCGAAGTGGAAGGAGTTGCTCGTGCTGCCGAAGCCGGCGGAACAGGCCACGGTTCTCACCGCGCTCTATCACTTCAGTCGCGGGGTCGCACAGGCGGCCCTCGGCGCGGTCGCCGAGGCCGAGCAGGAGCGCTCCGCCTACCTGGCCGCAGCGGCGAAGGTACCGGCGGACACGTTGTACAACCTGAACCCGGCATCGACGATTCTCGCGGTGGCGGACGGCGTGCTCAGCGCCCGCATCGCCGGGGCGAAGGGACAGACCGAGGAGATGCTGGACGCGTGGAAACGGGCGATTGCCGCCGAGGACACCCTCGCCTACAACGAGCCTCCCGACTGGTTCTACCCGACGCGCGAGTCGCTCGGTGGAGCGCTGCTGAAGTTGAAGCGCTACGACGCCGCCGACCTGATCTTCCGTGAAGACCTCGAGCGAAACCCCGGCAACGGCCGTTCGCTGTGGGGACGCTGGCAGGTGCTGCGCGCGCAGGACGGTGACGTCCCGAACACCCTGGTCGTGCGTCGCCGCTGGCAGGACTCCTGGAACGACGCGGACATCGTCTTGCGCGTCGACGACTTCTAGC
>JBKJMH010000257.1:0-3540 GCA_046596625.1 Vicinamibacterales bacterium | reverse complement strand
TACATCACGCCGTCGACGACGATGGGGTTCGACTGCCAGGCGCCGAAGACCTGGTTCTGCAGCACCCACTTCGGTTCGAGCCTGGTGACGTTGGCCGGCGTCACCTGCGCCAGCGTGCTGTAGCGCTGACTGTTGTAGGTGCCGTTGTAGGTGAGCCAGTTCTGCGGCTCGGTCGCGGCGTTCAGGATGCGTGTGTAGCTGACGGCGGCGTCCTGGGCGACGAGCGTCAGCGCGCTGATGCCCATCGCCGCCAGCAGCGCGAGCGCGAACGTGGTGCGCTTCATCACAGGGCTCCCTTCAGCGTCAGCAGGTAGGCGAGCACGTCGGCGATCTCCTCGGGCGAGAGCCGTGTGGTAGCCGGTGGCATCGGCGAGGTCGTGCCGATCTCGTATTCGCGCAGGTCGGATTTGGTGAGCGAGACCAGCCGCTCCTGGTCGTCGATCAGTTGCACGGTGTAGGTGTCTTCGTTCAGACGACGGCCGCGAATCGTGGTGCCGCTCTTCGTGACCGCGCGCACCGGCTTGTTGATCGGCAGCATGGCACTCGTCGGCGCAACCAACGAGCGCTGCAAGGCGGACGGAGTCCGGACGGCGCCGATGTCGCTCAGGTCAGGAGCCGTTCTTGGCCCGACGCCGTTGACCCGGTGGCAACTGCCACAGGCGCCCTTGCCGGAGAACAGCGTCAGTCCACGCGCCGGGTTGCCGACTCTTACGGCCGTGCCGCTCGGATCGAAGCCGGCCCTGATGAAGGCGATCACCGCTGTCAGCTCGGGCGGTTGGAACCGGAAACTGGGCATCCCCGCCGCGGCAATCCCGGTGGTGATGACCCCCGCCAGATCGTCGTCCGACACGCTGCGGCGGAAGACTCCGCGCCGAAGGTCGACGCCGTTGATGCCGTCGCCGTTCGGGCCGTGGCACAGCGTGCACTGGTTCGCGTAGAGGCGCGAGCCGGCCTCGATGTCCGCCGATGTGTATTGGTGGTCAGCGACGGCCTGCGCTTCGGCGCTGGTCGCGGCAACAGCGACAACCGCGCATGCGGCTGCGAGCATCAGGATGCGCGAACGAAGGTGGGGCATGCGACGGGTTTGTACCCCATCGCATGCCCCGTGTCCAACGGCGTGGAATCAGGTGTAGCTGCCGACCTGTAGGTCGGCCCGAGGCGAATCTGAAGGTTCGCGGCTACGATCGGCCCTCTAGTAGCGGAAGAGGATCTGCAGCTTGGCGAAGAGGGCGCGGCTCGTGCGCGTGTAGTCCTCGTCGCCAGGGTAGAGCGCCGAGTTGAACTTGAACGCCGAGCGATAGCGGTCGTCGTAGCCGACGTAGAGCGCCGTGCCCGAGTTGACGCGGTAGGTGAGCAGCAGGTTGCCCCCAAGCGTGCGGTCGTAGGTGTTGTAGTCGACGATGTTGCGCAGCAACAGGCGTTCGGTGAACTGGTAGGTGCTGAGCAGGCGATAGATCTTGATCGCGAACTCCTGGGTGTTGGTCCGCACGTCCGTGAAGCTGCTGGTGGTGAGGTTCAGCTCCGTCTGGAGGCGCGAGTAGGGGCGAAGTGTGAGCGTCAGCTGGCCGTTGCGCCCTTTGCCGAGATACGGGTTCGTGACGTAGCGGATCTGGTCGCCCCAGTTGGTGTAGCCGCCGATCGACACCTTGCGGCTGGTGTTGATCCCCATGCCCATGCCGTAGCGGACCTTGTGGAAGTCGACGGCGTTGTAGCGCTCCAGGTCGCGGTCGGTATTCACGTTGAGGTTGATGTTCTTGTCGAACTGGGCGTTCCAGCCGACGCCGACACCCGTGTCCTGCACCTTACCCGCGAACTCGTAGTTCCGGTTGTAGTTCAGGCGCGGACCCCAATTCACGATCCAGTTCTGCGGCCACCACCGGTAGGAGCCATTGGCGCTGACCTGGCGTTCATCGGTGCGGCGGACGAAACCGGAGTCGGTCTTGAAGTCGGGGCTGATCTCGAAATAGGAGGCGGAATAGGCCAAACCGCGCCCTTCCTTGCGGAAGTTGGCATCGAGCAGGTGCCCAGTCGTCTCCTCGCCGGCGTCGTCGCGATCCGTGGTGCCGATGGCGCGGAACTGGACGCGCTGGTTCCGGCCGATCTTGAACGTGCTGTCAAGACCGCCGACGCGGCTGTACTGGTCCATGAACTCGCGGTCGGTCATGATCAAGCCGATGCTCGACTCCGAGTAGAGGTCGTAGCGCACGCGCCCGAAGACGTTGGTGGCCGACTGCCCGAACGCTGCGTCGGTGGTCGAATCGGTCTTGCCGGGCGCCTCGTCGTCGGCGACGAGGAAGCCAACAGTGGTCTTGCCGAGCTTACCGGTGATCTTCGCACCGTAGCGCGGGTCGACGATCGTGCGGGTGTGCACGAGGGTGATCGGCCCGGGGATGTTGAAGATCTCCTGTCCCTCGAGGAAGAACGGCCGCAACTCCTGGAAGAACAGCGGGAAGCGCTGGTTCACGTCCACCTGCGCGCGGTCGGACTCGATATTAGAGAAGTCCGGATTGAAGGTGAAGTCGAGCGTCAGGTTCGACGTGAGCCCGTACTTCACGCTGAGCCCGCCTTCTTCGACGTCGGCGCTGCCGAGCACGCCGGTGGTCCTGTCGCGCAGCTGGCTGCCGACCGCCGTGACCGTGGGCAGGAACTCGAGGTTGCGGCTCGTCGAGAGCTGGCGCATGCCGTCGAGCGTGCCCATCTGCGTGAGGAAGCCAAGGACATCACGCGAGATCGGCGCCCAGACCACGCTCTCGTTCTTGCTCTGGATGTCGCGCTGGACCTGGAACCCCCAGTGATGCGGGGCATCGCCACGCCCCGGGTAGCGAAGGCTCTTGAACGGGATGGCTATCTCCGCGGTCCAGCCGTCCTCGACGAGCACGCCGGCCGAGACGAACAGTGCGTCCCATGAGGGATCGCCGCCACCGGGTCCACGGTTACGGTTGCCGCCACCGCCACCGCCTCCCCCCCCGCCTCCGCCCCCGCCATTGTTGTTGCCCGTGCCTGACAGGAGCGAGTCGCCCTGCACGCCGAAGCCGTTCACCGAGAAGGCGTAGCCACGCTGCTGATCCTCGAACGGATCGAAGAAGACGGTGACCGTGTCGTCGCGGCCGGTCTGGTCGCGGTCGGCCCGGTTCGCCCGGATGATCGACGGGTCGCTGTAGTGTGCGTGGATACCGACGTAGATCTGCTGGCTGTCGTAGGCGAGGTAGACGTCGGTCGACTCGGTGGCCGGCGCTCCGTCGATCGGCCGCTCCTGCGTGAACTCGGAGATCTTCGCGGCGTTCTGCCAGACGGCGTCATCGAGCAGGCCATCGACCTTTGGCGGCGTGTCGATGCGGGGCGGCAGGACTGATGGATGCAGGCGTACCGCGGCGGTCGTGGCGGCCGACAACGGCGCGGCATCCTGCGCAACGAGCGGGACGGCGCACACCAGCGACAGGGCCGCCGTCAGCAGGGCGGTGGAAGCGATGAATGGTGTGTAAAGCAAGCCATTCATGATACCCGGAGCGGCGGGCTCGGGCTAGAGCAAGCCGATCAGCG
>JBKJMH010000246.1:0-4436 GCA_046596625.1 Vicinamibacterales bacterium | reverse complement strand
ACCAACGCGTCGCTGCTCTTCAAGAAGTACGAGGAGTAGCGCGGCGTTGCCGCAAGCAAGTCAGATTGCAGATTGCAGATTGTCCGGACAGACCGATGATGGACGTGTACCGCACAGGCCCGTGCAATCTGAATTCTGAATTCTGAATTCTGAACTCTGCATTCCAGGGAGCGCCGTTCCCCATGAAGATCGCTGTCTGCATCAAGCAGGTTCCCACGCGCGACTGGCAGCCGAAGCTCACTGACGATCGCACCTGGATCCGTGAGCAGGACGCCACCTACGAGATGAACGAGCCCGACGCTTACGCGCTCGAGGAAGCGCTGCGCCTGAAGGAAAAGCTCGGCGGCGAGGTCATCGTCTGTTCCGCCGGACCGGCGCGTGTGGCGCAGGTGCTGCGTGAGGCGCTCGCCCGTGGTGCCGACCGCGCCCTCCATGTGCAGGACGATGGGCTGGCATCGGGCGACGGGTTCGTGGTGGCCGGGGCCCTCGCCGGTGCGATGAAGGACGAAGCGTTCGACCTGGTGCTCACCGGACTCCAGTCAGACGATCAGGGCTTTGCCCAGACCGGCGTCATCCTTGCCGAGACCCTCGGCTTCAGCCACGCCACGATCATCATGGAGGTCCAGGCCGAGCCCTCGACAGGCTCGGGCCAGGCGGGTCTGCGGGTGAAGCGCGAACTCGAAGGCGGCTGGTTTCAGTGGGTGACGCTGCCGACGCCCGCCGTGCTCACCATCCAGAGCGGCATCAACCAGCTGCGCTATGCGACGCTGAAGGGGATCATGGCCGCGAAGAAGAAGGAGATTCGCGTCTCCGCTCCCTCGTCCCCCGTGACGCCGCACCAGCGGATCGTCAGCCTCTACGTCCCGGCGAAGTCGAAGAAAACGCAACTCATCGCCGGCACGCCCGCCGAGGCCGCACGAACGCTGGTGGCCCGGCTGCGCGATGATGCGCGCGTGATTTGAGGAGACGCTGATGATCCTGGTCATTGCCGAGCAGCGCGACGGACGCCTCAACCGGGCATCGTGGGAGTCGATTGCTGGCGCCCAGCAGATTGCCGCCGCGTCGAACGAGCCGATTGTCGTCATTATCCCGGGCGACGCGTTGGCGGGAGCCGCCGAGGAACTGTCCGCGGCAGCCGTTGCCGAGGTGGTGACGCTGTCATCGCCGGCGCTGGCGTCTTACACCGCCGACGGCTACACCGCCGCGCTGCACGCGGCCATCACCGAACTGGCACCGGCGACCGTCGTGCTGCCGCACACCTACCAGACACGCGACTTCGCGCCGAAGCTCGCCGCGCGGCTCGACCGCGCCATCATCACCGACGTCACCGCGGTGAAAGCCGACGCTGGTCGCGCGCTGTTCGTGCGGCCGATGTTCCAGGGGAAGCTGACAGCGGACGTCGTGCCGCTGGGACCGGCCCCGCACATCATCACCTTCCAGATCGGCGCCTATCGACCTGACGCCGCGGCTCGCGGTGCCGCGCCGGCGCCGGTGCGCGCCCTCGCCGTGGCCGTAGACACCGCCGCCATCCGCCAGAAGCCGGAGGCGCCGTTCCAGGAAGCCCGTCAGGCAGTCGACCTCTCGCAGGCAGAGCGGATTGTGTCGGTAGGCCGCGGCATCAAGGAGCAGGCGAACATCGCGCTGGCGAAGGAACTCGCCGATGCCCTCGGCGCCGAGCTTGCCGCGTCGCGGCCCATCTGCGACGCCGGCTGGTTGCCGATGGAGCGCCAGGTGGGCAGTTCGGGCCAGACCGTGTCGCCGAAGCTGTACCTCGCGCTCGGGATCTCCGGTGCGATCCAGCACCTGGTCGGCATGAAGGGGTCGAGCACCATCGTCGCCATCAACAAGGACCCGGATGCGCCCATCTTCGAGGTGGCCGACTACGGCATCGTGGGCGACCTCTTCGACGTCGTGCCGGCGCTGATCGCGGCACTCAAGAGCTGAGCCGGGATAGGTGTAGCTGCCGACCTTTAGGTCGGCTCTCCTCGTGCTGAGGCTACCCTGGGCCATAATTGCCGCTGGATGGAGACGCTGCTGCTCTGGCTGCTGGTGGTCGGGTTTGTTGGTGCGTTCGCGGCGCAGGTCGCGACGCGCGTCAAGCTCATAGCCGCGGCTCCCAACACCTTCTCCACGGATGATACGGGCGCGCGCATCGCGCACTTTCTCACCGACGTCGTCGCGCAGCGCCGGACCATCGTCGAGCGTCCGTGGGCCGGCCTCGCACATGCATTCGTCTTCTGGGGCTTCATCGCCTTCGGCGGCTACACCGCCGTCGAGTTCCTGGCGGGCCTGGGCATCGCCGACCTGACGCACACCGCTGCGTTCGCGTTCTACCGGGCTGCACTCACGCCGTTCGCGGTGGCGGTGTTGTGCGGCATTGTCTTCCTGATGATTCGTCGTGGCATCGTCCGCCCCGTCGCGCTCGGGACGCACGTGTCGGCGGAGTCGATCCTGATCGGCTTGCTGATCACGACGCTCATGGTGACGTTCCTGCTTACCTGGCGGTTGGACGAGGCCTCGACGCTGGGACGCCTCAACTGGTGGCTGCACGCCGTGGTCATCCTCGCGTTCATGGCGCTGATTCCGGCCTCCAAGCATTTCCACCTCGTGCTGTCGCCGTTCACCGTGTTCCTGAAATCGCCTGAACTCGGCAACGTGCCGAACCTCGATTTCGAGAAGGAGCAGGTCGGACTCGAGACGCTGCAGGATGTCGGCAGCAAGAGCGTGCTCGATGCGCTCACCTGCGTGGAATGCGGACGCTGCCAGGTGAACTGCCCGGCATGGGGGGCAGGGCAGGAACTGAACCCGAAGGCCATCATCCTCCAGACGCAGGCGGGCCTCCTCGGCAAGCCAGGCGAGACGAAGCTCGTCGATCTCTACAGCGAGAAGGTGCTGTGGCAGTGCACCACGTGCGGGGCGTGCGAGAACCAGTGCCCGGTAGGCATCGAACACCTGCCGCTGCTCATCGGCGCGCGGCGCGGCCTCGTGTCGAACGGTGAGGCGCCGGAATATCTCGGCGCCATGTACAACAACCTCGAGCGCCGCTCGAATATCTGGGGACTGTCGTACGACCAGCGCCAGAAGTTCGTCGACTCCGCCACGCTCGAGATCTTCGACCCCCGCACACACGACGTGCTCGTGTGGCTCGGCTGCGCCGGCTCGTTCGAGGCCGACTTCCAGAAGTCGCTGCGTTCGATGTTCGAGATCCTGCGCGCGAAAGGGGTGGCCTTCGGCGTGCTCTCGAAAGAACGCTGCACCGGCGACGCGGCGAAGCGGACCGGCAACGAGTACATGTACCAGGAACTGGCGACGGCCAACATCGAGGACCTGAAGGCGGCGTCGCCGAAGACCATCCTCACGTCGTGCCCGCACTGCGTGAAGACGATTGGCGAGGACTATCGCAAGTTCGGCTACACGGTGAACATCGTGCACTCGTCGGTGTTCATCGAGGAACTGACCCGAGCCGACCTCCGGGCAGCGGCCGACAGTCGCGAGACCGTGACATATCACGACCCGTGCTACCTGGGGCGCTACGCCCGCACGACCGACGAACCGCGTGCGCTGCTCGAGCGCTTCGGGGCCGACATCAGGGAGCCGGAACGGAACCGCGAGAATCCGTATTGCTGCGGTGCCGGCGGCGGCCTGCTGTTCGACGACAAAGACGCCGAGCCCGGCACGCGGATCTCCGACGTGCGCTTCGCGCAACTGCGCGAGACCGGCGCCGGCACGGTCGTGACCGCGTGCCCGTTCTGCTCGATCATGCTGAAAGGGGCGCAGTCGAGTGCACCCGACGCCAACCTGCAGTTCGTCGACCTGATGACCTTCGTCAACGGCCGTCTCCAGAAGCGCTCGCCACAGCCGTGACGACGCCCCCGCCCGGGAACTGGCGCCAGTCGCACCGCAAGCGCATCGAAGCCGCAGCCATCGCCACCGTCGGCTATCGCGCCATTGCCGCGCTCGGCGCCACGCTGCGCTGGAAGACCGAAGGGTTCGAGCACTTCGACGCCATTCGCGCCGCCGGCCACCAGCCGATCATGGCGTTCTGGCACGGCCGCATCCTGCCCGCCACCTACTACTTCCGCCGCCGCGGCATCGTGGTCATCACCAGCGAGAACTTCGACGGCGAGTGGATCGCCGGGATCATCGAGCGCTTCGGCTACCGGACGTCGCGCGGGTCATCGTCGCGGGGTGGTCCGCGCGCGCTGCTGCAGATGTCGCGCGACCTGGCGGCCGGGCGTCCGGCCGGCTTCACCGTCGACGGCCCGCGTGGGCCGGCGCGGGTGTCGCAGCCTGGCGCTGTGTGGCTGGCCAAGGCGTCCGGACATCCGGTGCTGCCGTTCCACTGCGAGGCCGATCGGGCCTGGACACTTCGCAGCTGGGACCGGACGCAGGTGCCGAAGCCGTTCGCGACCGTGGCGATCAGCGTCGGCGAACCG
>JBKJMH010000204.1:0-3139 GCA_046596625.1 Vicinamibacterales bacterium | reverse complement strand
CTCATTGGCGCGCAGCCAGTCGTTCACCATCGGCACCGGCGCACGCTGGCTGGCCCAGTAGACGAACGGTTCGACGAAACCCTTGCGGCGAAGCTCGAGGAAGAACGGCACGTAGTGCCGGTTGACGTACGACGACGCCGCGGGTCCGGTCGGCGGCGCCGGCAGGCGGCCAATCAGCTGATCGACCTGTGCCACCAGCGCCTCGATTTCCGGCGTGCCGGCGTCCATCTTCGCCATGAACGCGGCGTGCGTCGGCACCAGCTGCGCTTCGAGCGCCGCGAAGTCGCCCTCGTCGGTCTTGCTCGCACGGCGGGGCGCCGCACGCATGGCGCTGTCGGCCTGAGCGCCGTCGGGAATGGGATCGACACCACCCTTCAACACCGCGCGCCAGAGGCCGTAGCCCGGCATCGCCTGGGCGCCGGCCGGGTCGAGCACCAGGAAGGTGGACAGGGCGAGGAACGCCGGTGCCGTGTAGCCGCTCGACTGGTAGATCTGTCCGAGCAGCAGCTGCACGCCTGGGTGCAGCGGCTCGAGCGACGCCGCCTTCTGCAGCGCCAGGCGCGCGTCCTCGGGCCGGTTCAGGCTTTCGCGGTACGTCACCGCCAGGTTGTAGTAGAGCTGTGAGGCGTCGGGCACGAGCGCAATGCCCTTCCGGTACATCGCCACCGCCTGTTCGGCCTGCCCCTTCGAGTCGAGCGACGAGGCCATGAGGTCGTAGAACATCGGCAGGAGTTCCGACCTGAACTCGGCTCCCGTGCGCGCGGTCGCGAAGCTCTTGTCGTAGTCCTTCTTCGACAGGTAGGACAACGCCAGCTCGAACAGCGCCGTGACATTGCTCGGACTCTTCGCCAGTACTTCCTGGTACTTGGCGATCGCCCCATCGAACTCGCCCTTGTCGTGCAGGTCGATACCTGCTCGGAGCACCGCCTCCTGTTCTGTCGTGGTCGTCGCGGGGACGCGGGTCGGTGCGCCCTGCGCCAGCACCACGGTTGGACTCGCAAGCAGCACGAACGCGAACAGGAGGGCATTCAGCAGGCGCATGATGGGAGAGGAAGGGTATCACGCGCTGCCTTCGCACCGGAGCGAGCCACGGCTACAGCATCGTGCTCAGGAAGCTGGACCCGACGTTGAGGCAGTCGAAGGCATGCAGGCCGAACCGCGAGGCCAGCTCGACGCACGTCTCGATGCCGCGCGCGCTGTTCCCCCGCGCGTCGAGGCGCGCCGAGTAGGTGGCAATGCCGAGCTGACGGTTGACCACCGCCATGACGCCGCCGGAGACGCCGCTCTTGGCCGGCACACCAACCCGGTACGCCCACTCGCCGGAATAGTCGTACATGCCGCACGTGAACATGATGGCGAGCATGGCGCGCGTCGACGTCAGGTCGAACACCGGATCGCCCGTGGCCGGATGCTGCCCCATGTTGGACAGCGTTGCGGCCATGGTGGCGAGATCTTCACAGGTGACGAGGATGGCGCACTGCCGGAAGTAGACGTCGAGCGCCGCCTCCGCTTCATCGTGCACCAGGCCGAAATTCAGCAGCAGGTGGGCAATGGCGCGGTTGCGATGACCCGTGCGGCGCTCGGAGTCGTAGACCTGCTCGTCCACCACGAGCGGCCGGCCGGCCGCCTTGCTCATGCGGTCGAGGATGACGTCGAAGGTGTCGGCTCCGAACTTCGCATGGAGCAGCGCGGTAATGGTGATGGCACCGGAGTTCACCATCGGATTGAACGGCCGGTTGGAACCGATCTGGAGTTCGATCGCATTGAACGCGTCGCCGCTCGGCTCGACACCGACGTGCTTCGAGACGCGCTCAGCGCCGTAGCTTTCGATCGCCAGTCCGAAGGTAAACGGCTTGGAGACCGACTGGATCGTGAACGGCACATCGCAGTCGCCGGTCTTGAATACCTGTCCGGACGAGGAGACCAGGGCGATGCCGAAACGTTCCGGGTCGGCCTTGCTCAGTTCAGGGATATAGGTCGCCACGTCACCGGTGGTGAGCCGGCCATACCGTTGGTGCAGGTCTTCGATCACCACCTGCAGTTCGTGCTTCTCCATGCGGCTCCGGGAGGGGCATCGCGCTCAGTCACATCGCCCGCTCCACTACAGCTGAGCAACCAACGTGCCCGGCCGTGCCACGGCCGCAGGCCGAGAAACGGTAAAAATACTAAGAAAAGAGGTGTCTGAGCCGGAACGCGCCAAACCAGATGCGGACACTTCTGTCGGCTGGATGGTCAGCTCCGGACATTCGTGTCCGTACGCACGAAACCCTATGTGTCGAGCGCTTCGCGCACGCTGGCGAGCAGGGTGCCGGGCGTGAACGGCTTGGAGAGGAACGAGACGCGGGCGCTGATCTCCTGCCCGCCGAGCGCGGACGCCTGCGGAAACCCCGAGATATAGAGCACGCGAATCTCCGGGTGCATGGTGACCACGTGTTGCGCCAGCTGCGGGCTCAGGAACTGTTCGGGCTGCCGTGACTGCATGACGGGGCTCAGCACCGCGAACATCTGCGTCTGCTCGATGCCGGGATAGCACTCGGACATACGCCGGCCGATGAGACCGGCCGCGGGCCGACGGGCATGCCGCAGCATGCCTTCTCGCCGCCCGATTCGACGCCGCAACTTCGGCGGCATCGCTACCACTGCGCACGCCGGGCGCAACTGACGGATTCGCGCGCGCACTTTCAGAACTGCACATCACTTCGAAACCAGCCGTGCGCGCCCTGTGCGCGTCCGCGCGCACCGTGTGCGGTCGTGGCGCACGCCGCACATCGCACCGTTGCACACGAGGCGCGATCGAGGGCCGTAAACATTGAGGTTTCGTAGGCCGCGCGAGGTCGGCACGAGGCTCGCTCTAGAGGGGGACAACACGGTGCTATGACGCACCGCCTTTTTCGAGGGAGTTACACCATGCGCCGTCTGCTCTTCGCCACGCTGCTCGGAGTCGCGCTCAGCACACCGGCCTTCGCCGCCGACGCCACCGACACGCTGCCCGCCGCGCTGGTCATTGCACCCACCACCATCGCCGCCGCCAGCAGCAGCGTCGCCGCCAACGTCGACGTCGCGACACGCAGCGACTGGAAGTACGGCCGGCCGTCGATGCTGCCGGCGCTCTACGCCACGTCCGCGGCGCTCCAGGGCT
>JBKJMH010000021.1:0-7256 GCA_046596625.1 Vicinamibacterales bacterium | reverse complement strand
ATGCTGGCCAACGATCCGCATCTGGCCGCGCACGTGCCGTCGATCTGGTATCTCGCGCATGTCTCGGCGGGCGACCTCGACATCATCGGCGCCACGCTGCCGGGCACACCCGCTGTGGCGCTGGGCCGTAACAAGTACATGGCCTGGGGCGCGACGAATGTGGGCGCCGACGTGCAGGACCTCTATCGCGAGAAGCTCGATCCGTCTGGGCGTTTCGCTGAATTCGCAGGCGTGCAGGAACTGATGACAGTGGTGCCCGAGACGGTGCTGGTGAAGGGCGGCGCACCGGTGGTGGTGAACGTGCGCATCACGCGCCACGGCCCGCTCATCTCCGACGCGATCAACGCCAACAGCGCTGCATCGCCGACGCCGCCGGTATCGCCGCCGCTCGAGCCGCTCGCCTTCCGCTGGACGGCGCTCGATCCGGACGATCTCACCATCTCGGCCTACATGCGCCTGAACACGGCCCGCAGCTGGGACGATGTGACGACGGCGCTGGCAGACTACGTGGCACCGTCGCAGAATTTCGTTTTCGCCGACGTCAACGGCCACATTGGCTACTACGCCCCAGGTCACATCCCGGTTCGCACCTCTGGCGACGGCTCACAGCCGACCGATGGCTGGACCGGCGACACAGAGTGGAACGGCTGGGTACCGTTCGAAGACCTGCCGCACGTCTACGACCCGCCGGAGCACGTCATCGTCACGGCGAACAACCGGCCGTCTGGCGCCCTTGGTGCGCCGCTCGTCGGGCTCGAATATCCCAACCCGTATCGCGCCCAACGCATCGCCGATCTGCTCCGCGAGCTCAGCGCCACTCACAAGCTGACCCCGAACGACTTCGCGCGGATTCAGGCCGACTCGGTCTCGCTGCACGCGCGCGCTATCCTGCCGCGCCTCCTCGCGCACGTCCAGCCGGCGTCCACCCTCGACCAGCGCGCCATCGCCATCCTGCGCGACTGGGACGACGACGCGCGGGGAGACGCAGCGGCGCCGGCGATTTTCGAAGCGTGGTTTCTGAAGCTGGCACCCACAATCGTCGGCGACGAGCTCGGTCCGCTGAGTCGTGGCTACGAAGGTCGCTTCTCGTCAGTCACGCGTTTTCTCGAAGCGACGCTCGACGGCAACCCGACGTGGTGCGACAACATCGCGACGCCGATGAAGGAAACGTGCGACGAGGCCGTCACCGAAGCGCTGCACGCGGCGGTGGAGGATCTGGCGACACGGATGGGGCGCGAGCCGGAACGCTGGCGGTGGGATGCGGTGCATGAAGCCGTGTTCCCGCATCAGGGGCTCGATGCGGTCGGTGTGCTTCGTCCGCTGTTCGGGCGCCGTATGCCGATCGGTGGCGACTGGAGCACGGTGAATGTGGCGCCGATTGCGACCGGCGCCCCGTACACCACGACGTCGATCCCGGGCTTCAGGCAGATTCTCGATCTGTCACCCGCCAATGACAGCCGCTTCCTCGAGGCGGTGGGGCCGTCCGGCCACTTCCTCTCGCGGTACTACGACTCGTTCCTGGCCGACTGGAAGGCCGTGCGCTACCGCAAGATGCGGACGGACCGGCTCACCGTGGAATCTGAAGCGCTTGGGCGGCTGCGCCTGACTCCGGCGCGGCCCTGACGCACCAGCGCACCTGAAGGTGCGCGGCTACGACACGCGGCTAAATCGCCGGCGTCAGATTGCCAGGTCGCCCGCTGCGTTGCTGTAGACCGTTCGTCCGCCGACGATCGTCGCCGCAACGCCGCCGCGGAGTTCCCAGCCACCGAACGGCGTGTTCTTCGACTTCGACTTCATCGCCTTCGCGTCCACCGTCACACGCAGTTCCGGCGCCAGAATCGTCAGGTCGGCCAGCGCTCCCTCGGTGATCGCGCCGCCGGGGATGCGGAGGATGCGGGCCGGATTCACCGACAGCAGCTCGATCAGGCGGCTGAACGAGATCAGCCCGGCATGCACCAGCCGATCGAGGCAGAGCGACACGCAGGTCTCGAGCCCGGTGATGCCGAACGGCGCGCGGTCGAACTCCACGTGCTTCTCGTCGTAGTGGTGCGGGGCATGGTCGGTAGCGATGACGTCGACGCTGCCGTCGACAATCCCCTGCAGCATGGCATCGCGATCGGCCGCCTCGCGCAGAGGCGGGTTCATCTTGGCGTTGGTGTCGTACGGAATCGGCGCGGCAATCAGTTCGTCGGTGAGGATGAAGTGGTGCGGCGCCACCTCGCACGTGACGTTCGCACCGCGCGACTTGCCGTAGCGGACCGCGTCGAGCGTCTGCCGCGCGCTCATGTGCGCGATGTGGACGCGCCCGCCGGTCATCTCGGCCAGCGCGATGTCGCGCTGCGCCATGATCGACTCGGCTTCGCCCGGAATGCCACGCAGCCCGAGCTTCGACGCCACCAGCCCCTCGTGCGCCACGCCGTCGCCCTTGAGCGACGGCTCTTCGCAGTGCTCGATGACCGGCATGTCGAACATGCGGGTGTACTCGAGCGCGCGACGCATCAGCAGCGCCGTCCGCACCGGATGCCCGTCGTCGGTCACCGCGACGCAGCCGGCTTCCTTCAGCTCGCCCAGTTCCGCCATCTGGTCGCCCTTCTGCCCAACCGAGACCGCCCCGATCGGATAGACCCGCGCCAGGTTCGCGTCGGCCGCTTTCTTCAGGATGAACTGCGTGACGCCGGCGTTGTCGTTGACCGGCGAGGTATTCGGCATGCACGCCACCGCGGTGAAGCCGCCCGTCACCGCCGACAGCACACCGGTGGCCACTGTCTCCTTGTGTTCCTGGCCCGGCTCGCGCAGGTGCACGTGCATGTCGATCAGTCCGGGCGTAATCACGAAGCCCGATGGAATGGACACGACCATTGTGCCCTCGTCGGCCTGGAGACTCACGCCGACCTTCGCGATGCGGTCGCCCTCGATGAGGATGTCGAACACGCCGTCACGTCCGTTGGCCGGGTCGACCACCCGCCCGCCCTTAAGCAGCCGCTTCATTTTCAACTCCGCCGGCCAGAAGGTAGAGCACCGCCATCCGGACGGCCACGCCGTTGGCAACCTGTTCGAGAATCACCGAGTACGGACCGTCGGCTACTTCCGAGGCGATCTCCACGCCACGGTTCATCGGGCCGGGGTGCATGATGATCACGTCCGGTCTGGCGCGGCTCACCCGTTCCGGCGTCATGCCGAACAGGTGGTAGTACTCGCGCAGCGACGGGAAGAAGGCGCCCTGCATCCGTTCCTGCTGGATGCGCAGCATCATCACCACGTCCGCATCGCGCACCGCATCGTCCACCGTTGCCACCGTCACACCGAGTTGCTCGATGCCACGCGGCACCAGCGTCGGCGGTCCGCTGACGAAGACGTGCGCGCCGAGCTTGGTCAGCAGCAGCACGTTCGACCGCAGCACGCGGCTGTGCAGCAGGTCGCCGACGATGGCCACCTTGAGTCCGGCGATAGCCGGCTTGTGCTGCTTGATGGTGAACGCGTCGAGCAGCGCCTGCGTCGGATGCTCGTGCAGGCCGTCGCCGGCGTTGATGATGCGCGACTTGCAGATGCGCGACAGCAGGTGGCACGCACCAGAGGACGAATGCCGGATCACGATCATGTCGGGCGACATCGCCTCGATGTTCATGGCGGTATCGGCCAGTGTCTCGCCCTTCAGGACGCTCGACGACTGCACTGCGATGTTCAGCGTGTCGGCGCTCAACCGCTTCTCGGCAATTTCGAACGACGTGCGCGTGCGGGTGCTTGGCTCGTAGAACAGGTTCACCACCGTCTTGCCACGCAGCGTCGGTACTTTCTTGATCGGACGCTCGCCGATTTCTCGCATCGCCTCGGCGGTGTCGAGCACGCGGTAGATGTCGTCCGCGCTCAGGTCGTCGATGCTGAGCAGATCCTTCTTCATTCCTGGATCTCCACCTGGTCCTGCCCGTCGACTTCGAGCAGGTGCACCTGGACGCTCTGCGCGGGCGACGTCGGCAGGTTCTTGCCGACGTAGTCGGCTTTGATCGGCAGCTCGCGATGGCCACGGTCCACTAGCACAACGAGCTGGATCGATTTCGGCCGGCCGAATTCGAGCAGTGCATCAAGCGCCGCACGGATGGTTCGCCCGGTGTAGAGCACGTCGTCGACCAGCAGGATGCGCTTGTCGTCGATGGAGAACGCGATGTCGGTACGGCCGACCACCGGCTGCGCGCCGATGGAGTGGCGCATCAGGTCGTCGCGATAGAGCGTGATGTCGAGGGCGCCAACCGGCACCTCGGTGCCGCTGATCCCGGACACCAGCGTCGCCAAGCGCCTGGCGAGCGGCACGCCGCGGCGCTGGATGCCGACGAATGCCAGCTCCTCGACGCCGCGCGTGCGCTCGAGAATCTCGTGGGCAATGCGCGTCAGCGTGCGGCCGATCCGATCCGCATCGAGGACTACTGGCATGCGGGCACCTGCCTCTCCGGTTCGCGGGGCATGCGCGAACGGAACGACGATAACGGCGGTGGATTGTGGGCGGAGCAGTGCGGCAGCAGCCGCGGGCAGGTCGTATCGGACATGAACACCTCTTCGCAACCTCGCAGGGCCGCGTTAAAGAAGACCGTGGCGAGTATACCCGAATCGCGATTGGTATACTTCCCTGATGCCCTTCGACGTTGCTGCCACCGTGGTGGCGAACATCGCGCTCTCGCACGACTACAACGTGCTGGCGCTTGATGCCCCGCACATCGCCGAAGCCGCGACTCCCGGACAGTTCGTGATGGTGAAGGCCGCCACCGGCCACGACCCGCTGCTGCGCCGCCCGTTCTCGGTCTTCGAAATCCTGCGCGACGCGTCGGGCCGCGCCACCGGCCTGTCGATCCTGGTGAAGCGCATCGGCGTCTCCACCGGCCTGCTGTACGACGCGAAGGTGGGCGACACCATCATGTGCCTCGGTCCGCTCGGGCAGCCGTTCACTCTCGTCGACGTACCGGCCGAAGGGTGGATGGTGGCGGGCGGCGTCGGACTCGCGCCGTTCTGGACGCTTGCCGAGGCGCTCGTCGAGCGCGGCGTGAAGGCGACGCTCTTCTACGGCGCCCGGCGGAAGGCCGAACTGTTCTATCTCGAATTCTTCCGCAACCACGGCGTGGAACTCGTGCTGACCACCGAGGACGGCAGCGGCGGCGAGCCGGGACGCGTCATCGCGCCGCTCGAACGGGCACTGGCCGCGCGGCCGGCCGAGCAACCGGTCATCCTCTACGCGTGCGGCCCGGAAGGCATGCTCGCCGCAACCGCGCGAACGGCGGCGGCGTTCGACCGCCGCTGCGAGGTTTCGGTCGAGCGCATCATGGGCTGCGGCATGGGCGGCTGCTACAGCTGCATCGTGCCGATGAAGAACGACGACGGCGGGTTTCACCATGTCCGCTCGTGCATCGCCGGGCCGGTGCTCGACGCCGCGCAGATCGTCTGGGACTGAACGACACAATGACGCAGCCAGCAGGAACCACCAGTCAGGGAGCAGGGTCGCCGGAGTCCCCAGTCGACCTGTCCGTTCGGATTGGCTCACTCACCCTTGCCAATCCCGTGATGTCGGCGAGCGGCTGCTTTGGCTACGGCGTGGAATACGCTGGCATGGTCGACTTGTCCACGCTCGGTGCCGTGGTGGTGAAGGGGTTGTTCCTCGAGGCACGCGAAGGGCATCCGGCGCCGCGCATCGTCGAAACACCAGCCGGCATGATCAACGCGATCGGGCTGCAGGGGATCGGCGTGCACCGCTTCATCAGCGAGAAGCTGCCCGAACTGCGTGAACGCGGCGCAACCGTGGTGGTGAACGTCTGCGGTACCAGCGTCGGCGAGTACGCCGAAGTGTCGCGCATCCTCTCGGACGCCGAGGGCGTGCATGCGCTCGAACTCAACATCTCGTGCCCGAATATCAAGGAAGGTGGCATCCAGTTCGGCTGCAGCCTGGGCGGCACCCACGACGTGGTGAGCGCCGTGCGCAAGGTCACCTCGCTCCCGATCATCCCGAAGCTCACGCCGAACGTGACCGACCCGGCGTCGTTCGCACGTGCCGCGGAAGAAGCGGGCGCCGACGCGGTGTCGCTGGTGAACACCTTCCTCGCGCTGGCCATCGACGTCGAGAGCCGCCGCCCGAAGATCTCGAACGGCATGGGCGGCCTCAGTGGCCCGGCGATCCGGCCGATTGCCGTGCGCATGGTCTACGAGTGCCGGCAGGCCGTGACGATTCCGGTCGTCGGCATGGGCGGCATCATGAACGCCCGCGACGCGCTCGAGTTCATGATTGCCGGCGCTACCGCCGTGCAGGTCGGCACGGCCAACTTCGTCGACCCGCTCATCTGGAACACCATCATCAGCGGCATCGCCGACTACCTGACGCGTCACGGCATGGCGAGCGCCGAGGCGCTGGTCGGCTCCGTCGACATGGGAAAGCACTGAGCATGAACGAACTTCTCGTCGCTCTCGACGTCGACACCATCGACGAGGCTCGCCGTCTGGCAGACACTCTGCGTGGCTGGGTCGGCGGCTTCAAGATCGGCAGCCGGCTCTTCACCGCCAACGGTCCGGCGTTCGTCGAGGAACTGGTGGCGCGCGGCGACCGTGTGTTCCTCGACCTGAAGTTCCACGACATCCCGAACACCGTGGCCGGCGCCGTGGCCGCCGCCACGCGCCTTGGCGTGTGGATGGTGAACGTGCACGCCGGCGGCGGGCTCGAGATGATGAAAGCGGCCAGACAGGCGGCCGACGAGGAAGCGGTCAAGGCTTCCTCCGCACCGCCGCTGGTGATTGCGGTGACGGTGCTCACCAGCTTCAGCCAGGACGGACTGGCGCGCACCGGCATCGATAGCCCGATTCAAGACCATGTCCGGCGGCTCGCGCTGCTCGCTCAGGAGGCAAGCCTCGACGGCGTCGTGGCTTCACCCCAGGAGATCGGGCTCATTCGCGAGGCGTGCGACCCGCGGTTCGCGATCGTCACCCCGGGCATCCGCGGCGCGGGCGATGCAAAGGGTGACCAGAACCGGACCGCAACGGCGGCGGGTGCGCTGGCGGCAGGGGCGAGCTATCTCGTGGTGGGCCGGCCGATCATCGCCGCTGCCGACCCGAGGGCAGCCGCGCACGCGATCGCCGAAGAATGCGGGAAGTAGACCGCACATAAGAATGGCCGGTCCGAAGGGCCGGTGGGCGAACCCACCTGACCCTCCGTGACCGGCCCGACTGTCGTGTCCCTGTCTCTTACTTCGCCGTGATGATGAAGTGCCCGCGGCGGTTCTGCGACCAGC
>JBKJMH010000375.1:0-2645 GCA_046596625.1 Vicinamibacterales bacterium | reverse complement strand
CTCGAGCGCGATAGCTGGGCGCTGCGCGCGCCCGAACTGCGCGCCTATCGCGAGAAGATGACCGAGTCGCTGACGCGCCTGCAGCGGATGGTGCCGCTGCTCGAAGACATCAAGGCGCTCTCGGGTTCGGGCCCCTCCGCGCTCGGTTCCATCCTGAGGTGGGCCGGGCAGGTTCGGCGCACGCTGGCCACCATCGTCGCGCCCGCCGAACTGTCTGACGCGCACAACCTCTTTGTCAGCGCGGTGCAACTTGCCGATAGCGCCGCGCAGATACGGCGCGAGGCCGCCATCAACGGCAACATCACCCGCGCCTGGGACGCGTCATCGGCTGCCGCCGGTGCGCTCATGCTGGTCGAGCGCGGGCGAACCGAGGTGCAGAGGGCCCTGCTGCCTCCGCAGCTCGCCCGGTGATTACTCCGCGCATCACCCGCTTGATCCGGGTGCCAGACCTGCACGACTTCCAGCGCGTCATCGCATCGCTGTGTGCGGCGCCGTGGCATGCGGACGCGACGTTGCCGGTGCCGGAACTGCCGTCGCGACTCGTTGTCATTCCTTCGCGAAGTGCGGCCACCACACTGACGCGGACGCTCGACGCGTTCCCGGGCACCGACGACGAGCGCGTCAGGCTGGTCACGCGTGATGAGCTGTACGACGCGCTGTACGCCAGGCTGACCGACCCGCCGCGTCGACTCAGTGCCTTCGAACGCGATGCCATGGCGCAGTCAGCGGCACTCGATGCCGTGCGCGATGTCGGCGAACTGCCCTTCACGGTGCGCCCTGGTCTTGTCGCCGAAGTGCTCCGGTTCTACGACCAGCTGCGGCGGCAGTCGCAACTGGTGAAGCGCTTCGAGGAGCTGATCACCGAGGCGCTGGGCGGCGGCGAACTCGACGACAGTGGTGCAGAGCGCCTGCTGCGGCAGACGCGCTTTCTGGCGCACAGCTTCCGCGGTTACGAGCAGCGTGCGCAGGAGAGCGCCGCCTGTGACGAGCATCGCCTGCGCGAACGCCTGCTGGCCGATGACGCCGCGGTTCCACTGGCGCACGTCATCGTGACCGTGCCGGACTGGATTGCCGATCCCTCCGGGCTGTTCGTCGCCGACTTCGACCTGCTCAACCGCTTGCCGAACCTGGGCGCCATCGACATCGTGTCCACCGAGGGCGCGCTGGCGTCGGGGTTCCACGAGCGCCTGCACAACTGGTGGCCCGGGCTGGAGGAACTGACCGCGCGGGATCTGGTCGCGGCCGAACCGCCGGCGCGGCCGATGCTGGTAGTGCCGGAGTCGACACCCGAATCGGCGCCGCTGTGGTTCACGCATCGCGATCGGGAAGAAGAACTGCTGGCGGTGACGCGCCGGTTGCTGGCCGAGCCGCCGCCATCGCTCGATGCGGTGGCGGTGGTCTTCAAGCGACCGTTGCCCTATCTCTACCTCGCGGCCGACACCCTCGGCGCCGCCGGCATCCCGCATGTTGTCGCTGACGCGCTGCCGCTTGCGGCGGAGCCGGCTGTCGCCACGGTCGACCTGCTGCTCGACGCGCTCGAAGCCGACTTCCCGCGCGATGCCGTGGTGGCGCTGCTGCGGTCGCCGCACCTCGGTGTCGCCTCGCGGGTGAGTCGCGAGGCTATCGGCGCGCTCGATCGGGCGCTCAGTGACGCACGCTATCTGGGGGACAGCGAACGTCTCGAGGCTCTCGCCGCGCGCTGGACGACCGACGCTCCTGCCGGCAAGCGGCGCGGCGTCGACCCGCGCATGACGGCTCGCCCTGCCATGGCTGCCGCCGTGGCGCTGGTGCAGGCGCTGGGCCCGATGCGAACAGCCGCGCCGGCTTCTCACCTGCTCACCGGTGTCCTCGCCTTCCTCGAGACGCACCTGGTGCCGCTCGACGAGGCGCATCCGCTGGTAGCGCGCGAGCGGCGTGCCCGCGCCGCCGTGCTGCGAATCCTCCGCTCGATGGCCGCCGCGCACGCCGCGCACCACGACCCGAACTGGACGGTGGCTGATCTCGCCACGAGCCTTCGCCGCTGGATCGGCGATGAGACGTTCGTGCAGGAGGGCTCCGCCACCGGCGTGCGCCTGCTCGACGACCAGGCGGCTCGCTACGGCCGCTTCGCGGATATCACCATCGTCGGACTCATCGAGAACGAGTGGCCGGACCGCTCGCGCCGCAACATCTTCTATCCACCCACCCTGTTGAAGGCGCTCAACTGGCCATCAGAGAAGGACCGGCGCGGTGCGGCCGACGCACGCTTCCTTGACCTGCTGCTGTCAGCCACCTCGCGGGTCGAGCTGTCGGCATTCCTGCTGGATGACGAAGCGATTGTGTCGCGCTCGATTCAGCTCGACGAAGTGCCGCGCGCCCGCCTGTCGACCGTGCCGCGGCCGGCGTCAACCGAGCCGCTGCTGCGCGACGAGGCGCTGGCGCTAAACGTAGCCGCGGACCTTCAGGTCCCGATTCCGGGTGTCGTAGCCGCGGACCTTCAGGTCCGCAACAAGGCCGACCTGAAGGTCGGCAGCTACACCAATGCGGATGCGTGGCTCGATCTGCGAACGTCCCGCACGCCGGCCTCTGACGCGTCGTTTCACGGCACCACCGGCCCCCGCACCGAGAAGACCTGGTCGGTCAGCGCGCTCGAGACCTACATCGGC
>JBKJMH010000329.1:0-18239 GCA_046596625.1 Vicinamibacterales bacterium | reverse complement strand
CCGCCTCCTTGAAGGCAGGCCCGGTGCGACGGGCTGTTACCGGCAGCGCCACCCTACCGACCCTGTTGCGGCCGAACGTAGCACAGCCCGCGCAGCCGTTCAAGTTCAGCCCGGTGTCTGCTCCCGCCACAGGATGAGGGCGTCCTCATCCGGGTGGGTGTAATAGCCCCGGCGCGTGCCGGTGACGGTGAAGCCGAGTGTGCGGTACAGCGCCAGTGCCGGCTCATTCGAGCGGCGCACCTCGAGCGTGGCGCGGTAGGCGCCACGCTGCGCGGCGTCGCCGAGCACCCGCTCGACGATGGCGGTGGCAATGCCGCCTTTGCGGTACTCGGGCAGCACTGCAAGGTTGTTGATGTGCACTTCGTCCAGCACGAGCCACCAGGCGCAGAACCCGATGGCTTCCCCAACAGCGTCACGCGCAATGTAGAAGAACGACACGTCGCCCTGCTCGAGTTCCGCCAGGTACATGTCGCGGGTCCACGGTCGCGTGAACGACAGTGTTTCGATACGCAGGATGTCGTCGATGTCGTGCGCTGAGCGGAGCGGATGGATGAAGACGTCGATCATGACCGGGGGGCGTCGGTCTCGCGCTTCAGTTCCACGTCGGGCCGGCGGACATACAGCGGCTGCGCGCCCGCTGGCGGCACGATGACCACCGAGTCGGCGCGGGCGCAGGCGAGGCGGCCGAGGATGCCGGCCAGCATCGGCACCGGCACGACCTCGGGTGCCGGCACCCAGAGTTCCGCGCACAGCGGCACGCCGTCGCCGCACACCACCATCGGCGTCCCCAGCGCGGCCCACCGTTCGACGGTGGCTCGCGGCAGGTCGACCATCGGCTCCTCCACCATGGTGAGCGCCGTCACCCCGCCCGCCGGGGCTGGCGTGGCGACATCATAGACGGCAGTGAACACGTCCTTGCGGTAGGCGTCCATGCAGGCGGCGACGCGGCACCCGGCCGGTCGTCCCACCGACGCCGCTTCGGCCAGCGCGCGCAACGCCGAGATCGACGCGACGGACTTGCCGTGGACGAGCGCCATGCCCTGCACACTGGCGATGCCGACTCGGAGACCGGTGAACGAGCCGGGACCGGAAGCCACCACGAAGAGGTCGATCGCGGCGGAGGTCAGGCCGGCGTCAGCCAGCGCCTCGAGTAATTCGGCTGGGAGCCGCTCGGCATAGGCGCGCGCCGCGTCACCTGGGCGCTCGACGAGGACGACCCCGTCGACCACTACGGCCACGCTTCCTGCGCGCGTTGTCGTGTCCAGTGCCAGTACGTGCATGCGTTAGACTACAAGGATATGTCAACGTCGGCGACGCCGGCGATGCGGCAGTATCTCGACGCCAAGCAGCAGCATCGCGACGCCATCCTGTTCTTCCGGATGGGCGACTTCTACGAGATGTTCTATGAAGACGCCCTGCTCGCCGCACGCACCCTTGAACTCACGCTGACCTCCCGCTCGAAGGACGCCTCCGGCGGAGGCATCCCGATGTGCGGCGTGCCATTCCACGCCGCCGACACCTACATCGCACGCCTGGTGAAGAAGGGCTTCCGCGTCGCCATCTGTGATCAGGTGGAGGACCCGAAGAAGGCCAAGGGACTGGTCAAGCGCGAGATCGTGCGGGTGGTGTCGCCCGGCACCCTTACCGACAGCAGCTATCTCGACGCCCGTGAGCCGGCCTTTCTGATGGCGGTGGTCAGGCACGAGGTGAAGGAGCGCTCGACGCTCGGCGTCGCGCTGCTCGATGTCTCCACCGGTGAGTTCACGGCCACCGAATACCTGGGCGCGGACGGCCTGCAGGCATTCGCCGACGAGCTGATGGTGCTTCGCCCGCGCGAAGTGCTCGTGCCAAGCGATCTCGGCGCGCTCGACGTCGTCGCCACCCAGCAGGCCGCAGCCGCCGCCTGGCCGCAGCTGGCCGATGCCGGCCTGTCGATGACGCCGGTCGACGCCTGGGCGTTCGACCCGGAGGCCGCACGCCGCGCGTTGCTCGATCAGCTGAAGGCCGGCGGCCTCGAAGGTTTCGGGCTCGACCGCAAGCCGGCGGCGGTCTGCGCCGCAGGGGCGCTGGTGCACTACCTGCGTTCCACGCAGAAGGCGGATCTCGCGCATGTGCGGGCGATTTCGTACCGCCAGCGTGCCGATGCCCTGCTCATCGACCCGACCACGCTCCGGCATCTTGAAATCGTCGAAGGCTCGGAAGGCGGTCGCGACGGTTCACTGCTGGACGAACTCGACCGCACCGTGACGTCGATGGGAAGCCGGCTGCTCCGCTCGTGGCTGCTGCGTCCCCTGCTATCGCTCGACGCCATCCGCGATCGGCTCGATGCGGTGGAAGACCTTGCCTTCCGCACGACGGAACGGGGCAAGTTTCGCGATGCCGTCAAGGGTGTCCAGGACCTCGAACGACTCGTGGCGAAAGCGGCCATGGGGACAGCAGGGCCGCGCGATCTGGTTGGGCTGAAACAATCGATTTCGCTCATCCCGCGCTTGCGGACGCTGCTGACCGATCTTCAGGCGCCGCTGGTTCGCTCGCTGGCCTCGCAGCTCGACGATCTCTCGGATGTGCGGAACGGCATCGAGTCGGCGCTGGTCGACGACCCGCCGGTGCTTGCGCGCGATGGTGGCTTCACGCGCGACGGTCTCGACCCGGAGGTAGACGACCTGCGCGCCATCAGCCGCAGCGGCAAGCAGTACATCGCCGAGATGGAGGAACGCGAGCGCACGCGCACCGGCATCTCGAACCTGAAGATCCGCTACAACCGAGTGTTCGGTTACTACATCGAAATCACCAAATCGAACCTCGGCGCCGTCCCGGCCGACTACCACCGCAAGCAGACGGTGGCGGGCGGCGAACGCTACATCACGCCGGCATTGAAGGAATACGAAGAGAAGGTGGTCGGCGCCGACGAGCGCATCGTCGAGCGCGAACTGCAACTGTTCGAGGAACTGCGCCGCGTGGTGGCCGCCGAAGCGCCGCGCATCCAGGCCGCGGCTCGCGCCATCGCCTCGATCGACGTGCTCGCCGCGCTGGCCGAGACCGCCGCGGTGAACAACTACATCAAGCCGCACGTCCACGACGGCGACGAGATGACGGTGGTCGATGCGCGCCACCCCGTCGTCGAACGGCGCACCGCCGGCCTCGGTGAGGCCTACGTCCCGAACGACATTACGCTGAACGGCAGCGCCTGCCAGCTGGTGGTGTTGACCGGGCCGAACATGGGCGGGAAGTCCACCTACCTGCGACAGACGGCGCTGGTGTGCGTGATGGCGCAGGCCGGCTCGTTCGTGCCGGCGCGCGAGGCGAAGCTCGGCCTGGTCGATCGCATCTTCGCGAGAGTCGGTGCCTCGGACAACATTGCCCGCGGCCACTCCACCTTCATGGTGGAGATGCAGGAGACCGCCAACATCCTGCACACCGCCACTTCGCGCAGCCTGGTGGTGCTCGATGAAATTGGCCGCGGCACGGCAACCTTCGACGGCCTCAGCATCGCGTGGGCGGTAGCCGAACACCTGGCCACCAACCCGAAGGTGCGCCCCAAGACGCTCTTTGCCACGCATTACCACGAGCTGACCGACCTGGCCGATTCGACGCCAGGCGTGGTGAACTATCACGTCGCCGCACGCGAGTGGAAGGAGGACATCATCTTCCTGCACAAGATCGTGCCCGGCCGCTCGGATCGCAGCTACGGCATCCAGGTGGCCCGCCTCGCCGGGCTGCCGCGCGCGGTGGTCGAGCGAGCCCGTGAAATCCTGACGGCCCTCGAACGCGACGAACTCACCCGCGGCGGCCGCCCGTCGGTGAACGCCGCCCCCAACAGTTCACAGCAACAGCTCGGACTGTTCCAGGCGCCGATCGTCGACGATCCGCTGCGCGACAAGATCGCGGCGCTCGACGTCGATCGCATGACACCGATCGAGGCGCTCACGTGGCTGGCGGAACTAAAGAAGGAAGCGCAGGCGTGAGCCGGCTGGCGAGGCTCGCGCTGCTGACGGCGGCTCTTGCGGCACCGGCCTGCCTCCATCGCTCCGTCGACGACCCCAACACCATCATCGTCTCCATGACGAACGGGCCGAACAATCTCGACCCGCGCTTCGGCACCGATGACGCGTCGCAGAAGATCCATCAGCTGATCTTCGATAACTTCCTGGAACTCGACGATCACCTGCGTGTCGTGCCGAAGCTCGCCGCGTCGCTCGAACACCCCGACCCGCTCACTTACGTCGCCACGGTTCGCCACGGCATCCGCTTTCACGACGGGAGCCCGCTGACCGCCGATGACGTCGCGTTCACCTTCGGTCAGTTTCTCGATCCGGCCTTCATCTCTCCTCGCAAAGGGGGATACCGCGAACTGCAGTCCGTTGTCGCCCGCGACCCATACACGGTCGTGTTCACACTGAAGCAACCGTTCGCGTCGTTCCCCATCAACCTCATGATGCCGATCCTGAAGCAGGGGTCTGGCCCGGGCGTGCGCGAGCACCCGATTGGCACCGGCCCCTATCGGTTCGTGCGCTATGCCGTGGACGACCGGCTCGAACTGGCGGCGAACGCCGACTACTGGGCAGGAGCGCCGAAGAACAGCGGCCTCATTCTGAAGATCGTGCCCGACGATGTGATGCGCGGGCTCGAACTGACCAAGGGCACCCTCGACATGGTCGTGAACGACCTGGCGCCCGACATCGTGCACCAGATGCGCGCTGACGACCGGCTGCAGGTGGTGCAGGCGCCCGGCGTCGACTACCAGTACATCGGCCTGAACCTGCAGGACGCGAAGTTGAAGGATGTGCGCGTGCGTCAGGCGCTGGCGTATGCGATCGATCGCGACGCGATCGTCGAGCACCTCCGGCGCGGTCTCGCGGTGCCGGCGGTGGGCATGCTGTCGCCACTGTCGTGGGCCGCCGCACCGGACCTGCCGAGCTATGCCCACGATCCGGCAAAGGCGATCGCGCTGCTCGACGACGCCGGCTTCCGGGATCCGGACGGCGACGGCCCGAAGCCGCGGTTGACGCTGACGCTGAAGGTCTCGAACACGGAGTTCAATCGTCTGCAGTCGTCGGTCATCCAGCAGGACCTCCGGAAGGTGGGCATCGACCTCGATGTCCGCACCTACGAGTTCGCTACGTTGTACGCCGACGTGTTGTCTGGCAACTTCCAGTTGTTCACGCTGCAGTGGACGGCTGGCGCGCTCGCCGACCCCGACATTCTGCGGCGTGTCTTCCATACGAACCAGGCCCCACCCGCTGGCTTCAACCGCGGCCGCTACAGCAACCCTGCGGTCGACGCGTTGCTCGACGCCGCCGGCGACGCGCAGGACCCGGCACGACGCCTCGAGCTGTTCGCGCAGGTCCAGCAACTCATCGCCCGCGACGTGCCCTACGTCAGCCTCTGGTACAAGACCAACGTCGTCATCGCGCAGCGCAATCTCACGGGCGTGCACGTCACGCCGCTCGCCGACCTGTACTTCCTCAAGGATGTCGCCCGGGTTGCCGCCACGACGAACTAGCCTGCTCGTCGTGGCGGCGCTGGTGCTCCTGCTGGCCGCGCCAGCGCGGGGCGCTGGCCTGCTCGACCCGCTGCTGCGATTCCGCCAGATGCGGACTGCGCACTTCACCATCTACTTCCATCAGGGTGAAGAGCGGTTGGCTGCCCGCCTGGCTGCGATGGCCGAGGACGTGCGCACCCAGGTGGGCCTCGCGCTCGGTACGGAGCCGCCGATGCGGACACACGTGATCCTTGCCGATCAGTCGGAGTCGGCCAACGGCTGGGCGACGCCCCTGCCGCGCAACACCGTCTTCCTGAACGCCGCCGCACCCTCCGGCGCCGACCTGATCGGGCGAACCGGCGACTGGCTCCGGCTCGTGTTCACGCACGAGTACACGCACATTGTTCACCTCGACCGCTCGGGTGGCTGGCCGCGCCTCGCGCGCCGCGTGCTCGGACGGTCGGCGGTCGCCTTTCCTAACCTCTGGCTGCCGCAGTGGCAGGTGGAGGGGCTTGCCACCTTCGAGGAAAGCGCACTCACCGGCGAGGGCCGGCTGCATGCCGGCGACTTCCGTGCGATCGAGCGCGTGCCGGCGACGGGGGGATTGACGCTCGGACTTGACCGTGCGAGCGGTGGGCTGGTTCGCTGGCCGGGCGGCCACGCCGCGTATGCTTCCGGGCTTGGCTTTCACGCCTACCTGGTCGACCGATTCGGCGCCCCGTCGCTCGGCCGGCTGGCCACGGCGACAGCCGGGCGTGTGCCGCTCTTCGGGAGCGGCGCGTTTCGCGGTATTTTCGGCCAGTCGCTTGGAACCCTGTGGCGCGACTACTCGACCTCGCTGGTAAAGGAAGCGCATGAGCCCAGGGTGTCGCCCTCGGCGGCACTCACTTATCGCGGCTACCTGCAGGCCGGGCCGCGATTCGTGCCGGGCGGCTGCCCCTCGTGTCCCGAGGCCATTGTCTACGCCTCGCAGTCGCCGGACTACTTCCCATCGCTCCGGCAAGTGCAGGGTGACGGCACGGACGACCGTCAACTGACCACGCGCTACCTGGGGTCGACCACGGCGGTGAGCGGTGACCTGCTCGTCTTCGACCAGCAGGATCTGCATCGCGACGTGGCGATGCTGAGCGACCTCTACGCGTTCGACCGGCGGAGCGGCGAGGTTGTCGCGCTCTCGCACGGCGCGCGCCTGCAGGACCCCGACGTGTCGCCGGATGGACGATTCGTGGCGGCGGTTCGCGAGGACCGCGGCGGCCGCGATCTGGTGGTCGCCGAGTTGGTGCGCGAAGCGGCCGGACCTGTGATTGCGCACGTGCAGACGCTGCTGTCGGGGGTGGACACGCAGTTCGGTGCGCCGCGGTGGTCGCCGGATGGACGTCTGATCGCTGCCGAGCGACGCAGGCTCGGTGCCATGCCAGACATCGTCGTGGTGGAGCGCGCCACCGGCACCGTGCAGCACACGATCGGTGACGCGTCGGCGCGCATCGTCACTCCCGCGTGGCGCCCGGACGGCGGCGCCGTCGTCGCGGCCGCAGACTTCGATGAGGGCTGGTTCGAACTCTACGAGTTCACGATCGACCGAGGGAACCTCGCGCGTCGGCTCACACGCAGCACCGGCGCGCTGTGGCCCGATGTGTCTGCTGACGGCCTCCGCCTGGCCTTCGCGGGATACACCGCGCGCGGTTACGACGTGTTCGTGGCGCCCTATACGCCACTCGTCGAACCGGTTCGTGAACTGCGCCCGCCGGCGCCACTCGTGTCCCCACCCGCCACGCCGGAGCCACCCGCATCGGCCCGCTACTCGCCGTTCGGCACGCTGGCCCCCACCAACTGGACACCGCTTGTCGTGGCCTCGCGCGACCAGACGCGGCTCGGTGGCACCGTGTTCGGCGGCGACGTTCTGGACCGCCACGCGTACGGCGTGAGCCTGTCGTGGCTCGTCGCTGGTCCAACCGTCGTACCGCCGGTTCGAGAAGCCGTGCCCGACTGGAGTGCGGTGTATGCGTATCGGCGGTGGAAGCCGTCGTACTTCGGTTCAGCATCGCGTGAAACTCTGTTTCGGAGTGTGCGTGTCACGGCTGCCGCAACTCCTGCGCAAGTGGCGGTCATCCAGACGCAGCAACAGGCCGGCATCCTGCTGCCGCTGGTGCGGGTGCGGACCAGCACCCAGGCGCTGGCGTCGGTCGTGCGCACGGAGAGCCGCTACCATCTGGCCGATGGCGAGCGGACCTCCACGCTGGTGGCGGCGCGGGGCGCGCTGGCTCGGGACACGACCGAGCGGCAGGGATATTCCATCAGCCGTGAGACTGGGTTGAACGCCGGTGCCACCATCGAATTTGCACGTGAGGCATTTGGCTCGACTGCCGACGCCACCACGTCGACGGCCGACGTTCGCGCCTATCTCACCGGTGCGGGCACGCACCACGTGGTGGCACTGCGTGCGGCCTTCGGCTCCTCGACCGGACTCGACCTCGCGAGGCAAGCGTTCCAGGTCGGCGCCGTTGGCGCGTCGACGAGCGTCATCGACTTTGGCGGCTCCGCCCTGGGGCTGTTTCGTGGCGCAAGCACCGGCACCCCCGCCGGCAGCCGGCTGCTGGTGGCGAATGCGGAGTACCGCCTGCCGCTCGCCATCGTCGAGCGCGGACGCGGCACGCTGCCGTTGCTGGTGAGGACGCTGCACGCAGCGGTGTTCGTCGATACCGCGTGGCTGCGCGGCAGTGTCAGTTCGTCAGACGAGGGCTGGCGCCGTGCCGCCGGCGCGGAGTTGTCTACGGACCTGGTGGTTGGATACGCGCTACCGGTCGCCGCGTCTGTCGGTGTGGCCTGGTCGCCCGATGCCGCGGGCTCGCACGGCGCCAGGGTGTACGCAAGACTGGGGCGAGCGTTCTAGCGCTTAGCTCGCCTGCTTCAGCTGTTCGAGTTCCTTCTTCGCATCCGCAGCGAACTGCGACTCGGGGAACTCGGTGACGAGTTTGTTGAAGGTCTGTTCGGCCTCGGTGCTCTTGCCTGCGTCAACCTGCGTGCGCCCGAGGCGCATCAGGAGGCCATCAACCGGTAGCTGGCCGTCCTTGCGCTGGGCAAGGTCGCGGAAGGTAGCGATCGCCGGCTCGTACTCACCGCTTTGTGCCTGCGCTTCGGCAAGACCCAGCTTGGCCATCTGCGCGTAAAGGCTCGTGCCTCCCGTGCTGATGACCTGCTGGAAGCTTTCGGCGGCGCTCTTCGGCACGCCGAGCTTCATGTAGGTGGTGGCTTCGCGATAGCGCGCGTAGATGCCGGCGTCGCTGTTCGGGAAGGCGTCGGCCACTTCCTTGTACTTCGTGAGTACGGCCTGGCTCTTCTCGCGCTCCGAGACGAAGCTTGGTCCGGTCGGCGCCTGCGTCCCGAAGGCGGCTGGCGGCCCGACGCGCGCTTCCTCGACGGTGAGGGCAGAAGCCAGCTGCGTGGCGGCGCGCGATTCGTTTCGCCCCTTCCACGCACTGTAGCCACCGAAGCCCGCCAGCACGACGACGACCGCGACGAGAATGGCGAGAATCGGTCCACGCTGTGCCGCGACGAGGGTGCCTGCGCCGGCGGTCAACTGGGCCAGTTCGTTGTCCTTCAGGTGATGACGCTCTGTGCTCTTCATAAACTTGTCTGGTCCCCGCCCATTGCTGGCGACCTGAATGGTGCGCCCGGGCAGAATTGAACTGCCGGCCCCCCGCTTAGGAGGCGGGTGCTCTATCCTCTGAGCTACGGGCGCTCTCTGTCTGAAACACCTAAGTTTATCAGGGCGCGCCTCTCCGTACGTAGAAAAGGCGGTGCGACGTCCCCCGACGACCACACCGCCCGCCGTCCACGGCCCAGCGGCCCGGAAGACTCAGTAGAACTTGCGCGCCAGGTTGAAGCCCAGATACCAGTTATCGGTGCTGAACGCGCCGCGAGCCATCGTCGCCGGCATGGTGGCGAACCCGTTGCTGATGTTCAACTGGAACATATGTCCGCCGGCACGCTTCTCGATGCCGAACGTTGCCTGGTTCTTGTTCGGGTTGAATCCGCTCACACGCGGGGTCACTTCACCGATCACGTAGACCGTGGGACGGACGCGGATGCGCGCGCCGATCCCGAGGTTGATGGTGTCGTTGTCGTCGACCAGATCCTTCGGCAGCGTGTTCGTGTTGTTCACCCACGTCGGCTCGACATACAGCGCGGCGGCGTCTCCGAAGCGGTGCGAGATGATGACACCGACCGACGGCGAGTAGCTGTCCTGGAAGTTGTTTGTGCCTTCGACACCGACGCGAGCCGACAGGTCGAGCGGCAGGTTGCCCTGGCGAAGCAGGCTGTACTGCCCGAAGAGCTCGATGGTCTTGTCGTTGGTGCGATAGAAACCGATCTGTCCACCCTTGACCAGGCCGTAGCGGAACTCGAGCCCCATCTGTGCGCCGGCGTCGAGACCGAACAGGTCCCCGATACCGTTGTCGTTCAGAGGACCTTCGAAGCGGTGCGTCAGCCGGAACGTCATCTTGTTCTGGGGCAGGCGCATGTTGGTCGCCAGGCTCGCGATGGTGAAGTCGGGTTCCGCTGGCTTCAGCACCGTATCGTCGTCGTCCTGGGCGAAGGCCGCCGGCCCCAGGCACAGGCTCAGGGCGGCAGCGGTACACAGTCGTGCAAGTGAACGATTCACGAAGTTCTCCTCGAAAACTAGTTGCGCGGCGCGCCGAGTTCGATCCAGCGCTTCAGGATCAGGATCTGTCCGTCGGTCATGAACGGCGGCCCGTTGAACGGCATGCGCCGCCCGACGATGCCCGCTCGTCCCTCGATCTTGTGGAGGATGTAGCTGCCCTCAGGGTTGCCCGGGTTGACGCGCTTCAGGGATGAGATCTGAGTAGCGTTGACGTTGACCACCTGGTCGTACGCCACATCGTGGAGCAGGTTCAAGCCTGCGGCCGGGTTGCGCCCAACGTTGGTGTGGCACGACGTGCAGGCGTTGCGGCCCGCGGAGTCGGTGAGCTCGAAAATATTAGCCTGGATGCTCGCGAACGTCGGCTCGAGGTTGGGTGTCGGGCCCGCGATGTTGGACAGGCTTTCGTCGCACGCCGCAGCGCCGAACGCAAGGGTCAGAGCCAGAAACAGCTGTCGTGATCTACGCATGATTCTCCTGGGACACGTGTGGTCTGGCGAACAGGAGGGGCAAGAGCGATGCCCGGCGCCGCGAAAGAAAACCGCAGGAAAGTCAGGTGTGCTCGGCAGCCAGGCTTACCGGCGGCGTAAGCGCGTCACGTCCTGCGTAAGCGGCGAACCGCGGCGCGCAGTACCCGGCCGCGACCGCAGCGTAGACCAGGTACGGCGCAGCCGTTCGCAGGCGGGCGGCAGTCATCGGGCGGTCGGAGCGATCAGTACTTCAGGACCGAGTGCAGCGCCTGGCCAGCCAACTTGTCGCGGCCATTCAGCCCGACCAGCTCGATGAGGAACGCCAGCGCGTGAACCTGACCGCCGAGACGCCCGACGAGATCGGCAGCGGCCTTTGCGGTCCCACCCGTGGCGAGCAGGTCGTCGACGATCAGCACCCGCTGCCCCGCCTTCACCGCATCATCGTGGATTTCGAGTGCGTCGCTGCCGTACTCGAGGTCGTAGCTCGCGCGGATCGTGGTCGACGGCAGCTTGCCCGGCTTGCGAACCGGCGCGAAACCGGCGCCCAGGCGGTCGGCGACGGCGGCGCCGAAGATGAACCCGCGGCTCTCGATTCCGATGACCAGTTCGATCCCATGGCCCGCGAAGGGCGCCGCCATGCTGTCGACGGCGTCGCGGAAGCCGGACGGGTCCTGCAGCAGCGTGGTGATGTCGTAGAACAGGATCCCGGCCCTCGGAAAGTCCGGAACGTGTCGAATCTTGCTCTTCAGGTTGTCCATGCGTGAATATGCTCGTTAGCGGACCGAGAAGCCAGTGTCGTGACCGGTCGCGCCGATGTCGGTGGTGTCGATCTCGTCGACCCGCGCTGCAGGCGGACCCTGCCTGACGTGCCGCTCGAACCGTTCGAGCGCGTCGAACTCCCCTTCTGCACGAATCTCGACCCGGCCGTCAGCCAGGTTGCGCACCCAGCCGTGCAGCCCCTCCACGACGGCGGCCCGATTCACGAAGAACCGGAACCCAACGCCCTGAACCCGGCCGCTGACGATGTAGGAACGCGCGAGGCGCATCAGTGTGAGGAGACGGGCGATTATAGCGCGTCAGCGCGGCTGGCCAGGGGGGGCGGGCACGGCGACAATGAAGCGTGTGCGGTCACCGGCGCGGCGCCATAACGCCCGTCCCGACGTCACCCACCGCCCCTCGCGCTCGTAGGCGATCGTCATCGGCACGCCGGCCGCACGGAGTGCGTCGTAGAGCGGCCCGGTCATCACGATGAAATACGGTTCGGGGTTCGAGAAGAACTGGCGCGCATCCTCGTCGCTCTCGACCACCGTGACCGGCCGCTTCACGTAGAAGCGGTAGGCGGTGTTCCAGCGATTGAGCCTGAAGGTGGCGATGCGGTCCGTGGGTGCGGCCTGTGCGGCCACCCACCGTGCCACATCAGGCACGACCTTGCCTTCCTCGAGTTTGGGAATGACCCAGCCGACCGCGCCCGCATAGACAATGCCCATGGCCACGATCGGCGCCACCGGAATGGCGGGCAGTGGCCGTCCGCTCCACGTCGACCAGGTGGCGGCGCTGCCAGCGACGAGCAGGGCCGCGGGCACCACCAGAAAGCCCCGGTCGAGATCGAGCACCACCAGCGAGGCGTAGGCGATGAGGGTGCCGGCGATGAGCAGCGAAGGGCCGACGAGCCTAAGGCCCCAGCGCATGGCGGCCGACACCGAGCCGGTGTCGCTGGCGTCGCGCCATGCCCGTGCGCAGATGATGCAGAGGGCCGGCGACGTCGGAAACACGTAGTGGTCGAGTTTGAAGTGAGAGAAGGAGAAGAACCCGATGATCGCGACCACCCACGACCACAGCAGCACGTCGACCAGCGCGAGAGGCTCGCGCCGGCGGACGCTGTCCGCCAGTTCCGCCGCGCGGGCCAGCGCTATTGGCGTCCACGGCAGCATGCCCACCGCCACAATCGACAGATAGAAATACCAACCGGGCTGCCCGGCGTACATCGGCGTGGCGAACAGGCGCAGGTTTTCGTTGAGGATGTAGCCCTCGACGAACTCTCGACCGAAGCGGGCGAACATGTAGAGCGGCCACGGCACGCCTGGCAGCATGGCGATGATGGCCCCCTGTACCCACCGCAACGTCAGCAACTGCCGCCGCGCCTCGCTCGACACGAGCATGGCCAGTCCGAACGTGACCCCGCACAGCACGAGGGCAATCGGACCTTTGGTCGCATTGGCCAGTCCGATGAGGACGTAGCCCACGTACTCGAGTCCCCGGCGCTTCCGCAGCAATGCGACAGTGACCGTCGCCACGCCGCCGAACAGGAACAGCGTGAACGGCAGGTCGAGGATGGCATAGCGGGCCAGGCCGAACACGCCGGCGTTGGTTGCCAGCATCAGCGCCGCGATCACCCCCACGGAGACACCGAACAACTGCGCGCCGCACCAGCCGGTGACGGCCACGAGCAGGACGCCGGCCAGCGCGGGTGCCACCCGCGCCGCCGTTTCCGAGTCGGGAGCCAGGGACATCGCCGCGCCCTGCAGCCAGTAGAAGAGAATCGGTTTGTCGAAGAACGGACGCCCGTTGTAGAAGGGCGCGAACAGGTCACCCGTCTCGATCAGCTCATGCGTGGTCTGGGCGTAGTGCGCCTCGTCCGGGTCCCAGAAGGACGCGCCTCCGAGCCGCCAGAAGAGCACCACGTACAGTAGAACGGCGCAGCCGAGCCCGACAACGAGCGGACGAAATCGACGAAAACGCGAAGTGGGTGTGGGCACGAGCGAGGCGCCGGATTATAGCGTCATTGATTGAGATGAGTCTTGGCGCCTCGTTTGCTAGACACCTGAGTAATCGTTCGAGCTCTTCCCCGTGATGCCACAACCCGACCGTCCGACGACACACCTGCGGCACTGCCCTGTCCTGATCGTGGAGGACGATGCCGACCTGCGCGAGATGATGGCCCAGTTGCTCCAACTCGAGGGCTATAAAGCCGAGGCGGTTGCCAATGGACGGGATGCGCTGCAGTACCTGAAATCCGGCGATCGCCCCGACGTCATCTTGCTCGACCTGATGATGCCCGTGATGGACGGATGGGAGTTCCGTCGTCGTCAGGTGAAGGACCCGTCGATTGCCAAGGTGCCCGTGGTGGTGCTGTCGGCGCTCGATCAGACGCGGGTGTTCGATCTCGCAGGCACGGCCTTCCTCAAAAAGCCGCTCGATTTCGACCGCCTGCTGGAACTGGTCCGCCGGTTCTGCTCCAGCCCCGGCTGTTAACATGCAACCAGGAGCATGGCACGGTGGCGACGAATCGGATCGAGGTTGGGGCGTGCCGTGGTCTTCTCGGTGCTCGGCGGGCTTGCGCTCGTGCTGGCCGCCGGCCTCCTGTTGCAGACGCCCTGGGCGCACAGCCAGCTTCGCCGTCTAATCGTCAGCCAAGCCAACCACTACCTCACCGCGACACTGGAAATTGATCATCTGAGCGGGTCGTTCTTCCGCGGCGTCGAACTCGAAGGGGTTCGGCTGCGCCGCGGTGGCGTCGCCCTGGTCGCAATCGACCGTGTCCAGGTCAGCTACAGCGTTCGTGAACTCTTCAATCAGGGCACGGTCATCCGCCGGCTCGCACTCACCCGCCCGCACATCGTCGCCGGAAAAGACCCGGACGGCCGCTGGAATCTCGGCGCGCTCATCCGGCGCGATGCCCAGCGTCCACGCACCTCCGGACCCGGTCGACCCATTCGGATCGACCGTATCGACATCATCGACGGCACCGTCACGCTGCAGGACAGGCTGGCCTTTGGCGCCGCCAACGTGCCGGCGGCCTTCACCAGCCTCGACGCGCAGTTGGCGTTCACATACAAGCCGGTCACCTGGACACTCGACTTCGACTCTGCCTCGTTTGCCGGCGCCGATCCCCAGCTCGACGTCCGTGCGCTATCGGGCGCAGTCTCGAGTGGCGACGAAGGGTGGCTGTTCCGAGCGCTCCATGTGACGACGCCGCGCAGTGAGTTCACCCTCGACGGCCGCGTCGATCGCCGGCAGACGCCGGCGAGGCTCGACCTCGCGGTCGACGCGCCCCGCTTTGCCTTTCAGGAATGGGCCGGTGTGCTTCATGGTCTGGCCAACATCGCCGTGGAGTCGGCGTTCGAGGCCCGGCTGCTGGGGCCCGTCGCAGCGATGGATACGACACTGGACGTGCGGTCGACCGGCGGCGATATCACGGCTCGCCTGATGCTCGACAGCTCGGTACCAGGCTGGCACGCTCGCGGCTCGGCGACGGTTCGTCGCGTCGACGTCGCGCGCTGGCTGAATCGTCCCGACCGGCCGTCCGACATCTCGGGTGACGTCGACGTCGACATCGACCTGCAGCTTGGCCGGCACTTCCCCCGCGGCTCGTACGCGTTCCGCGGTTCGCACGCGGGCTATATCGAATACGAAGCCGATGATGTCGTGGCGCGCGGGACGATTTCCGACACCGACGTCCGAATCGTCAGTGCCACGGCAACTGCCTACGGGGCGAACGTTCGGCTCGCCAATAGCTCGATTGCGATCGATGCCCCGTATGGCTACCACTTCATCGGCAACGCGCGCGGTGTCGACCTACGGGAGGTGCCGACGAGCGTGCCCGTGCCGCACGTCGAGAGTTCGCTGGCCTTCGCCTACGACGTCACGGGGCAATTCGCCAAGCCGTTCATCCGGGGCGACGCCACGTTTGCCGACTCGGTCTTCCTCGGCGCGCAACTGGGCGCGGGTGCGACCGGGTTCATCGACACGCAGGCCGAGCCCTTCATCTATCGGGGCGAAGGACCGCTATCTGATATCGACCTCAACCACTTTGGCCGCGAGCTCCAGATCGGCTGGATGCAGGAGCCCCGGTACGCAGGAACCGTGCGCGGCCGCTTTCAGGTGGACGGCGCCGGGGCCGAACTGTCCACGATGCATTTGACGGGCGGTGGACGGATCGAGGAGGCATCGCTGTTCGCGGGCCGCCTGTCGAACGCCGACGTGGGCGTCTCCATCGCGAATGGGTCGCTCGAAGGGACCTACGACGGCGAGTTGCACGGCATCGACCCGCGGATCCCGATGCAGAATCCGCTGTACGACGCGCGCCTCACCGGACGCGCGCATGCCCGCTTCGCAGTGCGCGACCTGATGGTGCGTTCCCCTGAGCTCGACGACTACATCATCGACACCACGCTCGATGTCACGGACTCAGTGATACGAGCGGTCGATGTGACGCGGGGTTCCGTACACGCGACGATCGCCAACAGCACCATGCGCATCGAACGACTGGCGACAAGCGGCCCTGGAGCGGACCTGCAGGCCAGCGGCACGCTCGAACTCGACGGCATCCGCAGTTCGTCCGTCGACTACCGCGTGACGCGGGCCGACCTCTCGAAGCTCGAGGCGTTGCTTGGACGGGCGATGAACGGCGACGCCGTGACCACGGGACACCTGAGCGGGCCGACCGGCCGCATGCGGTTCCAGGGCGACGGCAGCATCAACCGGCTGGCGGCATCGGGCGTCGAGGTGCTGAGCACCAGTGCGACCTACGATGTCGTCGTCCCGTCCGACGATCCATCCGGCGCCAGCGGGTCGGTCAAGGCGCACCTGTCGTTCGTGAAGGCGTTCGGGCAGGAATGGCAGTCGATCGACGGCACGTCGTCGTACGACGGCAACACGCTCGACGCCGCGCTTGACGGCGTGTTGCGCAACGGCTTGACCGCGTCGTTGAAAGGGATCGTCGCCCTCGATCTGCAGGCACGGCGCGTCGAAATCGACCGCCTCGCGTTGACGGCACAGAAGACTGCCTGGCGCCTTGCGCCAGCCGTGCGGCCGAGGATTGAGTGGACCGATGCCGGCGTGATGGTAACGGGACTCGATCTGGTGGACGAGGCGGGCGGCACCCAGCACCTCACGGCGAACGGCAACTGGACCACCGATGGCCGTGGCCGGATGCTGATGACAGTTCGCGGCCTCTCCCTCGACGCCCTGTTCGCAGACGCCGGCTCTCCCGCCAGGTACGGGGGGCGGCTCGACGCCACCGCCACCCTGAGCGGGACCGCCGAGCAGCCGACGGTCTCGTCAGACTTCACGATCTCGCAGGGCCGCGTCCGGCGCCTGTCGTACGAGCGGTTCGGGGGCCATGTTGACTACCGCGACGAGGTGTTCGCAGTGGATGTCAGGCTCGACCAGGAGGCCGCGGTCTGGCTCACCGCCGCGGGTGACCTGCCGCTCAGCCTGTTCGACCGCACCCGCACGGTCAAGCCGATGCGAGTGGCCGTGAAGTCGAGCCCGGTCAGCCTGACGCTGCTCGAAGGGGTGACCGACGTCGTGCGCAATGTCACCGGCGACATGAAGCTCGACGTCACCGTCGTCGGCACGAGTCGCGACCCGCACTTTTCGGGCCGCGCCGAAGTGAACAACGCCGCCTTCGAAGTCGTGGCGTCGGGCGCGCGCTATCGCAACGGTCGGCTCGCGCTGGCGCTGGCCAGCGACAGGGTCGGCGTCGAGGCGCTGCACGTCGAAGACGAGAATGGGCACACGCTCGACGTCACCGGCAGCCTTGGCACGCACGAGTTGCGAGTGGGCGATCTTCAGGTGGCGGTGAATGCGCGCGGCTTCGAGGTGCTTCGCAACGAGTACGGTCGCGTCGATGTCGACGCCCAGCTGAACCTGGCGGGCGAGTTCGAGTCGCCGAAGCTGACGGGACGCGTCACCGTGACGGGCGGCTCGGTCAACGTCGACCGGATTCTCGACCGCACCCTGTTCCAGCCATACGCCACGGAGGCACAGGCCGCGGCGCAACCGCTCGACATCGATCCGATCGTGGCGCTCAACCCATGGGAGCGGATGGGCATGGACATCGAACTGCACGTGCCAGGCACGCTGCGCATGCTCGGCGAGAACGTGCAGGTGTCGCCCGGAACGCCGCTCGGACTCGGCAACATCAACCTGCGCGCCTTCGGCGATCTGTATCTCTACAAGGACCCGGCGAAGCCGATGTACGTGAACGGGTCATTCGACTCCCTGTCGGGCACCTACGTCTTCCAGGGCCGCCGGTTCGATCTCGATCCGGTCAGCTCCATCACCTTTCGTGGCGACCTCAATCCGGAGCTGTATGTGGCGGTCAACAGGCTCATCTCCGGAGTCGAGACGCGCGTGCAGATTGTTGGCCCCCTGCAGCAGCCGGAACTGCGCCTGACCAGCACGCCGCCGCTCGACCCGTCGGACATCCTGTCGCTCATCGTGTTCAATACGTCGACCAACGAACTCTCCGCACTGCAGCAGCAACAACTGGCGGTGCGGGCGGGAACGCTGGCCGCCGGATTCATCGCGGCACCGATGATGTCGGCGCTCGAACGGACGCTGGGGATCGATACCCTGGAGATCGAACCTGGCGCGGACATCCGCGGTGGTCCGCGGGTGACGGTGGGCAACGAAATCGCGCCGGGTCTGGTGGCGCGATTCAGCCGGCAGTTCGGCGAGGCCGACTACGACGAAGCGACGCTTGAATACTACCTCTCGCGCATCCTGCGCATTCGCGCCACGTTCTCGGACGCGGGCGCGCTCAGCGCTCGTTCGCCGTTCCGCCGGGTCGAGCGCGCAGGCGTCGACCTGCTGCTCTTCTTCAGCTTCTAGCGCCGCAACGGTT
>JBKJMH010000095.1:0-12248 GCA_046596625.1 Vicinamibacterales bacterium | reverse complement strand
GGTCGGCGCACTGGCTGTGGCTGGTGTGTTCACCCTGGCGTCCCTGGGCTCGACGGTCGCCGCGCAGGGCGCGGCGCCAGCCTACAGAGTGGACCCGTTCTGGCCGCAGCCGCTGGCCAACCACTGGGTCTTCGGTTCGATCACCGGCGTTGCGGTTGATGCGCAGGATCATGTGTGGGTGCTGCACCGCGGTGCCGACTCGCTCGAGTCGAACGAGAAGGGGATGATGATCACCCCCAACCCGACGTCGAGCGTCTGCTGCACGGCGGCACCGTTCGTCCTCGAACTCGACGCGGCCGGCAAGGTCGTGTCCAGCTTCGGCGGCCCCGGCCAGGGCTACAACTGGCCGCAGTCGCCAGGCAGCCTGGCGGTCGACGCCAAAGGCAACGTCTGGATCACGGCCGCCGGCCTGGTCACGCCTCCGCCAGCTGCCGGTGGGCGCGGCAGCGCACCCGCGGCGCCACCCGCAGCCGCCGACGGGCAGGTCATCAAGTTCTCGAAGACCGGCCAGTTCCTCCTCCAGATCGGCAAGCCCGGTCTCACCACCGGTGACGATGCGCTGAGCAAGCCGTCGGCTGTGGCTGTGGATGCGGCCGCGAACGAAGTGTTCATTGCCGACACCGGCAACCGCCGCATCGCCGTCTTCGACAGCGAAACCGGCAAGTTCAAGCGCGCCTGGGGCGCCTACGGCGAGAAGCCGGGAGCCGACCCGGGGGCTTACTCGGCGAGCGCGCCGGCGGCACGGCAGTTCCGCGACATCACCTGCGTCGATATCGCGAAGGACGGCAACGTCTACGTCTGCGATCGCACCAGCAACCGCATTCAGGTGTTCGGCAAGGACGGCAAGTTCGTCAAGGAAGCAGTCATCGCCAAGGGCACCCTCGGCGCCGTCGTCGCCGGACAGTTCGGCGCGGTGTCGGCCTTCGGGTCGGTGTGGGATGTCGCCTTCTCGAACGATGCGCAGCAGCGCTATCTGTTCGTGGCGGACGGCCAGAACAAGAAGGTCCGCGTGCTCGACCGCTCCTCGCTGAGCGAAGTCGGCTCCATCGGACAGGGCGGACGCCAGTCCGGACGCTTCCTGGCGGTCGGCAGCATCGCCGTCGACTCGAAAGGCAACGTGTACACGGGCGAGCAGCACCATGGCAAGCGCGTCCAGAAGTTCGTCACTGGCCGCTGACCACGCGACGTCGCGGCGCAGCGTTCAGCGGATGTAGCCGCGCACCGTTTATCGAATATAGCCGCGCACCTTCAGGTGCGCATGCAGGAGCAGACACGTTATGAAATCACGTAACGTTTTCATCGGGGCAGGCTTCATCGCCCTCCTCGCAGCGCTTGGCGTGGGCCAGAGCGTCTTCGAGAAACAGGCCTCCGCGCAGGCCGGCGGCGGCATCACCGCGCCGCGGTTCGAGGTCGATCCGATGTGGCCGAAGCCACTGCCGAACGGCTGGTACATCGGCCAGACCATCGGTGTGTGGGCCGACACCCAGGACCACGTCTGGATCATCCATCGCAACGACTCGCCCGACGCCTTCGAGGCCGCAGCTGATCAGAACCCGCCGACCGGCGAATGCTGCAAGAAAGCACCGCCGATCATCGAGTTCGACCAGGCCGGCAACGTGCTCCATGCGTTCGGCGGACCCGGGCAGGGTTACGACTGGCCTGACAGCAACCACGGCATCTTCGCCGACAGCGAAGGGTTCGTCTGGATTGGCGGCAACGGCGGCAGCGATGGCCTGGTGCTGAAGTTCACGCGCGACGGCAAGTTCGTCAAGCAGTTCGGCAAGAAGGGCGTGAAGGCGGACAGCAACGCGACCGACCACTTCTTCCAGGTGGCGAAGATCTTCGTCGACGAGAAGAACAACGAGTTGTATGTGGCCGACGGCTACGGCAACAAGCGCGTCGTGGTGATGGACACCGAGACCGGTCAGTTCAAGCGCTATTGGGGCGCCTACGGCAACAAGCCGGACGACACCGACCTCGGCCGCTACAACCCGAACGCGCCGCTGGCACAGCAGTTCCGCAACCCGGTGCACTGCGCCGATCTGTCGGTCGACAACCTGGTGTATGTCTGCGATCGCGTCAACGATCGCATGCAGGTCTTCACGAAGGACGGCAAGTTCGTGAAGGAACAGCAGTACCAGAAGGACTCGCTCGGCGACGGCTCGGTGTGGGACGTGGCCTTCTCGAAAGACCCACAGCAGAAGTACATCTTCATGTCCGACGGTCGTAACGCGAAGATCCGCATCATCGACCGCCAGACGCTGCAGGAGGTCTACAACTTCGGCGAAGGCGGCCACTACCCCGGGCAGTTCTACGCGATTCACAGCATCGCGATCGATTCGAAGGGGAACCTCTACACGACGGAAACCTACCAGGGCCGCCGCGTGCAGAAGTTCGTCAGCAAGGGCATCGGCGCCATTCCGCGCAAGGACATGGGCGTGCTCTGGCCCACCGCCACGGGGCGATAAATAGTCGCAAGTCGCAAGTCCCAAGTCGACTTCGTTGGTCATTAGTCGTTAGTCGACACGTCGCACGCCAACAGAAGCGCGCTGGGGGGCCGGAACATCATCCTTCAGCGCGTTTACTTCTAGAATGATCCCGCCGCGAGGTCGACTCGCGAATCGCGAATTTCCAATCTGAATTCTGAGTTCTGAATTCTGAGTTATCGTCTGGGGTTTCCTGCGTGAGCACTGTTCGCTTGTCCATCTTCTGCGCGGCGGCCTTGGCCACCGCCATCACCGCCACGGCCCAGCAGGCGCCTCGCGCCGCTGCGCCTGCACAGCGCACGGCTTCGGCGACGCGGACCACCGAAGTGCCGATCATCGACGGTCAGCTCGACGATGCGGCGTGGCGGCAGGCGACGCCGATCACCGACTTCGTGCAGACCGAGCCGTCGGAAGGGCAGCCTGCGACGGAGGCCACCGAGGTCCGCATCCTCTATGACGACACCGCGATCTATGTCGGCGTCATGAGCTTCGACAGCGACCCCTCGCACATCGTCACGTCCGACGCGCGCCGCGACTCGGCGCTGAGCGGCCAGGACTCGTTCCAGTTGATTTTCGACACGTATCACGATCGCCAGAACGGCTTCATCTTCGGCACGACTCCGGTCGGCATGCAGTACGACGCGCAGGTCCGGAACGAAGGTGAGCAGCAATCGAGCGGCGCGCCGACACTCGGCCGTTCGGGCGGCGGGTCGGGCGGGGGCCTCAACGTGAACTGGGATGGTGCCTGGGACGTGAAGACGAAGCTGCTGCCGAACGGCTGGTCCGCCGAGTTCCTGATTCCGCTGCGGACGCTGCGCTACGGCTCGCCGCCGCAGGTATGGGGCGTGAACTTCGCCCGCGCCATCGAGCGCAAGCGCGAACAGGTCTACTGGTCGCCGCTGGCCCGCATGTTCAACATCACGCGTCTGTCGTCGGCCGGAGAACTGCAGGGGCTGAACGTCGCGCCGCCGCGCAACTTCAAGATCATGCCGTATGCGCTGGCGCAGGCGAACCGGAACTTCACCCCTGGCGCGACGACCGAGCGCGATGCCAACTGGGGTGTCGATGCGAAGATCGGCGTCACGTCGAGCATGAACCTCGACCTGACCTACAACACCGACTTCGCCCAGGTGGAAGTCGACGAGCAGCAGGTGAACCTCACGCGCTTCAACCTGCTGTTCCCGGAGAAGCGCCCGTTCTTCCTCGAGAACCGCGGCCTCTTTGCAGTGGGCAAGAACGGCGAGATCGATCTCTTCTTCAGCCGTCGCATCGGCATCACCGACAGCGGCGCGCTGGTGCCGATTCGCGGCGGCGCCCGCCTGTCGGGCAAGGTCGCTGGCGTCAACATCGGCCTGCTCGACATGCAGACCGACGACGTGGGGAAGGTGGCGGCGAACAACTTCGGGGCGTTCCGTGTGGCGAAGGATCTGCCGAACCGCTCGAGCGTCGGCGGCATCGTCGTGAACCGCGTCGCGACGGGCGACCTGGCCGGCAGCGACAACTGGAACCGCACGTGGGGCGTCGACGGCAAGTGGGGGATCGGCGAGGCGTGGACGGCGACGGGCTTTGCCGCCCGCACCGAAACACCTGGCGTCAGCGGTCGCGAGCGCGCCTTCAGCGGCAGTGTGCAGTACCAGGTGCGTCAGCGCCGCACCTTCATCGAGTACACCGAGGTGGGCGCCGACTTCAACCCGGAGGTTGGCTTCCTCGAGCGCCCTGGCGAAGGCTTCCGCCAGCTGTTCACCGGGTGGTTCGAGAATGTTCGCACGCCGTGGCTCACCAGGCACGGGTTGCGCGAGTGGCGCCCGCACGTCAGCTACGAAAGCTTCTGGGGCTTCGACCGCTTCCAGGAAACGTCGACGCTGCACATGGACAGCGGGTGGGACTTCGAGAAAGGCTACACCTTCAGCCCCGCGATGAACGTGCAGTGGGAAGGGTTGCGTGAACCGTTCGAGGTCTACCCCGGCGTCGTGGTGCCAGCGGGGAGCTACCGCAGCCCGCACGCCGCGGCGTTGTTCAACACCGACCGCCGCAAGTGGATCTCGCTGAGTGGCTCGTACGCCATCGGCGGATTCCTCTCCGGCAACCAGAACAGCTGGGCCCCCCAACTGAACGTCCGCAAGGGCGGCGCGTTCACCTCGAGCCTGCGCTGGACGATCAGCGACATTCACCTGCCGCAGGGCGACTTCCAGACGAACCTCGGCAGCCTGCGCATGGCGTACAACTTCACCCCCGCCATCAACGCCCAGGGGTTGGTGCAGTACAACGATCGCACACGGCGCTGGTCGACGAACCTGCGCTTCAACTGGCAGCGTGATGCCGCCACAGGGCTGTACGTGGTCTACAACGACACGGAGGGGTTCAACGGGTTTGGTCCCGTGAACCGCGCGTTCATCGTGAAGTACTCACACCTGTTCGACGTACTGAAGTACTCACACCTGTTCGACGTACTGAGGTAGTCGGCAAGTCGCAAAGGGCAGGTGGGCGACGGCCACCCGCCCCACCTGCCTGTCCCGCCCGACCCGCCCGACCCTCCGCCCCAGTTAAAACCTGAAGAGCGGTCGCCCGTTCGACAGGAACGGCCACGGCACCGCTGAGAGGATGACCGCCGTCGAGATGACGAACCAGATGAGCCGGCGGCGCTGCGCCACCTGCGGCGTCGGCGCGTTCAACGCGAGAATGCGCGCCACGCGCACGGTCAGGAGTGACGCAAACATCGCCCCCGCATGAAGGATCGACCAGTACCGCACCGCCGGGTCGTTCCAGGCGCCGACCGGATTTTCCATCGCCACCTTCGTGAAGACGCTCAACCCGAAGTAGAGGATGAGACCCGTCAACATCTGCAGGTCGACCGCCAGCATCAGGTAGGTGTCCCAGGCCTTCCCTGGCAACTCCTTCGCATCCGGACGGATCGGGCGCGCGGCGTAGACGATCGCGCCGATGCACATGATGAGGGTGACCCAGCGCAGCCAGTTGTGAATGAGGAGGACGTTTGCGTACATCGCGCCGTCATTCTACGACAGCGCTGCGCCGCGCCTGCGGGTCATGGCCACGACACCGCTGCCGGAAATCCGGCGGACGGCAGGAGCGGCATTCCGGAAAGCTGGCACTGCCGCAAATCCGTCGAGTGGCTGACCGGGCACGATTGCCGATTTCAGGAGCAAAGACGACGGTGACGGTCAACTGATAGGAAAACGCGCGCTGGACCGGGGCTTGCGATGGGGAAGGCAACCGCAGGCGCGTGTCCGATCCCGCGGAGGGAGTGGGCACGTCGGCGGAGGAGCGATGTTCATGCTACCGACCCGCACTCACAGAAGCGCTGGACTGGCCATCATCGTCATGGGCCTTGCCATCGCCTCGTTCTTTCTCCCGTCCACAGCGTCGGCTGCCGGGACGTCAGCGCGCGTCGTGGTGGCCCAGGTCCAGGGCGCCGGCGAGTACGCCGGCCAGGACACGTGTCTCACGTGTCATGAAGACCAGAGCTACAAGGGCACGTCGCACGCCCTTGCCTCGAATCCTCGCACACCGGCCGCCGGCCGCGGGTGCGAGAGCTGCCACGGACCCGGGAAGGCGCACGCCGACGCCGGCGGCGATGCGACCAAGATTGTCCGTCTCGGGCAGTTGAAGGCGCAGGACGCGAGCGTGTACTGCACGTCGTGCCACGACCGCGGCACGCACGCGCTGTGGGCCGGCAGCCAGCACGACCAGCGCAACGTGGGTTGCGTCTCCTGCCACAGCGTGCACGCCTCGAAGGGCGCGAAGCTGATGAAGGCGTCCAGCCAGAGCGCGCAGTGCGCGACCTGCCACAAGAACGTCACCAACAAGCAGAACCGCTTCAACCACATGCCGGTGCGCGAGGGCAAGCTCGAATGCGCCTCCTGCCACAACGTGCATGGGTCGACGAACGTGAAGCTGCTCAAGGTCGGCACCACGGTCGACGAGTCGTGCACCAGCTGCCACGCCGAGAAGCGCGGTCCGTTCCTGTGGGAGCACGCGCCGGTGGCCAACGCCTGCGTGACCTGCCACGACCCGCACGGCACGAACAACGATCGCATGCTCCAGGCCAAGCAGCCGTTCCTGTGCCAGCGCTGCCATGTGACCTCACGGCATCCTCCAACCGTCTACGAAGGGTTCCTGCTTCAGAACTCCACGAACGGCAACAAGATTTTCGGCCGGTCGTGCACGGTCTGCCACCAGCAGATCCACGGTTCCAATGCCCCATCGGGCAAGGCGTTCCTGCGGTAGCGGGGGAGAGATCACATGCGCACCAAGCTGATTGTCTTGACAGCAGCGCTGCTGTGTTCTGCGCCCGTCGCGCACGCGCAACAGGCTGGGAGCACCGAGCCGGCGAATATCGTCGACTTCGGTGTCCGGGCGGGCTCGACGGACGGCGACGAGGCCAGGTACGAGCGGTACCAGGACCTGCGTAACGGCGCCTTCTCGAAGGTCGAGTTCGGAAAGCAGACCGACACCTACATGTTCAATGTCGGAGCCTGGAACATCGGTTACCGCGACCAGAACTACAACGCGGAATACAGCGACGGCAAGGCGAAGTACTCCGGATACTTCGACTCGACCCCGCTGAACTACAGCTACCTCACCTCGTCACCATGGGTGGAGCAGACCACCGGCGTGTTCACGCTGGACGCGGCGGCCAGGCTCCAGGTGCAGAACAAGGTGCCCGGTGTCGTCGGCGTGCCCACCTCTGCGGCACAGCTCGCGAGCCGTTCCATCTACGTCGGCATCGCGCAGCCGTTCGACCTGCAGTCGAAGCGCGATACCCTCGGCCTGAAGTATGCCCGTGACCTGAACAAGGAGGTCGGGTTCAGCCTCGGGTTCATTTCCACGAAGAAGAGCGGCAACCAGCCTTACGGCATGTCGTTCGCCTTCAACAACGCCAACGAACTGCCGATGCCGATCGACAACCGCACGAATGACCTGTCGGCCGGACTCGAATACGTTCGCTCCGAGGGGATGGTTCGCGTGGCGTGGGATGCCTCCTTCTTCGACAACAAGATCAAGGAGATCATCTGGGACAACCCGCTGCGGGCGACGGACACGACGCCGTTCGACGCCAGCGGCTACAGCAACGGCAACGGGCCGGCCTTCGGCCGCATGTCGATGCCGCCCAGCAACAGCATGAACTCGGTGAGCCTGACCGGCCTCTACAAGATGCCGGCACACACCACCCTGAACGGCATCGTGTCGTTCACGGCGATGAACCAGAACGACGACCTCATCCCGTGGACCACCAACGGCGCCATCAACAACGCGGCGGTCTTTGCGGTCTTCCCCGGCTTGCGGGAACTGCCGCGCGCCACTGCCGAGGCGAAGGTGCACGGCGTCAACGCGATGTTCAACTTCACGTCGCGCCCGAACCGCTACTTCGGCCTGCGCATGCGCTATCGCTTCAACGACCACAAGAACCTCACGCCCGAATTCGACGCGGTCGAGTACGTGCGGTTCGACGCGGTGCCGGAAGAGACCGGCGGCGCAACCGAGAACTTCAACATCCGCCAGAACACGTTCGACCTGACCGGCACGTTGAATCTGATCAAGTACACCGCCATCAACCTTGGCTACACCTACGATGCGTTCGCCAGGACGGGCCGTGCGTATAGCGACATGAGCGATTACTCGTTCAAGGCGTCGATTGATACGGTGGGCAACCAGTGGGTGACCCTGCGTGCCGCCGCCGAGCACACCAACCGTATCGGCGCCGGCTTCTCCGAGGCGTCGATCGAAGACGGCGGCGCGCAGCCCGGCCTCCGCTACTACGACGAGGCGGATCGCGACCGCGACAAGGGCACGCTGCTGCTGGTGGTGAACCCGACCGGCTTCATGGACATCACCGCGTCCATGTCCAAGGGGAAGGACACCTACAAGGGCGAGGGGCACGAGTTCGGCCTGCTCGATAACGACAACACCAACGCCACGGTGTCCATCGGCATCTCGCCGAGCGACTTCGTCGACTTCGGTGCCAGCTACGGGCGCGACCGCTTCGTGTCCAACCAGAAGTCGCGCAACGCCAACCCGCCACCCGACCCGCAGTTCCTCGACGCGAACCGCGACTGGACGATGAAGAATGACGAACTGGTCAACAACGTCGACGTCTACCTGAACCTGCCGAAGCTGCTCGACAAGACCAGCGTCCGGTTCAACTACGACTACGCCGACTCCGACAATGGCTTCCTGTTCGGTGGTCCGCGTATCACCAGCCTCACGGCGATCGGGCAGTTCATTGCCCTGCCGAACGTGACCAACACCTGGCAGAAGCTCTCGGCCGACGTCCAGTATCACTTCTCGAAGAAGGTCGGCGCGGCGCTCGGTTACCAGTACGAGAAGTTCGAGATCAGCGACTACTCAACAATCGACACCAACGGCTCGGTCGGCTTCACCCCAGCGACCGGCGTGCCGCGTATCGACTACCTTGGCTTCCTCGGCACCGGCTACGGCAGCCGCCCCTACAAGGGCAGCACCGCCTTCATGCGCCTGCTCTACTTCTTTTAGGGCATTGTGCACATCGATGTAGCTGCCGACCTTCAGGTCGGCCTTGCCTGGCGAACCTGAAGGTTCGCGGCTACACCATGCCCTTCTGGGCTGGAAGGCCTGGAAGGTCTGGAAAGACTCGAAGAGCCGCTTCCTCTTGCGAGGGGGCGGGCTCTTTGTGCGTAGTGCGCGGCTTCAGCCGAACCTCGTCATCGCCGCAGCAATCCCCCCAGCCCTCGCTTCACGGCGTCGGTCGCCTGCGTCGTCGCTTCGGTGGTGAGCGCGCGCCTGGCCAGGGCGGTCGTGTCGATCTCAATCTGGTACTTCTGGGCGGTGCCGCGCACGATGGCTGGCAGCGTAATCTTCCCGTTGTCCTGCAACGCGCGCACAATCGCCGGGTTCGCCTGCTTCGACAGTGCCTCGGAGAGCTGGATGATGCCCTGCAGGCTGACGCCTGAGCCATCAAGCTTCAGCGCACCACCCGCATCGAGCCGGATGTCCTTCGAGATGAAGTGCAGGTCGGGCGTGCTTGCCGTGCCGGCCGCGATGGACAGCGAACCGCCCATCTCGCTGAACGGTTCGTCCACTGGTTGTCCTTGTGCGGCGGCGATAACCGACTGCGGGTTGAGCGACGTGGCGGCCACGGCGCTGCGAACCAGCGCGAGGTTCTTCACCACGCCGTTCACCATCGTCAGCCTTGCCGTGCCGCGCGCGGTCTTCATCGCGGTGGCGGCGTCGATACCGTTGCCAATCAGATCGATGTCGGCCGACATCCGCCCGGTGATCAGGCCAGGGCTACCGGCGTAGGCGGTGAGTGCCGCGACGTCCACGTTCTTCAGCGCCGCCTTCCAGCCAAACGACGGCGTGATGCCGAGTGTCGCGGCCAGCGTGCCCACGTAGGTGCCGTCGAACAGGTTGAAGGTCAGCGGGTCAACTGTGACCGCCTCGCCCTTCAGGTGGGCGCGGCCACCCACCCGGTCGATGGCAATGCCGCCCATCGTGGCGCGGTCCGCCGCAAGCGTCACGGTGAGGTCGGCGGTCGACGGCGTCGTGGCGGACGTCGCGCCACCGGTAACCGCGGCGCCGGTTGCGGTGACGCCGCTCCCGTCGCTGAAATCGGCGGCGAAGGCCATCAGCTGGTCGAGGTCGAGTGCACCAGCCTTCAGGTCGATCGTGCCGACCGGGCCGGCGAGGTCGGTGATCTCACCCGTGCCGTCGATGCGGGCGCCGTCGGCAACCAGAGCAATCCTGCGAATGGTCACCGCACTCATGCCGTGCGGCACGACGTCGATGTCGCCGCGCAGCGTGCGTCCGCGGCTGACGATCTGGATGTTCGAGAGGACGACCTCGTCGATCGATCCCAAGTGCACCGGCGCGCTCGACTCCGCGGCCGGGGCGTCACCGAACGCGAATGGCGGCAGCGGCAGGTTCAGCGTCGCGCCGTCGATGTGCAGCGCCGCGGCCTCGATGCGCCGCGACAGCAGCGCCCGCAGATTGGAGCCGACGTCGAGGGTGTCCACCTTGATCGCGCCGTCCGTGCCGATGGCCACGCCCTTCAACTGCACGGTGAGGCGCGGGAAGATGGTGGCGCTCACGCTCTCCACAGTGACGGGCTGGCCGAGCGTCGTCGACATCTGCGCCGCGAGCGCGTTCCGGACCGCGTCGGTGCCGAGCACCGACCTCGCCCATACGAACAGGCCGAGCCCGGTGAGCAGAAACAGCACCACCAGGCCCAGCACGACCTTCTTGATCATCGGACGCTTCTCCTGCGCCGGCCGTCCGGCACCATTCTGATGTCGGCAGTATGCCCGGAAACCTGCATGGATTTCATGTGTGGCGGGTCGGTGCTTGACACACGCGCCGGGAGCGGGCCAACGTTCTGCCGTGCCCACCTCCTGGTTCACCCACCTCGAATGCTCCGTTCCGTGCGGCGCGCCCGCGCTCGACCCGCGCGGCCGCCACAACCTGTGCGCCTGCGGGGCGCCACTGCTGGCCCGCTACGACCTGGCTTCGGCCCGTGCCTGGGACCGCGACAGCCTGCGCGGGCGGGAGGCGTCGATGTGGCGCTACCGCGAGTTGATGCCGGTGTTCGCCGACGAGACGCCGGTGTCGCTCGGGGAGGGGTTCACGCCGCTCGTGCACGCGACGCGTCTCGGGGCGAGGCTCGGCATGGACCGGCTCTTCATCAAGGACGAGTCGTTGAATCCGACCAACTCGTTCAAGGCACGCGGCCAGTCGGCGGCGATCACCCGTGCGAAGGGGTTGGGCGTAACCACCGTCTCGGTGCCATCAGCGGGCAACGCCGGCAACGCCATGGCCGCCTACGCTGCGAAAGCCGGCCTGCGCGCCGAGGTGTTCCTGCCGAAGGACGTGAAGGAGCCGTTCGCGCGCGAGTGCATCCTCTACGGCGCGGGCGTCACGCTGGTCGACGGCCTCATCACCGACGCGGCGCGTGTAGCCGCGGAACGGGGCGGGCCGCTCGGGTGGTACGACGTCTCGACGCTGAAGGAGCCGTACCGCATCGAGGGCAAGAAGACGATGGGCTACGAGATCGCGGAGCAGATGGACTGGCGCTATCCCGACTGGATTCTCTATCCGACCGGCGGCGGTACCGGGATGGTGGGGATGTGGAAGGCCTTCGAGGAGATGGAGGCCATCGGCTGGATCGAGCCGCAGCGGCGGCCGCGCATGGTGTCGGTGCAGGCTGACGGCTGCGCCCCGATCGTGCGGGCGTTCGACCTGGGGCTGGAGAAGGCGCCAATGTGGGAGAACGCGTCGACCGTGGCCGACGGCCTGCGCGTGCCTCGCGCCATTGGCGACTTCCTCATTCTTCGCGCTGTGCGCGAGAGCGGAGGCACTGCGCTGGCGGTGCCGGACGACGAGATGGTGGACGGCATGATCACTATCGGGTCGACCGAAGGCATCAGCGCCGCACCTGAAGGGGGCGCCGCGCTGGCCGCGCTCGAACGCCTGCTGGCGGACGGAACAATCAAGCCACACGAGTCGGTAGTGCTGTTCAACACGGGCGGGGCGCTGAAGTACCTCGACGCCCTGCCGCGGGACTGAGGCCACTCGCCCATGCCGCGTCTCGATCAATTGCTCGCCAGGAATACGCCGTACTCGAGAGGCGAGGTGAAACGGCTGCTCAAGGTCGGTGCCATCACCAGCCAGTCAGGCGATGGCCTCGACGACTGGGTCGAGCCGGCAGACCTGCCGATGACGGTGAGGGTCCTCGAGAAGGAGGTCGTGCTCTACGACTCGTCACATGTGCTG
>JBKJMH010000343.1:0-2807 GCA_046596625.1 Vicinamibacterales bacterium | reverse complement strand
GCCAGGAACACCGAACCGCCGGCATTCAGGACCACGTCAGGCCCGATCAAGCCACCGTCCGTGCCCGTGAGCGTGATGTCGCAGGCCGGGCAGTCAGTCGTGCCAGGCGTGCCGGTGGTGACTCTGAGCCTGCCGGGAGCTTGCGTGAAGAGGTTGATTGAACCGCCCGACGAAGTTGCCGTCGCGTCTCCTACCCGGCCGGTATCGAAAAAACTGATACCGCGGTCGGCATTGAGGACCACCGCCTTTGGACGCGGCGTGACGCTCTGACTGTCGCCGATGGCGCCCGTGACGATGGTGCCCCGCGTATCTATCGTGATCGTCTCGCTCGATCCGATGCCGCGGGGATCGAGGAGCGAGACGTCGCCAACCGAGTTGAGGGTCAGGTTGGCCCGCTGGCTGTCCACGAGCGGTCGTGACGAGTCGTGGTCGTCGCTCGGATTCACCGTGATGCCGCCGGCGCCGGCGGTCAGCACGATTGCCTGGTTGTTGCTCTTGACCTGGTGATTCACGTTCAGCGCGTCGCCGGCGGTGATGGTCACCGCACCGGTTTTGTCGATGATCGGCGCCGCGATCGTCACGTCGCCGTTGGTGGAGGTGATGGTGAGCGCGCCGGTGGTCAGCGCCGGCGACGCCAGCGTGAAGTCGCCGCCGCTGGTCAGGCTGATCGCGGCACTGCCAGCCGACAGGCTCCACTCCATCCCGCAGCAGCTCGAGTTCACGTAGTTATCGACACCAACCGGAAGGGTAATCGACCCGTTGGTCGCCGTCAGATCGATCGCACCGTCGTCGGTGGCAATCGACCGGGACAGCGCCAGGTTGTTTCCGGCCGTCATCGTCACGGTTCCACCAGCCACCGCACTGCTGCTGCCGTCGATGAGCGCGTCCACGTGGATGTCGCGTGCGGCGGTTGCGACCAGGTCCGCGCCCGACTTGACGTTGGTGATGGCGCCGGTGACGTTGATGTCCCGACCCGCCTTCAGTGTCACGTCGCCGACGGTGTCTTCGATCGCCCGTGCGATGTTCACGTCGCCGCCGGTGGAGGTGAGGTTCAGCCCGCCGGTGGTCGTGGTGATGCCGATATCGAGCGTCTCACCGGAGGTCACCGAGATCGTGCCCGTGCCCGCAAACAGCCCTGTGCCAGGCGCCCAGGTCACGCTGCCGTTCGTGGCCGTCAGGGATAATGCTTTGTCCACCGTGATGACGTCGTCGTTGAGGTTGATGTCGTTCCCGGCGGTCAGGGTGGTGGTGCTGCTGGCCTGCGTGGGTGGGTCGGCGTTGCGGCCATCCAGCTTTGCGTTGACGGTGATGTCGTTCCCGGCCGTGATGCTGAGGGGGGCGTCGGCGCGTGTGTTCGCGATCCCCCGGTTCACGGCCACGTCCGTCGCGGCGTTGATCGTGACCGCGCCGGTCGTGCCCGCGATCGCCGTATCCACATTCACGGCACCAGCCGTGGAGCCCAGCGACACCGATCCGGTGGTCGACGTCATGCCCGTCGATAGCGTCTGCCCGGCGGTCACGCTGATGTTTCCGGTGCCGGCGTAGAGTCCTTGACCGGCGCTGGTGTTTACCGTGCCGTTCGTGGCGGTCACGGTGAGATCGGCGTTCTCGGTGACGATGCTGTTATTCAGCGTGACGTTCTGACCCGCCGTCATCGCGACGGACCCGCTTGGCGTACCGGGGCTCGTGCGGCCGACGGCAGCGTTCACGTGGATGTTGGTGCCGGCGGTGATCGCCAGCGCCGATGACGCACCCGGGTTGGTCATGGCCTGATTGATGTCCACCTGTCCGGCGCTGGCAATGGTTATGGCGCCACCGGTGCCCGCCATCTGACCGTTCACGTTCACCGAGCCGCCGCGTGAGGCGATGTTCATCACACCGCCGCTGAGCGTCGGCGTGACGATGCTGCCCAGCGCGTCGATCGCAATCGCGCCGGTGCCGGCATACAGCCCAACGCCGGCCGCAAACGCCGTGGTGCCGGTGGTTGCGGTCAGACGAATCGCCGCGTCGTGCGTGGCCACGACCGCGTTCACGTTCACGCTGTGGTTGGCCACCAGGTTCACCGCGCCGCCCGCCACGCCGCCGCTGCCGTCGATGACGGCGTTCACGTTCACGTTCTGCCCGGCCACGGCGTTCAGCGACGCGCCTGTCCGCGTGTTCAGCACCGCCGCGTTGATGGCGACGTCCTTGCCCGCCGCGAGGTCGACGGGGCCAGTGCTGCCGTCGATGATGCCGTTCACGATCACCGAGCCGTCGTGCGAGGTTGCGCTTAGCGACCCGCCGCTGATCCCACGCGTCGTGACATCCCGGCTCGCGTCGAGCGTGATCGCCTGGTTTCCAGACACCAGCGCAGTGCCCGGTGCCGCCGTGATCGCTCCGGTCGTGGCCGTGGCGCCAATCGCCGCGTTGTTGGTAACGATCGCGTTGTTCAGCGCGATGTCGCGCCCCGCCTTCAGCGCCACGGCGCCACCCGTCGCCCCGGCGCGCCCGTCCACAATCGCGTTCACGGTCACGTCACGTCCGGCAGTCGCCGTAAAGCGGCTGCCGGTGCGTGTGTTCAAGACCGCATCGTTGATGTTCACGTCCGTCCTGGCGTCCAGCTCCACGCGGCCGGTGGACCCGTCGATCACGCCGTTGACATTCACCGCGCCACCCGTGGACGTCGCCGACAGTGATCCGCCGCTCACAATCCCGGTCGTCAGGTTGGCTCCCGCACGCATGGTGATGTCGCCGTTGCCGGAGAAAGTGCCCTTGCCGTTCGCGACAGCCAGAGCGCCGGCGGTGGCGGTGAGCCCGATCGCGCCGTT
>JBKJMH010000326.1:0-23558 GCA_046596625.1 Vicinamibacterales bacterium | reverse complement strand
GTCATCGACCCCGCAGCTGGTTCGCTACGACACGGCGGCCGGAGCGGACGTGCCCGTGGTCGACCACGTCGCCGCCCTGCGATTCGACTACTTCGGTGACGCCGAGCCGCCAGTCATCGTGCCGGGGGTTCCGTCAACCGAGGTCCCTCGCGTGTCGTACGGACCGGTGCCACCCGCTGCCGCCGTCACGCTGCCAGGCTTTCCGGCCGGGGAGAACTGCGTGTTCTCGCGGACACCCTCCGGTATCGTTGTACCGCGCCTGGCGAGGCTCGCGGCGACGGCATCACTGGTGCCGCTGCCGCCCGAGCTGTTGACCGACGGACCGTGGTGTCCGGACGCGGCGGATCCGAACCGCTACGACGCCGACCTGCTGCGGGTCAGGCAGGTCGTGATGACGGTGACCGTCCAGTCGGCGGTGGCCGCGCTGCGCGGACCGGCCGGGCCGCTGTTCACGCGTGGCGGCACCGCGCGAGGCACCCGCCTCGTCCCCGACCGGGTGGCGCGCGTGGTCATCTCGCCGAAGCCGCTGGGGCTGGGGCGCTGAATGCGCAACGAACGGGGCCTGGCCCTCATCGTGACGCTGCTCGCCATGCTGTTGCTGTCGGCAATCGGGGCGGCGCTCGTGCTGGCCACCAGCGCCGACACCCTGATCGCCGCAAACAGTGGCGCGGCAACCGAGGCGTTGTACGCCGCTGATGCCACGTTCGAGCGCACAGTGGCAGAACTGCGTAGCGTGCCGAGCTTCACGGCGGTGCTCAGTGGCACCGTCGTGTCGGCCTTTCGCGCCGGGGCCGTGTCGGGCCCATTGCCCCTGCCCGACGGCTCATCCGTCGATTTCGACGTCGTGTTGAACCAGGCGAACTGCGGCCGGGCCACGCCCTGCAGCGAGTCGGACCTGGACCGTTCCACCGGCGACCGGCCGTGGGGGCCGCGTAACCCGCGCTGGCGCCTGTTCTCGTGGGGCAGCTTCGATGCGGCGTCCGGAGGCACGACCGGAGGGCTGCCGCTGGTCGTCGTAGCGATGGTAGCCGACGACCCGGCCGAGACTGATGGCGACCCGTGGCGCGATGGCGGTAGCATCGGTCCGGGCGCGAGTCCGGGTGCCGGCATCCTCTGGGTGCGGGCCGAAGCGTTTGGTCGCCGCGGCGCCAGGCGCATCATCGAGGGGGCCGTGTCGCGGCTCGACCTCTCGGCTCTGGCCCGGTGGGAGCTCGCCGACGCAGCGACGCGTGGTCCGGCCCCGTCGGGTTTCCCAGTCTTGCAGGTCATTGCGTGGCGAGAACGCCATTAGTCGGGTTTGACCGCGGCAGACACCTTACGTACGATTCGTCTCGAGCCGATACGTCCTAATGCCATGCGCCTCCTTGCCTTTGTCCTGATCGCCCATGTTGCCGTCATCTCGACGGTCTCCGCCCAATCGCTTGCCGACGTGGCCCGCAAGGAAAGCGAGCGGCGTCAGACCGTGCAGGGCGGTGCGAAGACCTACAGCAACACCGACCTGAAGCCGGTGCCAGGTCCGCCTCCAGCCGATGTGGCCGAGCCCGGCGACGCGGTGAAGCCAGAGCCCGGCACTGCGGCCGCCGACCCGAAGCGGAAGGCCGATGGCGACGCGGACGCCCGGCCCTCAGGCGACCCCGGGAATTCGGCGGACGACGGCAGCGACGTGAAAGACCAGGACTACTGGTCGAAGCGGATGAGTGCACTGAAGGAGCAACTGGAGCGGGACCAGACCTACCTGGACGCGCTCCAGACGCGCGTCGACTCGCTCACCGCCGACTTCGTCAATCGTGACGACCCGGCGCAACGGAGCCAGATCGCGAACGATCGCCAGAAGTCACTCAGCGAACTCGACCGGCTGAAGAAGGCCATCGAGCACGGCAAGACCGCTATTCCGGAGCTCGAGGAAGAAGCCCGTCGCGCCGGCGTGCCAGCGGGCTGGCTGCGCTAGTGGCCCGCCGCTCGACCGATCCGCCGATCCTGCTCGTCGAGGACAAAGACTCGCTGCGCGCGATGCTGCGCCATGCCCTCGAGTCGCAGGGACACGTGGTGATCGAGGCGCGCGACCAGAACGAAGCCGTGGAGGCGCTGCGCACCGGACGGCCCGGCCTCGTGCTGTCCGACCTTCGCCTGACCGAGGGCGACGGTTTCGGCGTCCTCCGCGCCGCCAAGGAACTCGATCCGGAAATGCCGGTGGTCGTGATGACCGCCTACGGCAGCATTCAGGACGCGGTCGTGGCCATGAAGGAGGGCGCGCTCGACTTCCTCGCCAAGCCCGTCGACCCCGACCATCTGTTGCTGCTGGTCGAGCGCGCGCTGTCGCAGCGCCGCCTGATCACCGAGAACATCCTGCTGAAGGAAGAGCTCGCGCAGCGCCGCGGCGCGCCCCAGATCATCGGTGAAGACCCGCGCTTGAAGCAGGTCACCATCGCCATGCACCGCGCGGCCGTGAGCGACGCCACCGTCCTCATCGAGGGCGAGAGTGGCACCGGCAAGGAACTGTTTGCGAGGGCGGTCCATGCGCTGAGCCCTCGCGCTGACGGTCCGTTCGTCGCCATCAACTGCGCGGCCATTCCGGAAACGCTGCTCGAGACCGAGCTGTTCGGGCACGAGAAGGGCGCCTTCACCGGCGCCACGCAGCGCAAGCCCGGCAAGTTCGAGCTCGCGCACCGCGGCACCCTGTTTCTCGACGAGATCGGCGATATGCCGATGACGCTGCAGGCCAAGATCCTGCGGGCGCTGGAAGAGAAGCAGTTCGAGCGGGTGGGTGGTACCTCGCTGCTGCACGTCGACGTGCGGGTGGTGGCCGCGACGAACCGCAACCTGAAAGCGGCGGTGGCTGCCCGGCAGTATCGCGAAGACCTGTACTTCCGCCTGTCGGTCTTCCCGATCACCATCCCGCCGCTGCGCGAACGACCCGGCGACATCGCCCTGCTGGCGCGGTACTTCGTCGATCGCTTCTGCCGGGAACTTCGGAAGAAGACAGTGCTGGCGCCGGATGCGATCGAGGCGATGCAGGCCTACGGCTGGCGTGGCAACGTGCGCGAACTGCAGAACTGCATGGAACGCGCGGTCATTCTCACCGACGGCGACTCGATTCATGCGCGTCACCTCAACCTCACCTCGCACCTGCATGCGCCGCTCGCCGCCGAGGCGCGGTCCACCGGTCCGTGGGACGACATCGACTTGTCCGGCTCATTGGCCGACGCGACGAGGCGCGTGGTGACGGAAGTGGAGCGTCGCAAGTTCACGCAGGCACTCGCCGAAGCCAACGGCAGTGCCGGCCGCGCCGCCGAGATCCTGCAGGTGAGCTACAAGGTGTTCATGCAGAAGGCGCGCGACTTCGGGCTCGGCTGACTCGACACCTCAGGTGTCGTTGCGCGTTCGTGAAGGGTTGTTCGCGAGCACGGGCGTACCCCCGGCAAAGCTGGCTTTGACTATGACGTCGCCGCCAACCTCGTAGACGCAGAGCATCTCGATCGAACCGAGTCGCTCGGGGAAATTGCGGGTGACGCGCTCGTGGTCGACCACCAGCTGGCCAAGCACGGTGCGCGACAGCAGCGTGGCGTGCAGACCGGGCTCGGCGAACCGCACCTGCATCCGCGCCGCGATGGCGTCACGACCGCGGGCCAGCAGCGGCCCGTGCAGCTCGAACAGTTCGGCATCGGGATGGTAGGTGGCCAGCCAGGCATCGAGGTCCCTGGCGTTGTAGGCATCCAGTTGGCGCTGGACCACCGCGGCCGCCGGCGACGACCTCACTTCTTCAACCCGACGCGAGCGAGTCCCTTCCTCATCTCCTTCTCGGTCACATCGTCCACGATCGCCCACGAGCCGATGCCCGTCGGGAGGACGAAGTGCAGCCGTCCGGCGATCATCTTCTTGTCGTGCTTCATCGCGTCGAGCACATCCGTCAGGGAGATGTCGCCAATCGGTGGCAGTGGGCCGAGGCTGGCAATGACGTCGGCGAGCGCCTTCCGGTCCGACTCGGTCATGGCGCCACGCGCCACGGCCAGTTCCGCGGCCACGAGCATGCCGTAGCCGACGGCTTCGCCGTGACGGAAGCGGCGGTACTTCGTGACCGATTCGAGTGCGTGTCCGGCCGTGTGGCCGAAGTTGAGGATGCGGCGCAGGCCCGACTCCTTCTCGTCCTTCGTGACCACGTCGGCCTTGATGCGGCACGCCTCGGCGATGATCGAGGTGAGCACCTCGGGCTCGCGATTGAAGATCGCCCGGTGGTCCTTCGCCACGCGCTCGAACAGCGTCGGGCTGGAGGTGACGCCGTACTTGATCACTTCGTAGAGGCCGGCGCGGAACTCGCGGCGAGCCAGCGTGCCGAGCACCGACGGGTCGATGACCACCGCGTGCGGCTGGTAGAAGGCGCCGATCAGGTTCTTCCCGAGCGGATGGTTCACACCCACCTTGCCGCCAATCGAACTGTCGACCTGCGCCAGGAGAGTCGTGGGCACGTGCACCAGCGCGATGCCGCGCAGGTAGGTGGCGGCCGCGTAGCCCGCGAGGTCGCCGATGACACCGCCGCCGAACGTGATGAGGGTTGACGAGCGCTCGGCGTTGGCTTTGATGAGGGCGTCATAGACGCGCATGACCGTCGGCGTCTGCTTGTAGCGCTCGCCGTCGGGCACGATGATCGGCTCCGCCTCTGTCGCCTGCTCGAAGCGCTGTCCGTGGAACCGCCACACGGTCGGGCTGGAGACGACGAACCGCCGCGCCGGGGCCTTCACCTCGTCGAGCAGTGTCGTGAGGCGACCGAGCACGCCGTCACCGAGGGTGATGACGTACGGGCGCGAGGGAGTGGCAACGTCGACGCGGAGTGGTTCCATGTGGGGTGGTATCCGAAGTGCTTAGGATAACATTCAACAATTGACGTCCACGGCCTCCGACTCCGCTGACTTCATCATCGTAGGCGGCGGCATCGCCGGCCTGCGCGCTGCGTCCGCGCTGGCACCGTTCGGTCGCGTGGTCATCCTGACGAAAGCCGGATCGTCTGAAGGCAACACCGGCTACGCGCAGGGGGGCATCGCCGCGGCCATGGGTCCCGGCGACAGCGTCGATCTGCACGTCGCCGACACGCTCGCCGCCGGCGCCGGATTGTGCGATGAGTCGGCCGTGCGCGTCCTCGTCAGCGAAGGTCCGCGCTACGTGCGCGAACTCATCGAGTGGGGCGCCCGGTTCGACCGCGCAGCGTCCGGCGCGCTGGTCTTCGGTCTCGAAGCGGCGCACTGCGTGCACCGTATTCTCCATGCCGGCGACGCGACGGGCCGCGAGATCTCGAGAGCCATGTGGGAGCGGGTCGCGGCGCTTCCCACCGTCCGCGTGGTCAACCACGCCCTGGTGACCGACGTGCTCGTCGAGCCAGGTGGTGTAGCCGGGATCCGCTACGTGGACGCTGCGGGTGCGGTGCGCGAACTGCGCGCGCCGCGCGTGCTGCTGGCCACCGGCGGCGCCGGCCAGGTGTTCCGCGAGACCACGAACCCGGCGGTCGCCACCGGCGACGGCATCGCGCTCGCGTATCGCGCCGGCGCGCGGGTGGCCGACCTCGAGTTCGTGCAGTTCCACCCCACGGCATTGAGCCTGCCGGGCGCGCCGCGGTTCCTCATCTCGGAGGCGCTGCGCGGCGAAGGCGCCAAACTGATCAACGCTCGCGGCGAGGCGTTCATGCGCCGCTACGATTCGGCCGGCGACCTCGCGCCGCGCGACGTCGTGGCGCGCGGCATCGTGCGCGAGAGCGAAGCGACCGGTGGCGCGGTCTACCTGACGCTGCAGCATCTCGACCCCGAGCGCGTGCGCGCCCGCTTTCCGACCATCGCCGAGATGTGCCACCGCGTCGGCATCGACATCGCTCGCGACCGAATCCCGGTCGGGCCGGCCGCGCACTACATGATGGGGGGCATCGACACCGACGAGTGGGGGCGCACGTCTGTCCCGGGGCTGTTCGCCGCAGGCGAGACCGCGTGCACCGGCGTTCACGGCGCGAATCGGCTTGCCAGCAACTCGCTGCTCGAAGGGCTGGTGTTCGGTGCGCGTGCGGGAGAGGCCATGCAGCAGCCGGCCGCTGCTGCGAGCCTGAAGCCGGACCGCGTGCCCGTAACGACCGTAACGGCAACCGCGCCGCAGCAACCGGACGCACTCGATGCCACCGGTATCCGCGATCTGATGTGGCGTGCGGCGGGTTTGTTTCGCACCCGCGACGCGCTGGCCCTCGCCGTGGAGCGCCTCGATCGGGCGCGGGCGGCGGCCGCCCTCGACGCGCGCGATGCGGCCGGGAGCGACGGTGCGGCGTGGAGCCAGTTCAACCTCGCCACGGTGGCGCTGCTAGTGGCCCGTGCCGCCCTGCGCCGCGAGGAAAGCCGCGGCGGGCACTTCCGCGCCGACTTCCCATCTCGCGACGATATACACTTCAGGGTCCACCTGGTGGAAAGCCAGTCGCCGTTACCCACTCCCGAATAGTTCGATGGCTAAAAACGAAAAACCCGACGCGTTCGTCACCGAAATCACGCCTCGCTCGCAGGACTTCTCGCGCTGGTACCTCGACGTCGTCCGCAAGGCCGAACTCGCCGACTACTCGCCGGTGAAGGGTTGCATGGTCATCCGCCCGTATGGCTACGCCATCTGGGAACTGATCCAGCAGGCGCTCGACAAGGAGATCAAGCGCACGGGGCACGTGAACGCGTACTTCCCGCTGTTCATCCCGAACAGCCTGCTCACGAAGGAAGCCGAGCACGTGGAAGGGTTTTCGCCGCAGGTGGCCTACGTCACCCACGCCGGTGGCGAGGAACTCGAGGAGAAGCTCGTTGTCCGCCCGACCTCCGAAGCGATCGTCGGCGTGATGTACGCGAAGTGGATCCAGTCGTGGCGCGACCTGCCGATGCTGCTGAACCAGTGGGCCAACGTGGTCCGCTGGGAAAAAGTCACCCGGCCGTTCCTGCGCACCACCGAGTTCCTGTGGCAGGAAGGGCACACCGCGCACGAGACGGCCGAGGAGGCCGAGGTCGAGACGCGGAAGATGCTCGACGTCTACACGACCCTCTGCGCCGACCTGTTGGCCATGCCGGTCGTGAAGGGCATCAAGAGCGAGAGCGAGAAGTTCGCCGGCGCCCTGCGCACCTATTCCATCGAGGCGATGATGGGCGACGGCCGCGCGCTGCAGGCCGGCACCTCGCACAACCTCGGGCAGAACTTCGCGAAGGCGTTCGACATCACGTTCCAGGCGCGCGACAAGTCGGTGCAGCACGTGTGGGGTACGTCGTGGGGCGTCACCACGCGCCTGGTCGGTGCGATCATCATGACGCACGGCGACGACAGCGGCCTCGTGCTGCCGCCGGCGGTGGCGCCCTATCAGGTGGTCGTCGTCCCGATCGGCCGCGACAACTGGCGCGAGACGGTGCTGCCGACGGCGCAGGCGGTGCAGCAGCAGCTTGTCGACGCCGGCATCCGCGTGACGCTCGACGAGCGTGAGGAGCGTCCGGGCTGGAAGTTCTCCGAGTGGGAGATGCGCGGCGTGCCGCTGCGTCTCGAGATCGGACCCAAGGACATCGAGAAGGGGCAGGTGCTGCTGGCCCGCCGCGACACGCGCGAGAAGCTCGGCGTGCCGATGGCGGGGCTGGCCGCGAAGGTGCGCGAACTGCTCGACGACATCCAGTCGTCACTGCTGGCGAAGGCCGTAGCCTTCCGCGACGAGCACACGCACCGCGCCGACGACTACGACACGTTCAAGACGACCATGGCAGGACGTCCTGGCTTCGTCATCGCGCCGTGGTGCGGCGAGGCCGAGTGCGAGGCTCAGGTGAAGACCGAGACGCAGGCTACCATCCGCAACATGCCGCTCGACGGCACGGCTCCGGCCGGCAAGGGCTGCGTTCGCTGCGGCAAGCCCGCCGTCGCCGAGGCGTGGTTCGCCAAGGCCTACTAGCGGACGCAATGCGGGGCGTAGCCGCGGACCTTCAGGTCCGCAAAGGAGAGGCCGACCTGAAGGTCGGCAGCTACAGACCATCGAACGCAACCCTCGGGCTGTTAATCCTCCAGGAACGCCCGCACCCGCAGGCCGATCGGCAGGTCCTTGCCGTCCTCCAGCTCGATCAGCGTCTCGAGCACCTTCTGGTCGACCCGTTCGGTAGGCTCGTCCGTCCGCACGTTTTTCTTTCCGAGCAGCTGCCCCACGCGCAGCACCTTCCCTGGGAAACGGCGCGATCCGAAGGCGTCGGCGGTCACGTACGCGGGCTGCCCGGCCCGGATCCGCGCGACGTCGGTCTCGTCGACGTCCATGCGCACGCGCACCGATGACCGGTCGGCCACGGTGACGATGGGCGAGTCGAACTGGGTGGAGACGCTCTCGCCAACACGTGCATGACGTCGCAGCACGATGCCGTCGATGGGCGAGCGGACGATCGTCTTGGCGAGGAGCGCGCGTGCTTCGTCCAGCTTCGCGCGTGCACGGCGCACGTCGGCGCTGGCCAGGGCGCGGTCTTCTTCGCGCGCTGAGGCGTCGAGTCGTGCGTGCCGTTGCTGCAGGGAGTCGAGCCTGGCCGACGCCACGCGCAAGCGCTGCTCCGCGACGTCCATCTCGGCCCGCGAGATGACCTTCTCGTCGAACAACTCCGTTGCGCGGGCGTGGTCGGCCCGCGCGTGGGCCAGATCGGCGTCGGCCTGGTGCACATCGGCTTGTGCCTCACGCCGCTCCTCGATGCGAGCTCCGTTCTCGACCCGCCGCGCGTCCGCCTCGCGCGCCGAGAGTTCAGCCTCCGCTGACGCGACGCGCGCCCGGTAGTCGTCGTTCATCAGCTCCGCGAGTACCTGTCCAGCCGTGACGCTGTCGCCCTCGTCGACCAGCACACGCTCGAGTGTGCCGCCGACCTGGGCGCTGACCCGCACGGCCTCCGACTTCGGCTCGATAATGCCTGGTGCGGCCACGACCGGGCCGGGGGCGACGTCGCCGCCACTGCTGGCCGGTCCGGCTGGCGCGCGGCGGGCGAACACGACGAGATTGAGGCCGGCGATAGCGACAAGGCCGAAGGCCAGCAGCCAGTGCGTACGTGACATGCGCTTCATGCGCCGACTCCTTCGAAAGCGGGTGAGGGGAGATAGACGTCCGACAGGACACGGCCGTCCGCCATGCCGACAATGCGATTGGCGTACGACTGCATGCGACCGTCGTGCGTCACGATGACCACGGCGCGTCCGCGCTCGCGCGCGAGACGCTGGAACAACTGCATCACGGTGTGGCCGCTCGATGAGTCGAGCGCGGCGGTGGGCTCATCGGCCAGCAGCACCGTCGGGCTGCCAACCAGCGCCCGCGCAATCGCCACCCGTTGCTTCTGGCCACCGCTCAAGTCCGCGGGGTAGGTATGCAGCTTCGGCATGAGACCCACCTGATCGAGCAGTTCGGTGGCGTCGGTGCGTGCCGCCGCACCCGTGATGCCGCGCAGGGCGAACGCCAGTTCCACGTTCTGGAGGGCGCTGAGTGTCGGGAACAGGTTGAAGCCCTGGAAGACGAAGCCGATGTGGCGCAGGCGGAAGGCTGACAGGTCGCGATCACTCAGGCCATCGAGCGGGCGGCCGTCGATGGCGACGGTGCCGCTGGTTGGACGCAGGATGCCGCCGAGGATCGACACCAGCGTGGTCTTGCCGCTGCCTGATGGACCCATCAGCAGCGTGAGTTCGCCGTGGTTGACGTCGAGGTCGACGTGATCGACCGCCACCATTGCGGCTTCGCCCTGGGCGTAGACCTTCCGCAATCCGCGCGCCTGTAGTGCGGCATGCATCGGCATCACCCCTTGAACACCATGGCCGGGTCGAGTCGTGTCACTTTGTTGATGGAGACGAGCGCTGCGCCGACGCACATCAGAATGGTGAGGCCGAACATGCCGATGACCATCTGTGGCGGCACCAGGATCGCCGCGCCGCCGCTCTGGCTCCCCTTGACGACGACGTAGCTGACACCCATCGCGAGCACGTAGCCGACGACGGCACTGGCCACCGCCTGCTCGATGATCACGCGGTACAGGTAGCTGTTGCTGGCACCCATGGCTTTCAGCGTCCCGTACTCCTTCAGGTGGTCCATCGTCGTGGCGTAGATCGTCTGGGCCACCACGACGACGCCGACGACGAGGCCGAGTGCGGCCGCGAGCAGCACGGCGACGCCGGCACCGGTCGTGAACATCCAGTACTGGCGGGTCATGGAGCTGAACTCGCTCGTGGTGTGCACATCGCTGTCGGGCAATTGCGCCTGGAGGCGGCTGCGGACCGCGTCGACATCGGCGCCCGGCGCCAGGGCCACCAGCATGAACATCGTCTGCTCGACGGGGATGTTGGCGTAGGCTTGCGCGCTCTTGAACGAGGTGAAGACGTAGGGCGACGTCGTGAACGACCGGATGCCTCGCGTGAAGCCGACGACGCGCGCCCGCCGGCCGGCAATTTCGACGACCTGATTCAGGTGGTCGACACCGAGCTTGTCCTTGTAGAGCTCATCGATGATGACGTTGTCGGCTTCCTCGAGCAGGTGCTGGTTCCCGCTGACCACGTTCCAGGGGCCGCCGAGCGCTTGGTCCGGATCGAAGCCGACGATCTGGACGCTCTCCTGACGTCCGTCCGGGCGCTTCCACTGCGTGAACCGTGCGACGTAGTTCGTGGCGTGCTCCACACCCGGTGTCTTCAGCACGGTATAGAGCTTCCGCTCGCTGAAGGGGACGCCGACCTCGACGTAGCCGACCCGGGCTGCGGCAATCCACAGGTCGGCTCTCGACTGGTCGATGAGGCCGGACGTCGTGGTGGTGAAGCCGACGAACAGCCCAAGTTCCACCACGATCAGGACAACGGCGAAGACGATGCCGGTGAGGGTGACGCCGAGGCGCACTTTGTCGTGAATCAGGTTGCGCCAGGACAGTTCGGTGATCGGCAGGGTGATTCGCATTCGCGTAACAATGAGCTATGACGTAACGGTGTTAAGTTAAGTTCCCAAAAAATTCAGCGCCGCCGCAGCTTGAGCCCCTCCAGCGCCATCTCGAACAGCGATTCGATGACGGCTTTCTGGTCGCCCCAGGCGAAGTTCGGCATCTGGATCAGGAGCGCGGTCACCCCGTGCAGCGCGGCCCAGAGGGCGCGCGCCGTTACCGCAGCGTCCACCGCCCGGAACTTGCGTGCGTCGATGCAGTCCTGCACCGACTTCGTGAGGATGCCGAGGGCCCGCATGCCGTTCGAATCGGGACGGGTGTAGCGCTGGACGTCCTCGGGCAACTGGTCGTCCGGGACGGCGATGAAGGTGGCGGTGTAGTGCTCAGGGTGGCGCAGCCCGAAGGCGACGTAGCGGCGCATGCCTTCGCGCAGCCGCAGCACCGGGTCCTTGAACTCGGGCTCGAGCGACTCCAGTTCGACCACCAGCTTGCCGAACGTTTCCTCGCAGACCTGGAAGACCAGGTCGCGCTTGTCCTCGAAGTGCAGGTAGATGGCGGTGGGGGAGTACTCGATCCGTTCGGCCACCTTGCGCATCGAGAGCTGGGCATACCCTTCGTGCGCGAGGATGTCGCGAGCCGCATCGATAATCTCCTGCCGGAGCAGGGCTTTCTGGCGCGCGCGGCGGGTGTGGATGGTCATCGGTGCTACCGGGCTAACCTATGCGCGCCGGTCGCCCCGCGTCAAGGCCAGAGCAGGGCGGCAGCTTCCCGATGCTTCGCCGAGAGTTTCTTGCCGGCAGCGGTGCGGCGCGTCACCTGTTCGCGCGCCGCAATGGTCCTGAAGACATCGATCAGCCGCTGGCGCCACCAGTCGTCCACGCGCCCGCCGTGCTCCAGGGCCCGGGCAAACGCCGCCACGACCGAGTCGAGGCACGACGCATCACCGATGGTCGCCGCCGCACCGAGGAACTCGACCGGAAGGGGCTCGCGTGCCGACTCGAGCGACTCCTTGAGGTCGTAGAGCGCGACCCGGCTGCCGCGTTGCGCCAGGGCGGCATGGGCGGCACCACGCAGGGCGGTCCATTCGGCTCGGACCTGACCCGTTTCGGCCCCTTCCCTGAAACGCACCCGCTCGATCACCTGCTGGAGCACGGCTGCCGGCACCTGCGCCGCCGACTCGGTGAGCGCGAGTTTGAGGACTTCTGGTGAGTCGGGCAGTGTGCCCTCCGCCGCTTCCTTCAGCACCTGGAACGGATCGGCGGCTGCCGCCGGACCGAGCCCGGCGGCCATGGCAATGGCCTGATCGGGATCACTCCCGAGCGCGTCGAGCAGTGGGCCGATAGTAGCGGGACCGAGATCGCGAAGGGCTCGGATGGCGGCCAGGCGCATGCTCCGATCGCGCGTGCGATCGAGCGCAGTGGCGCTCAGGCGATCGAGCGCGTCCATACCGCGCGTGGATGTCAGGAAGACCTGGAGGACGCCAATGGCGGCCGCCCCGATCGCCGGGTCCGCATCGTCGAGCGCGGCCAGCGCCGGGTCGAAGGCGCGCATGTCGCCGATCCCCTCGAGGGCGTGGATGGCGGCGATGCGAGTCTCGGTTGTCGCCTGGTGGTCGGCCACCAGCGCCATCAGGCGAGACACCGCCCGCTCGCCGATCACCGTGAGTCGCGCCACCGCGCCGTCGCGCGTGATGGGACTCGGCGACGCGAGGTCGGCCATGAGCGTGTCGACCTGTCTGCCTGTCGACGCCTTGATCACCACCGGGGCACTCGGCTGGCGTGTCCTACTGGACCTTGACCACGAGCGCGGCGCGCCGATTCAGGCGGCGCGTTTCCTCACGGGCGTTGTCGAACTTGGGCCGTTCCTCGCCGTAGCTCCTGATTTCGAGCCGGCCCGGCGAGACCCCTCGCGACGTCAGGTACTCGACGACGCTGCGAGCGCGGCGCTCGCCGAGCGCCAGGTTGTATTCGGCCGTACCGATGTTGCAGGTGTGCCCCTCGATGACCATGTTCTTGCCGGGGCTGGCCTGCAGTTTGGCCACCGCATCGTCAAGCAGACGGAGCGCATCGGGACGGAGCGTCGAACGGTCGAATTCGAAGTACACGTCCTCGAAGTTGAGCTCGACGACCGGAGCCGGACGAACGACCTGAATCGTCGTGTTGGCCGATGCCGTGCCGCCCTTGCCGTCGTCGACGGTGATGGTGGCCTGGACCGGACCTTCCTGGTTCGGTGCCGTCCAGATCGTCTGGCGATCGGTCGGGTTCTGCAGGGTACCGGTCGGCACACTCCAGCGATAGGTGAGCGAGTCGCCATCCGGATCCTGCGCGACAGCCGTGATCGACGAGGTCTTGCCCACTTCGACCGTGCACGGTTCGCAGCGCGCCTGCACCGTCGGCGGGCGATTCTGCGGAGCCGCTGGCGGCGGTGGTGGTGGCGGAGCCGGCGGTGGCGGCGGCACGAACTTCCGCGCGCCCGGGTGGTAGCCGACACGCAGCTGGTAGTCGAGGAAGTCGCCCGAGCGGTTGTCGTCGGTGCGGTAGAGCGAGCGCTTCGCCGTGGGCTGCGTCCAGGTGGCCGCGGCGCCGACGAAGAAGCCCTTGCGGTCCTGCCACGTCAGTCCGACCGTGGCGGCCGTGAACGTGTCGAGCGGGGTCGACAGCGGCGAGCGGCTGCCGTCGTAGGCCACCAGCGGCGTGGTGAGCGTGACCGTGTCGTCGAATGGTTTCTCGCCCGTGAACTCGGCGGTGACCCGCAGCAGGCTGCGCGACGGGAACCCCGCGCCAACGCCGTAGCGCAGCGCGTTCGAGGCCGACGCTCCGTCGGGCTGTCCGCGCAGCAGGGCGCCGCCGTAGCCCGACAGCTCCACCATCTTGCCGGCATCCTTGCTGACGATCAGGTCGAAGATGCCGTCGAGCTTTCCGGTGCTGACGCCGGTTTCCTTGTCGCCTGTCGGCAGCTTGATCATGCCGCGGACGGCGAACGCCGCCGGCTTGTCATCGGCTTCGGAGAGCAGGTTGAACTTGGCGCCGACCGAGACGTCGCCCAGTTGACTGCCGCTCCAGCCCTGCTTCACGAACGGATACTGGCCAACGACGCCGCCGACCTTTGGGTCCGCGGTGAAGACCTCCCGGATATCGCGGTCGATGCGTGACACCGCCTTGAAGGCGCCGAACAACTCCACGCGGTTCGACACGCCGATGCCGAAGGTGAGCGGGAAGTCGGCGACGGCCGTGAAGCCCTCGCGATAGTTGAAGCCGGTGCGGTACACGCCAGCCGACCACTTGCCGCGTGCCAGTATCTCGGCCGTCGGGACGTACCAAAGGCCGGTGTCGCCATCAGCCGTGTTGGTGGTGAGGCGCAGGGTCGACTCAGCGCTTCCGGCGGCCGGTTGGGCCGATGCGGAAGACGTCTGGGCGCCCGCTGCCGTGGTCCACAGTGCGGCGAGCACCGCGAACCCGAAGATTTTTCGTGAGTTGGTCATCAGGCTGAACCTCCCAAAGGTCAGCAGCTCAAGCACTTATAGTACGGCTCCGCTACAGAGCCGTCAATAGAAGAGGTTGGAGGAATTCAGCGGGCCTCAGGCGTCGAGCGTCTTGTCCCGGCGGGGCGCAACGACCCAGGCAATGATGATGCTGAGCAGGTAAAGGCCGAGCATCGGCGCCGCGAAGATCCCCTGCGTCATCATGTCGCCGCTCGGCGTGATGACCGCCGCCACGACGAAGATGACGAGAATTGCGTACTTGATGTGCGTGAACAGGAAGCGCGCGGTGACCAGGCGCATCCGCGCCAGGAAGTAGACGACCGCAGGCATCTGGAACACCAGTCCCAGGCCGAGCATCATCTTCGAGTACAGCCCGAACACGTCATCCAGCTTCGGCATGAACGCCAGGTCGGGCGTGTTGAAGCTGCCGAAGAAGACCATCAGGTACTTGAACGCGACGTAGTGGTTGAACGCCGCGCCGCAGAGGAAACCGACCGTGGTGAGCAGCACGAACGGGATAGCCATGCGCTTCTCGTTCGAGTACAGGCCCGGTGCGATGAACAGCCACACCTGCAGCATGATGAACGGCGACGCGACGACCGCGCCGGCGATGAGCGCGATGGTGATGTAGAGCGAGAAGGCTTCACCCGGCTGGGTGTAGACGAGCTTGACGCCGGCGGGCAGCGCGGAGCGGGTCGGCGCCAGGATGAAGTTGAAAATCCAGTCGATCCAGTAGAACGTGGCCGCGACACCGACGGCAATGGCGATGCACGAATTGACGATGCGCCGGCGCAACTCGTCCAGGTGATCAAGGAACGACATCCTCGCGCTGGAGGATTCTTCCTCCTCGTCAGGCGGGAGTTGCACCGCAGTACTCTGCGGTCCTGGAAACGGGACGAGCGCCATGCTGAAATGCCGTGCTACGCGGTGTGGTCGTGCCGGGCAGCCATCGGTTCCGGCGCGGCAGACGTCACCGTTTCGTCGCTCACCGTCACCGTTGGTGCCGCCGCGGTTGGTTTCGGCCGCTGCTGCTGTTCCTCGATGCGGATTTCCTCCTCGAGCGTGCTCTTCAGCTCGTTGGAGGCACGCTTGAATTCGGACAGGCTCTTGCCGAGCGAACGGCCGAGTTCCGGCAGCTTGCGCGGGCCAAAGATGATCAAGGCGATCACGAAAATGATGATCAGCTCCGGCATTCCAATCGAACCAAACATAGCTCTCCTGCTTTCAGAATCCGCGGGGTGACACGTGCATCGATTATGGAACTCGAGGCGGTGAGGGTCAAGGGATTCCATCCGTCCGTGTACTCGGAACTCGTTGCTCGATAAGGAATTTGTCTGTTACCCTGTCCCTCATGCGACGTATGCGTCCTGTCTCCATCGTGCTGTTCGTCATCGCCGTGTCGGCTCTCGTCGGCGGACTGTTCGGGCGCAGCGCCCTCGCAGTCGACGACCGGCTGGCCGTCCGCTACGCCACTTTTTCCGCGGCGCTCAGCGCGATCGAAGGGCAGTACGTCGACAAGGTCGAATCAGACCGCGTCGTCAACGCCGCCATCCGCGGCATGCTCTCGACGCTCGACCCGCATTCGAGCTTCTTCGACCCGCGCGAGTACGCGCAGATGCGCGAGCGGCAGGAAGGGCGCTACTACGGGCTCGGCATCACCATCCAGTCGATCGAAGGCGACATCACCGCCGCCAGCGTGTTCGAAGGGTCGCCGGCTTTCAAGGTGGGCATCCGTCGCGGCGACGTGATGGCGCGCATTGATGGTGAAGATGCGAAAGGGTGGACCACCGAGCAGGCGATGAAGAAGCTGCGCGGCGGCAAAGGCACGCCGGTGAAGGTGGAGATCCGCCGTCGCGGCTACGAGCAACTGCTGCCGCTCGACGTGACCCGCGACGAAGTGCAGATTCTCACCGTGCCCGCGCACTTCATGATCGATGCGACCACCGGCTACATCCGCCACCAGGACTGGGGCGAGAACACCGACCGCGAGATGCAGCGCGCCCTGAACGACCTGCGCTCGAAGGGGATGACGCGGCTCCTCTATGACATCCGCGGGAACCCTGGCGGCCCGCTCGATCAGGCCATCAAGGTGTCGAACGAGTTCCTCCCGAAGGGGAAGATGATCGTCTACACGCGCGGCCGCATCAGGAACTCGGATCAGGACTACCACGCGACCGAGGACAGCACCTTCCTCGACATCCCGATGGTGGTGCTCGCGAATCGCAACAGCGCGAGTGCCTCGGAAATTTTCACCGGCGCGATGCAGGACCACGACCGCGCGTACGTGGTTGGTGAAACCACCTTCGGCAAGGCACTGGTGCAGTCGGTCTACCCGATCGCCAACGGCGCCGGCCTGGCGCTGACGACGGCCCACTACTTCACACCGAGCGGCCGGCTTATTCAGCGCCCGTGGGACGAAACGTTCGACGAGTACCTGAGCTACACGCAGAAGGATCAGGACGGTCTCAAGCCGCACAATCCGAGCGATCTGAAGCGCACCGGCGCCGGACGGCCGGTGTATAGCGGCGGAGGCGTGGAGCCGGACAAGTACGTGGCCGGCCAGATCGAAGGCTTCAACCCGTCGACGTTCGCCCGCGCGCTCTACGGCCGGCAGGAGTTCGAGACCTTCTCGCAGACATTCATTGCCGACGGCGACACCCGCATTCCGCAGGCGCCCGGCAAGGGGTGGGTGGTCATCAAGCCCGGATTCACCGTGGACGACCAGATGCTGGCCGCCTTTCGCGAGCAGCTCATCGCCAACAAGGTGAAGATGGACGAAGCCGCCTGGCAGAAGGACCTGACGTTCATCAAGGCCATGCTGCGCTTCCGGATCGACGAGGCGGCGTTCGGCATTGCCGAGGCACGCCGGCATCTGGTCGAGGTCGACCCGCAGGCCCAGGTGGCCATGCAGTCGTTCGGCGAGGCAGAGAAGCTCGCCGGCGTGCAGAAGAAGTAGGGAGCCCGTCAGGCTTCGGTGGGGCGTACGACCACAATGAATAGCGTCGTAGATTGCCCTTGCCCCTCTATCTAGCACTTGTTACACTGACCACCGATTTGCGGCCCCGGGGCTCCCACACCTGAAACGGATGGGAAACGGGCCACCAATTCGGTCTGAGCCGTTCTGTAACCAGCCAGAATCTGTGGCCGTCGTGTCCGGGTCCTCCGGGCATCCCCGTCGGTAGTGTCCGACCGTTGTCGGACTGCGCCATTACTGTGCACGTGCGCCGATCTGAGGCGCGGTGGTGTCTGTTCATGCGTCTGGAAAAACTCGAAATCAACGGGTTCAAGTCCTTCTCGGACCGGTCGGAGCTGGCCTTCGACAAGGGCGTGACGGCGATTGTCGGGCCCAACGGCTGCGGCAAGAGCAACGTCTCCGATGCGATCACGTGGGTCATGGGCGAGCAAAGCGCCAAGAGCCTGCGCGGCGACAAGATGGAGGACGTCATCTTCAATGGCAGTGACGCGCGCAAGCCGAGCGCGACCGCCGAGGTGCGCCTCCGTTTCAGCGGCGTGGTGAAGTCGGTGTCTGGGCCGGCGTTCAACGCGTCCTCGAGGGCGGGCGGCGGCGGCGCGAGCGTGCATGTCGACCATGGCGTCGGCTCCGAGATGGAGATGCGTGCCGAGTCTGACGGCGGCGTCGCGGTGCTGACACCGCCCGTCGACGACGGCCAGGCCCAGGCGAACCGCATGGTGTTTGCGCCCGAGGAAGCCGAGGAGTTGATCCAGACGGTCGCGCGGGAAGTGGAAGTGACCCGCCGCCTCTATCGCTCGGGCGAGAGCGAGTACCTGATCGACGGCCATGCCTGCCGTCTGCGCGACATCCACGACCTGCTGATGGACACCGGGCTGGGTGCCAAGGCCTACGCCATCATCGAGCAGGGCAAGATCGGCCTGATTCTCAGCACGCGCCCCACCGACCGGCGCCAGTTAATCGAGGAAGCGGCCGGCGTCACGAAGTACAAGGCGCGCCGCCGCTCCGCCGAGCTCAAGCTCGATGCGGCCCAGCAGAACCTCACACGAATCGACGACATCGTCTTCGAAGTGGAGAAGCAGCGCGGCACGCTGAAGCGGCAGGCCGGCAAGGCGACGCGCTACAAGAAGCTGCGCGACGAACTGCGGCGCTGGGAGAAGGTGCTCTTCGCGCGCAAGTATCGCCAACTGGCGGACACGATCGAGTCGGCGCGCGCACGCCTGGCTGACACGCGCGAACGCGAGGCGGCCGCCGGCGCCCGGGTGTCGGAGCTCGAGTCGGACTTCGGCCGTTCGCGCATCGAACTCGCGGAAGCGGAGTCGAAGGCGACGGCGGCGCGCGAGATCGCGCACGCCGCGGAACTGGCGATCACCCGGCTCCAGCAACAGATCACCTTTGATACCGGACAGGCCGACTCGCTGAGCGCCCGCGCCCGTGTGGTGGCGCAGGAGATCGACGTGTTGCAGGCACGTCGTGAACCGGCGGCGCTGGAACTCGACGACCGCCGAACGGCATCAGCGATGGCGATCGACGAACGCGATCGCGCTGCCGCGGCGCTGACCTCGGAATCGCAGGCCTACGAGATTGGGCACCGCGAAATCGAGGGCATGGAAGCGGCGGTCGAAGTGGCCCGGCGCGAGGTGTACTCGGCCATCAATGCCGCGACCGCCCTGCGGCATGCGCTCGAGAGCGCCGCGGTCCAGCACGATCGCGTCCTCGAGACGTTGTCGAAGCTGCAGGTCGAAACCGAGGATGTGCGCATCGAGTTCGATCGGCTCGAGGGCGACCGATCGTCGGCGGCCGACGGCCTGCGTCGCGCGCACGACGCACTCGACGCCACTCGGACGGCGCGCGCCGCCCGCGAGTCGGAGTTGGCCAGCGCCCGCATCGAGCACGAGTGGCGCGCACGGTCAGTGCGGACACGCGAGCACGACCTGGCCGGGCTTGCGGCACGCCTGAAGTCGCTCGAAGAACTGGAAGCGGGCCGCGCCGAGTTCGGCGACGCCGCGCGGACGGTGCTGGCGCAGGCCAACGGCAAGGTAAGCCAGAAGGGCGCCGTGGTCGACTACCTCGAAGTGGACGCCGGCCGCGAGCGCGCAGTCGAGGCCTACCTCGGCGACCTGCTGCAGCACATCGTCGTCGAGCGCCAGGACCATGCGTTTGCCGGCTTCGAACTGATTCGCGAGGCGTCGGCTGGCCGCTGTGGCTTCGTCGTCATCGACGGCCCTGACGGTGCGGTCTCCGAGGGCCCCGCCGTGGCGCCGCCAGCCGGGTTCGTCACCCTGTCATCGGTCGTGCGGCTGAACGGTCCGTACGGCGACGTCGTGCGGCGCGCCATCGGCGAAGCGTGGCTGACCGATTCCTACGAGCGTGCCGAAGCCGCTGCCGCGTTCGCGCCGTGTCCGATCGTGACGGCCTCAGGCGAAGTGTTCCGTGGCCCGCACCTGGTGGCCGGCGGCCACGGCAAGGAGACGCGCGGCATTCTCGAGACCAAGCGCGAGATCAAGGATCTCCGCGCCCGGGTCGCAGGCGAACGCGACTCGCTGGCCAGGCTCACCGCCGAAACCCAGGAGCTGGAACGGGTGATCAGCGAGGCGACGCAAGCCATCGCCGCGCTCAACGCCGAGCATCATCGCCAGGAGAAGCAGATCGTGGCGCTCGAGGCGCAACTGCAGCGGGCGTCGGAAGACTCGACAAAGGTGAACCTGAAGGGCGACCAGCTCGCTCGCGAGCGGCACCAGGCCGAAGAGGAACGGCGCGCGCTCGAACTGCGGCAGGAAGAAGCCCGTGCCTCCATCCTGACGATCGAGCAGGAGCAGCGGATGGCGGACGAGCGTCTCGGCGAGACGCAGCGCACGCTGGCCTTGGCGCGCGAGACGGTCCAGGAGCTGAGCCGCCGCGCCGCCGAGGCCCGTGCCACCCACGCCGCGCTCGTCGAGCGTGCCTCGGGACTGGCCAGCGAGGTGCGCCGCCTCGAAGAGGCGAGCCGCGAACTTGAATCGCGCTGCGAGGCGCTCGCCTCGGAACTCGAGGACACCAGGCGTCGCATCGAGGACCTCCGCGCCGCCGTGCTCATGAACGAAGAGCGGCTGAACGACGACATCCGCGCGCTCGAGGCGCACCGGGCGGCGGTTGCCAGCGCTGACGACGGCGTGTCGACGCTGCGCATCAGCGCCGACGCGTTCGAAGCTGCCATCCGCGGGGCGCGCAGCGACTACGAAGGCATTCGCGACATGGTGTCGGAGTTCGACGTGGCGCGCGCAACGGCCGAGAGTGACCTGTCGCACCTCGCGGCCACCTGTGTCGACACCGTGCAGGCGACGCTCGACGAGGTGATGGTCGAGGTCGAAGAGCTCGAGCGCACGGGCGGCGCCGTGCCGGACGCGCGCGCCATCATGGCGGATGACCTCGAGGAGTCGACCGACGAGGAAGGGATGCCGGTCGCGGCGGCCCACGCCGCGCAGGCCGCGGGCAGCGATGCGCAGGCCGTGGCCGATGTGGCCGATGCCGCCGTCGCCGCCGCCAGCCAGCGCACGCTCAGCGCCGAAGAGGCCATCTCCACCCTGCGGTCGAAGATCGACCGGCTCGGGCCGGTGAACATGATGGCCATCGAGCAATACGACGAGCTCGAAGTGCGCTACGAGTTCCTCTCGACGCAGCGCACGGACCTGGTCGACTCGATTGCCCAGACGACGGAAGCCATCCGCCGCATCGACGAGACAACCAAGGTGCGGTTCGTCGAGGCGTTCGCCGCCATCAATCGCAACTTCCAGGACGTGTTCACCACGCTCTTCGGCGGAGGTCGCGCCGGGCTCACGCTGCTCGACGAGAACGATCCGCTCGAGAGCGGCATCGAGATCGTGGCGCAGCCGCCAGGCAAGCGCCTGCAGAGCGTGCAACTGCTCTCGGGCGGTGAGAAGGCGCTGACGGCGATCTCGCTGATGTTCGGCCTGTTCAAGTACAAGCCGAGCCCGTTCTGCCTGCTGGACGAAATCGACGCGCCGCTCGACGATGCCAACGTCGGCCGCTTCGTCGATATGCTCCGCAGCATGCAGGACCAGACGCAGTTCATCCTGATCACGCACCACCGCAGAACCATGGAGATCGCTGACCGTCTCTACGGCGTCACGATGGAGGAACCGGGTGTGTCCAAGCTGATCTCGGTCGAGATGAACTGATCCGCCCAGTGGACCCCGATTGAGCGCGGCTGACCTATGATCGCCAGATGATGAGCCGACCTTGTCAGCCGGCCAGACGCACTTCCACCTCAATCCGTGCGGCCATGCTGGCCGTTCTCCTCGCGGTGTCCAGTCTCGCCGGATGCCGGCTTGGCGACCGCGAACTGACTGGCCGCGGCGCTGATGAGTGGGTTCGCCACTACACGCTGCAGGACGGCGGCGAGTTCCAGATCGTGGGCGCGGTCGGCGCCATCGACGTGCAGGGCAGCGAGTCCGCCGCCATCGACGTCACGGCCCAACGCATCGTCCGCTCGTCGAGCGACGCCATCGCCCAGGAAGCAGTCTCGCGGGTTCGGATTACCGAGGACGTGGCGCCGGACAAGGTCGTGCTCCGCAACGACGGACTGGGCGGGATCGTTGTCGGCGTCGACGTGGTCGTGAACTTCAGGGTGACCGTTCCGCGATCGACCCGGCTGCGTCTGCGTACGGCGGGTGGCGACATCACCGTGGCGAACGTCAACGGCACCGTCGTGGCGTCAACGACCAACGGCACCATCTCGGCGACGGCACTCGGCGGCGGCGTCGAGGCGCGCGCCTCGAACGGCTCCGTGACTCTCGACCTGGCGGCCGTCGGACAGGACCCCGTGGACGTGCGCGCCACCAACGGTTCCGTCACCCTCACCCTTCCTGCCACGGCCAATGCCAACCTCGAGGCTAACTGCAGCAACGGCACGATCGACATTGCTGATGTGCCGCTGCAGGTGACGGGCGAACAGTCGGCCCGCAAGACGCGCGGACGCCTGAACGCCGGTGGTGCGCCGATCGACCTGACGGTGACCAACGGCAACATCAAGGTCCGTCCACGGCCGTGAACGAAGACAAAGCCACCAGGTACAACCGACTGAAGCGGCAGGTTGGTGTGGCCTCCATGGCATGGGGCGCGCTCTTCCTGCTTGCGCTCGTCGCCAGCGGCACCAGTGTGTGGCTGCGCGACGTGGCCGAGAGCGTGGTGTCGGCGCTGGCCCCCGAGGGATGGCTGCGCGGCCTGTCGGTGATCGTCTATGTGATGCTGCTCACGCTCCTGAACGAGGTCGGCAGCGTGCCGCTGGCGTTCTACGGCGGCTTTGTCCTCGAGCGCCGGTACGGGGTGTCGACACAGCCGCTTCGCACCTGGGCCACCGATCAGCTCAAGTCGCTTGCGCTGGGCCTGCTGCTCGGCGTCGTCGCCGGCAGCATCCTCTACTTCTTCATCGACCGCTTTCCGGATGCGTGGTGGCTGCCGTCGGCGGTGGTCTTCGCTGCGTTGATCGTCGGGTTGGCCAACCTCGCGCCGCTGCTCCTGCTGCCGCTGTTCTACTCGGTGAAGCCGCTGACCAGGGCGTCGCTGCGCACCAGGCTGATCGCCCTCGGTGAGCGTGCAGGCGCGCGCGTGCTGGACGTCTATGAATGGGGGCTTGGAGAGAAGACGAGCAAGGCCAACGCCGCGCTGACCGGCATTGGCCACTCGCGCCGTATCCTCGTCTCGGACACGATGCTGGAGCACTACTCCGACGACGAGATCGAGGTCGTGCTCGCCCACGAACTTGGCCACCATGTCCACGGCGACATCTGGAAGGGGCTGGCGTTCGAGACGGGACTCATCCTGGCGGGCTTCTTCGCTGCGTCATGGATGCTGCGGCTGACGGCGCCGCTCGCCGGCCTTCGCGGTGTAAGCGACATTGCCGGTCTTCCCATCCTGCTGCTCGCCGCCGGTGCGGTGTCGCTGGTGATGGTGCCGGCCGCGCACGCGATGTCGCGGGCGCACGAGCGTCGAGCCGACCGGTTTGCCATCGGCCTGACGAAGAACGCCCCCGCGTTCGTGTCGGCCATGCGCCGCCTCGCAGCCCAGAACCTTGCCGAGGACGCACCCTCAACCCTGGTGCAGTGGCTGTTCTACAGCCATCCCCCGATCCGCGAGCGCATAGAGGCCGCCCAGTCGTTCAGGGACTGAGGGGCAGCACGGGGCGGGAGAGGCGGAAGGGCGGGAA
>JBKJMH010000277.1:0-2529 GCA_046596625.1 Vicinamibacterales bacterium | reverse complement strand
CAGTTCGGCCAGCGGCTCTCGTTCTTCTTCAACGCCCACAACAACTTCCTCGAGGAGATCGCGAAGTTCCGCGCCGCACGCCGGCTGTGGGCCACGATCATGCGCGACCGCTTCGGCGCCACGAACCCGCGCGCACAGCAGCTGCGCTTCCACACGCAGACCGCCGGCAGCACGCTTGCCGCCCAGCAACCGAACAACAACATCGTCCGTGTCGCGGTGCAAGCCATGGCCGCGGTCCTCGGCGGCACACAGTCGCTCCACTGCAACGGACTCGATGAAGCGCTGGGTCTGCCCACGGAGGACGCGGCGCGCCTGGCGCTGCGCACCCAGCAGATCATCGCGGCTGAAACCGGTGTCGCCAACACGGTCGACCCGGTCGGCGGCTCCTACGTCATCGAAGAGCTGACCGACCGGATCGAGCGCGACGCCGCGGCCCTCATCGCGCGCATCGACGAGGCCGGCGGCACCCTCCGCGCCATCGAGACCGGGTTCATCCAGCGCGAGATCCAGGAGTCGGCCTACCGCGCGCAACTCGCTATCGATGCCGCCGACACGGTGGTGGTCGGCGTGAACCGCTTCACCGGCGGCGAGAGCACGCCGATCGAGGTCTTCCAGGTCGACCCCGCCATCGAACAACAGCAGGTGGAACGTCTGCGCGCCGTCCGCGCCTCGCGCGACCCCGCGGCATGGAGCCGGGCCATCGAGGCGGTCGGCGCCGCCGCCCGCGACGGCAGCAACCTCATGCCGGCGATCATCACCGCCGTGGAAGCCAGGGCAACGGTCGGCGACATCTCCGATGCCCTGCGTCGCGTCTTCGGTGAACACGAAGAGACGACAACGCTCTGACGCGACAAGATGACCTCCTCCTCTGAACCGGTCCTCGCCGTCCGAGACCTGACCGCCGTCTTCGACCTTCCCGGCGGCACCGCCACGGCGGTCGATCACGTCAGCTTCGAGATCGCTGCCGGCGAGACGCTGGGGCTGGTCGGCGAGTCGGGCAGCGGCAAGTCGGTGACGGCCATGTCGATCATCCGCCTGCTGCGAGCCCCGGGCCGCGTGGCCAGCGGCCAGGTGCGTTTTCAGGGGCACGACCTCCGCTCGCTCTCCGAGCGCGACATGCGCCGCGTCCGTGGCGCCGGCATCGGGTTCGTCTTCCAGGAACCGATGACCGCACTCGACCCGGTCTACACGGTTGGCGATCAGATCATGGAAGCGCTGCGCGTTCACGGCGTCGCCTCGGGAACAACCGCCGTCACCCGCGCGCGTGAACTGCTCGATGCGGTCCGCATCCCCGACGCCGCCAACCGCCTGCGCGACTACCCACATCAACTGTCCGGCGGGATGCGCCAGCGCGTGTGCATGGCCATCGCCATTGCCTGCCGCCCGGCACTGCTCATTGCCGACGAGCCGACGACCGCACTCGACGTGACGATCCAGGCTGAGATCCTCGCGCTGCTGCGCGACATGCGGCAGGAACTCGGCCTGGCCATGCTGCTCATCACCCACGACCTCGGCGTCGTGGCCGAAACCGCCGACCGCGTCGCCGTCATGTACGCCGGCCGCATCGTCGAGCAGGGTGCCGTGCGCGACGTCCTGCGCGACCCGCAGCATCCGTACACGCGCGGACTCCTGGCCTCACTGCCCGGGGCCACACACGGACAGCCGCTGCGTCCGATTGCCGGAAGCGTGCCGCTGCTCGGCGCGTTCCCGAGCGGCTGCAGCTTCCACCCGCGCTGCCCCGACCGGTTCTCGCCGTGCGACGCGGCCATCCCGGGCGCGTTCCATACCGGTCCGGGCCGCACGGTCCGCTGCTTCCTGCACGACGACCATGCCTCTCGTTGACGTCCGGCACCTGACGAAGACCTTCACGCGCGGCGGCAGCCTGCTCGGCGCCGGCCGCAGCGTCCGCGCGGTCGACGATGTGAGCTTCAGTATCGAAGAGGGTGAAACCTTCGGCCTCGTGGGAGAGTCGGGCAGCGGCAAGACAACGACGGGCCGTTGCCTCCTCAGGCTCATCGAGCCCACCAGCGGAGCGGTGCGATTCAAGGATGACGACGTGCTGGCGTTCGGGCCGCGGCGACTGCGCGAGGCTCGGCGCGACATGCAGATCGTCTTCCAGGATCCGTACGCGTCACTGAACCCAAGGATGCGCGCGCGGGAGATCGTCGAGGAGCCGCTGACCATCCACAGCATCGGCACCAGGAACGAACGTCGCGAGCGGGCCGCCGAACTGTTTCAGTTGGTCGGCCTCGACGCCGCGTATCTCGAGCGCTACCCACACCAGTTCAGCGGCGGCCAGCGCCAACGCATCGGGCTGGCGCGCGCGCTGGCGCTCAATCCGCAGTTCGTCGTGCTCGACGAACCGGTGTCGGCCCTCGACGTGTCGGTGCAGGCGCAGGTGGTCAACCTTCTGCTCGACCTGCAGGCACGCCTGCAACTGACCTACCTGTTCATCGCGCACGACCTGCGGCTGGTCGAACACATCTGCCGGCGCATCGCCGTCATGTATCGCGGCCGCATCGTCGAACT
>JBKJMH010000103.1:0-3133 GCA_046596625.1 Vicinamibacterales bacterium | reverse complement strand
CTCTCCGTCACGCACGACGACCTCGCGGGTCTCAGGTTCCAGGCGAGGCGGCCGCGGGTAGTCCCACACCGATTCCTGGTTCTCCTGCGGGTTGACGGCAAATGGCGGGCGTCTGCTCCCGTCGTAAGTGAAGGCCACGCCCTGGAGCATAGCCGGACCAGCGATGCCTCAGCCGACCCGATCTTTCTCCTGACGCAAAGAAAGGCTCGATCTGTTCGTGTGAGTCACACGACTTTTGCAGTCAAGTCGAATTGACTATTACGCAACAATTTTTCCCTATAGTCTCTCTTTGTCGACTTGCTCACGAACGTCATCGAGGGCATCACAAGGAGAAGCAGAATGAAAATGTTTAACGGGATTCTGGGTACGGCCTCGGTTGTCGCACTGTTGCTGACCTCAGCGTTTGCCGCCCCTGTCGCCGCCGCAGGCACGAAGGACATCGTCGATACCGCAGTCGAAGCCGGCTCGTTCAAGACCCTCGCAGCGGCGCTGAAGGCGGCGGGTCTGGTCGACACGTTGAAGGGCAAGGGACCGTTCACGGTGTTCGCCCCGACCGACGCGGCGTTTGCAAAGCTCCCGGCCGGAACCGTCGAGGATCTGCTCAAGCCCGAGAACAAGGCGAAGCTGGTGAGCATTCTCACGTATCACGTCGTTGCGGGCGCGGTTGGCGCGGCCCAGGTGACGAAGATGTCGTCAGCGAAGGCGCTCAATGGACTCTCGCTGAGCGTCAGCGTGATGGGCGAGAAGGTCATGATCAATAACGCCACCGTCACGTCGGCCGACATTGCCGCCAGCAACGGCGTCATCCACGTCATCGACACCGTTCTTCTGCCGAAGTAACGCCGTCCTCATCGCCAGCGCGCTGCGGCGGTCGCTCCGGCGGCCGCCGTCCACTCTCTCTTCAGAAAGCCACACCCGATGTTCAAGCTGCAGGACTACCTGATTCTCGGCGCCGCGTTCCTGTCGTTCGTGTTCTCCGTCTCGCTCTGGTTCGGCGCATTCGGGTCGGTCAACAAGGAAGCGGGCCTGTTCGTCGGCCTCTGGGTGCCCTCTATCCTCGCCACCGGCGTGTATGTGCAGTTGCTTGCGGGAAGGCGGTGAGCGATGGACCGGCTGATCTTCATCATCGGATTTGGGACCTTCCTTCTCTTGATCGCTGGAGTCATCTTCACCTTCGTCGAGTTCCATCGCCTGAATCCATCCGGACAGGACTCCGGCCGCTGACGTGAACGACGTCATCGTCGTTGGCGCAGGGCTGGCCGGGCTGACCTGTGCACGCCGCCTGCAGGCCGACGGCGTGAACTGTCTCGTGCTGGATGCCGCTGATGCCGTTGGTGGCCGCGTGCGAACCGACGTCGTCGATGGGTTCCGGCTGGATCGCGGGTTTCAGGTGCTGCTGACCGCATACCCGGCGGTACAACGCTGGCTGCATGACGAGGGCCTGTCGCTCGGTAGGTTCACGTCCGGCGCCCTTGTCCGGCACGCCGGACGCTGGAGCGAGGTGGCCGACCCGTGGCGTGAGCCTCGACTCCTGTGGAAGACTCTGCGTGCGCCGGTCGGCTCCCTCTCGGACAAGCTTCGGATAGCCACGCTGCGGGCGGCATCACGTCAGGGCTCGCTCGATGATCTGTTCGCGCGTCCCGAGACGACGACGGCCGACGCGCTGCGCGCGCACGGATTCAGCACCCGGATGATCAACACGTTCCTGCGCCCCTGGCTCGGCGGGATCTTCCTCGAGCATGAGCTCACCACCTCGAGTCGGATGCTGCAGTTCGTGCTGCGGATGTTTGCCGAGGGATATGCCGCGCTGCCGTCAACGGGCATGCAGGCAATCCCAGAACAGCTCGCCGCGGGCCTGGCCGCTGGGACGGTGCGGCTCAACGCCCGCGTCACCGCGGTCACAGCTGGCACCGTGCGGCTGGCCGGAGGCGAGCAACTTGATGCTCGTCAGGTGGTCGTCGCGGTTGATGGTGCGGCTGCCGCGCTGTTGCTGCCGGAAGTCCAGGCTCCGCGGTGGCACGCGTCCACGTGCGTGTACTTTGCCGCGCCCGCCAGTCCGCTTGGCCGTCCGACGCTGGCACTGAACGGCACGGGAGCCGGGCTGGTCAACACGGTTGCGGTGCTGAGCGACGTCGCGCCGGGTTATGCCCCGGAGGGTCAGGCGCTGGTTTCGGTCTCCCTGACGAGCGCGCCCGCCTCGGGTGATGCCGCCCTGACGCATGCGGTGATCGCCGAACTCACGCACTGGTTCGGCGCGGCCGTGGAGCGGTGGCGATGGCTGCGCACGTATCGCGTACCGCTGGCGCTGCCAATCCGTGCCCCGCTCGTTCGCCGACGCGCCGAAGCGATCCGTCCAGGACTGTGGGTCGCTGGCGACTTTCTGGCCTCAGCCTCTATCCAGGGTGCGATGGAAAGCGGCGAGGCCGTCGCGGTGGCCTTGTCGCGTTAGGTGCGCGGCGGGCATCGACACCGGGGCGTCCTGGCACAAGCTCCGTCCCGCACCGTTACGATAGTGCCAACTTCTGTCCCGAGAGGAACCCGTGGCCCAGCCAACGCTGTCCGACGAACTGCATCGTTACGAGGTAGGGGCCAAGCTGAGGGCACTGCGCCTCAAGAAGAAGCTGGGGCTCGTGGAGTTGGGGCGGCACACCGGACTCTCTCCTGCGCTGCTCTCCAAGCTCGAGCGCGGGAAGATGTTTCCGACGCTTCCGACGCTCTTGCGGATTGCGATGGTCTTCGGCGTCGACCTGGACTTCTTCTTCGCCGACCACCGCAAGCACCGCGCGCTCGCCATTGTCCGCCGCGTCGAGCGCCAGCGGTTTCCCGAGGCCCCCGGGCTGAGCGACCCCGTCTATCACTTCGAAAGCCTGACCTTTCCGGTGGCCGAGGCGAAGTGCACCGCCTACCTCGCAACGTTCCGGTCGGTTGCCGCGGGACACCTTCGCCCGCACGAACATCCAGGGGCCGAGATGATCTACGTGCTCTCGGGTGGACTCGAGGTCAAGACCGAGGGCACGGTCCACACCCTCGACAGCGGTGACGCGATGTACTTCGACGCATCGGTGCCACACAGCTACCGGCGCACTGGCCGGACGGTGTGCTCAGCGCTGATCGTACTGGTGCCGTGACGACA
>JBKJMH010000133.1:0-5544 GCA_046596625.1 Vicinamibacterales bacterium | reverse complement strand
GCGGCGACCTGCGCGCGTTGTCGCTGGTGCGTCCGATCGTGCGGTCGCATCACGAGCGGCTGGATGGCAGCGGCTACCCGGACGGGTTGCGGGGCGATGCGGTGCCGTTGCTGGCGCAGATCATCGCGATCGTCGACGAGTACGATGCCATCACGACGTCGCGCCCGTACCGTCAGGCCATGTCGTCCGAACGCGCCTTCGATGAACTGTCGAAGGACGTGGCGAAGGGGCTGCTCAACCCCGACCTCGTCGACATCCTCAACGCCCTCGGGCGCGACGCGCTGGCGGCGACGGCGGCCGAGGCCGACAGGCTGGCCACCGAGATGGCCTCGACGTAGCCGCGACCAGCATGCCGACCGCGGGCACGCCCATGGGCGGCACTGAACTGCTCCTGTCGTACCTCACCGGCGCGCTGCCCGCCCTCACCGCGCAGGTGCAGATCATCTGTTCGCGCCCCGAACGGGTGGTGCTCGACCCGGACCGGCCCAGGCTGCTGTGGCTGCACGACCATCCGCACGACCCGGCCTCGGCCCGCCTGAAGGACCGCGCGTACCGTGCGCAGTTCAACGCGCTGGTGTTCGTGTCGCACTGGCAGCAGGCGCAGTACCACCGGGTGTTGGGGATTCCCTATAGCGAGGGGCTCGTCATCAGGAACGGCGTGCCGCGGCTGACGCCGGCGCTGCCGAAGCCAGCCATGGACCGACGGCTGCAGTTCATCTACACGTCGACGCCGGACCGCGGTCTGGCCCTGCTTGCGGCAGCGGCAGACGCGCTGGCCCGCCAGCGTCAGGACTGGCTGCTGCACGTCTACTCGTCGCTCCGCCTCTACGGATGGCATGATGCCGACGCGAAGCACGAGCCGTTGTACGACGCGCTGCGCGCCAATCCGTGCGTGCAGTACCACGGCGCACTCCCGAATGCGGAGGTGCGGGACGCGCTGCTGCGCGCGCATGTGTGGGTCTACCCGTCGATCGTCGCCGAAACGTCGTGCCTGGCGGCGCAGGAAGCGTTGATGGCCGGCTGTCTCGGCATCACCAGCAGCCTCGGTGCACTCCCGGAAACCTGCGCGGCCTGGCCGTGGATGTTCGCCTTCGACGAGTCGCCCGAGGTGATGTGCGTGCAGACGCTGCAGCATATGCAGCGGGCGCTGGCGGAGTATTGGCGTCCGGAGACGCAGGGCCGCCTCGCCGCGCAGGTCGACTACTTTCAGCGCTTCTGGTCGTTCGAGTCGCGCGTGGCCGAGTGGGAAGGGTTGCTGAGGCGTCTGGCGTCGGAGAAGCCGAGAACGCGCTTGACGGCCTAGCGCTGGAGATGAAGTAAGAACGAGGTGCGTGGTGCGGAAGAGAGGATTTGAACCTCCACTGGATTGCTCCAACTAGCTCCTGAGGCTAGCGCGTCTGCCGTTCCGCCACTTCCGCAAGTGGGTGAGACACTCCCCGAACAGGGACTCCGAGTATACCGCAACACCATTCGCATTCGAACCGTCGGCCTGTCGAAAACCTGCGCTCCTGAACCCGGCAGCTATACTCGACCCATGGCCAAACGGGGACTCGCCATCGTCTTTGCGCTGCTCGGTGTCGCGGTCGTGCTCTCGATAGGGGCGTTCATCGCGTTATACATGCTGTTCGGGCGCACGCCGTCGGTGCCCGCCAATTCGATGCTCGTGCTGGAGGTCGGCGGTGACCTCTCGGAGAACGCACCGACCGACGTGGTGACGTACCTGCGCGGCGGACGGACGCCGACGGTGCGCGCCGTGGTGGAGATGCTCCACAAGGCCAAGCGCGACCAACGCATCGCCGGCGTGCTGCTCAAGCCGACCGGGTTCACCTCGCCGTACTGGGGCAAGGTGCAGGAACTGCGCGATGCGGTTGCCGACTTTCGTCAGTCCGGCAAGCCGGTTTACGCCTACCTGGAATACGCCGACGATCGGAACTACTACCTCGCGACGGCAGCCGATCGCATCTTCCTCATGCCGTCGGCCACGCTCGACTTGAGCGGCGTCGCCACCTACGCACTGTTCCTGCGCGGCACATTCGACAAGGTCGGCATCGTGCCCGACATGCATCACATCGGCGACTACAAGACCGCCGTCAACGCCTACACGGAGAAGACCTACACCCCGGCGCACAAGGAGATGGACGAGTGGCTCAACCGCGATCTGTTCGAGCAGATCGTGGGTGTCGTGGCCGAAGCCCGGAAGAAGACCGCCGCCGACGTGCGCGCGCTGGTCGACGATGGCCCGTTCCTGGCGGCGGATGCGCTGGCCACCGGTCTGGTCGATGAAGTGGCCTACGAAGATCAGGCGATGGACAAGCTGCGCCAGAGCCACGAAACGCCGATGGGCACGCTCGACGCCTCCGACTACTCCCGCGTGAGTTCCGCCTCGCTGGGGATGAACACGGGGCCGCGCATTGCCGTCGTCTACGCCTCCGGCGCCATCGTCGGGGGCAAGGGCGGCTACGACCCGCTGAACGGCGAGACGATCGGTTCCGACACGCTCGTCAAGGCCATTCGCGATGCCCGCAAGGACCAGAGCGTGCGGGCCATCGTGCTCCGCATCGACAGCCCTGGCGGATCGGCCACGGCGAGCGATGCCATCTGGCGGGAGCTGATGCTCGCGCGCGACGAGAAACCGAACCGGCCGCTCATCGTGTCGATGTCGGATCTCGCGGCGTCAGGTGGCTACTACATCGCCATGCCGGCGCAGGTGATCGTGGCGCAGCCGTCCACCCTCACTGGCTCGATCGGGATCTACGGCGGCAAGCTTGTGATGGGCGGCGTCTACGCGAAGCTCGGGGCCAACATCGAAGCGACCAGCATCGGCCGCAACGCCGAGATGGCGTCGCCGGCGCGGCCCTTCAACGCGTCGGAACTGCAGAAAGTGGAGTCGCAACTGCTGGCGTTCTACACCGATTTCATCCGCAAGGCGAGTGAGTCGCGCCGCATGACGCCGGAGGCCATCGATCAACTCGGGCAGGGACGCGTCTGGACCGGACGCCAGGCGAAGGACAACGGGCTGGTCGACGAACTCGGCGGGCTCGACCGAGCCGTGGCCATTGCGCGTGAGCGGGCGAAGCTGCCGGCCACCGGCGACGTGGAACTCGTCGCGTATCCGCGCGCGCGAAGTTTCTTCGAGATGGTGAACGACGGCTTCTCGGGCGGCTCCGAAGCGGCGGTCAGTTCATGGCTGTCAGCCAACCTGTCGGCTGACGAGCGTAACGCACTGCGAGCCCTGCGCGGCACCACGTCGATGTTCCGTCGCGGGGAAGCGCTGGCCCTGATGCCGTTCACGTACGTGCGCTGAGCGCGCCGCCGACGCGCTCAGTGAACGGCTTCGGGCTCTGGGCGCTAGGCGGTAGGCGGTAGGCGATGGGCGGTGGGCCCGACGGGGATGCTTCAGGCTTCAGGCTTCAGGCAAAACGACGAAGGGCCCGGAGGACGATGCCCCCCGGGCCCTTTCAGCGTGACTGTGTGGCCGGCCCAGCGCCTATAGCCCAAAGCCCAAAGCCCAGAGCCCAAAGCCCAGAGCCGGCTGTCGGCGATGGCTATCCGATCACGCGAGCAATCGCTTCCCGGTTGATCTCGATCTTCATCTTCTGCTTCGCCTTCACCATGTAGGCGCTGAAGAAGCGATTGCGACGGTCCTCGAGGAGTTCGGTGCGGAACGTGTCACGGTTCGAGGTGAAATCGGACTCGGTGGTTGCGGCTTTGTCGACGACCTTCACGATCACCGCGCCGTTCGGCGTCATCAGCACGTCGCTGACCGCGTCCTTGGGCAGCTTGAAGATCTGCGCCATCACCTCAGGAGCGGCACCCAGGTCGGGCAGCGGCGCATCGGCCGTGATGAACTCGGTCGGCTTGGGCTCGACGCCGGCCGCCTTGGCCGCCTTGTCGAAGTCGGCAGCGACCTTGAGCTTGGGCGCCGCGTCGGCAGCCTTCAGCTTCGCCATCTCGACCGCCTTGCCCTTGAGCACGACGTCGCGGACGCGATCCTTCACCTCGTCGAGCTTCGGGATGTAGGAGTCCTGCTTGCCGGTGACCGTCTCCACCACGAAGCCACGGCCGGTGCGCAGCGCCGTCGACACCTCGCCGTCGCCGAGCGTGAATGCCCGCGACGTCATTTCCGGTGCGGCGCCGACGCCGAGAATCGGCTCATCGCGCGCGAAGAAGCCGCTCTCCTGCACCGTCAGGCCATTGGCCTTGGCGGCCGTCTCGAGGTCGGCCGCCTTCTTCACCTGGGCTTCGAGCTTCTGCGCGAGCGCGGTGGCTTCCGCCTGCGCCTTCTCGGACTGAATCTGCTCGGTGAGCTGCGCTTGCACTTCTGCCATCGGCCGCACCGCCCCGGCTTTCTTGTCGGTGAGCTTGATGATGTGGAAGCCGAACTGCGTCTTCACCAGGTCGCTGATCTGGCCGGGTTCCATCGTGAAGGCCACCGCGTCGAACTCGGCAACCATGCGGCCACGGCCGAAGAAGTCGAGGTCGCCGCCGTTCTTGGCGTTCGATTCGTCTTCGGAGTACTTCTTCGCAAGTTCGGCGAAGTCGGCGCCGCCCTTGGCTTCCTTCAGTATCTGCTCTGCCGTGGCCTTCACTGCCGCCTCGTCCTTGCCTTCAGTCTTCAGGAGGATGTGGCTGGCGCGCACCTGCTCGGGCGTGGAGTACTGTTGGATGTTGTCGTTGTAGGCCTTGTTGAGGTCGGCCGGCGTCACCGTGACCTTGGCGCGCAGCGCGTCGATGTCGACCAGCACGTACTTGACCTTGCGCTTGTCGGCGATGCGGAAGTCGGCCTGGTGGCCCTCGAAGTGGCTCGCCACTTCGGGGTCGGTGGCGGTGACGTCGGGACGGTAGCTGTCGGCGTTGAACGCGACGACGGCGAGCTTCACCTTGTCGTTGCGGCGGCGGTACTCGCCCTGGAGTTCCTTCTCGGAGACCGACAGCCACTCGGTGACCGAGGCGCGCAGCTTCTCGAGCACCAGCGAGCGGCGGATGCTCTCCTCGAAATCACGCGTGGCGAGGGGTGGGCTTTGCGACGCCAGCAACTGCTGATAGCGGGCCTGGCCGATGAAGCTGCCGTTGTCCTGGAACGCGGGGATTGCGTAGATGCGCTGCGCCACCTCGGCGTCGGTGGCCGCGATGCCGACCCGTTCGGCCTCGGCGAGTGCCGCGCGCTCGTCCACCAGCTGCTGGAGAATCTGCTGGTCGATGCCGAGCTGCTTCAGCAGCTGGTCGTTCATCTGGCCGCCGTAGGCCGATCGGTATGCCTGCATCTGCGCCTGATAGGTGCGGATGAATTCGTCCGAGCGGATTTCGTGACCTTCGACCGTCGCCACCGTATCGATGGGTGAGGTCGGCACGGTCCCGGACGCTCCACTCAGGAAGTCGGGGATGTAGAACACAACGAACGCCAAGCAAACGAGCGCCAGGCTCCATTTGAGCCAGTTTCGATGCTGACGCATCCGGTCGAGCATGGTCATCGGGGATCCTCGGAAACGCTCATGGTAAGCCAGTTCGTTCTGGTGTGGCAAGGGTCAGTAGCCGGACCCTATG
>JBKJMH010000096.1:0-9300 GCA_046596625.1 Vicinamibacterales bacterium | reverse complement strand
ACATCACCCGCGCGCAACTCGAATCGTTCGACCGTTCCGTCCTCGTGGTAGCCGACGAACGCCGAACAGCCGTCCTGTCCTGCCGGCACATGGTGCTCGAGGCAGATGAAGACGTTGACGTACACCCGCAGGCTGTCGGTGTGCGGCCAGAAATAGTCGCCTTCCCTGGTGTAGAAGACGTACTGCGCGATGAGGGCCGGGGCAACGGCCGTGTGCATCGCGGTCGCCACGGCGTCGGCCAGTCGTGGGTCGACCGCCAGCCGCCGGCCCGACGGCCCGGGTCGCTCGCCGCTGGCACGGCCGCCAAGGAACGCGCCTCTGGCTTCCCGCGCCAGCGTCGCGAAGCGGCGCTGGTCCAGCCAGGGCAGCGTCAGTTGCGCCACCGCCGATGGGTGGATGCGCCCGAGCACGCGGATCACGACGGTCCAGGCCGCCACGTGTACCGGCCGCCCGCTCGGGACCGTGCAATCGAGCGCGAGGACGCTTGGTGCGAACGAGAGGAGCGAGCGCAGCGGCTCGTAGTTGCCGTCGGCGTCCGGCGTGGTGAGGTTGCGTGCGGCCAGGGTGCGAATCAGCCGCCGAGCCAGCCGCTGCGCCGCATCGTCCCACGCGCGCCTGGTCACCATGGCCCCCGCCGCACCGAGGATCCGTGTCGTGCCGCGCGCCAGTTTCGGTCGCGGGTTCAGTCGACCAACCAGGTCGTTGATGTTGATGTCGTCCTGAGGGAGGGCGTAGCCGAGGCTGGCGGAGAGGCAGATGACATCGAACAGCATCCGTTCGTTCCCGGAGAGCCGGAGACGAACGTCGGCGACGGCGGCACGGAAACGGGGCGGGACCAGGGTGCTCACGATAGTGGAGAAGGACCGGCCGCTGCCGAAGACGGCGGCAGCGGACCGGCGGTCAGTGTCGAATGCTGGGCGCGTGCCGACCAGCGAGGTCGAGTGCTTACGGTCCGAGGTTGACCGCGCCGCCCTTGACCTTGTTGGCATCCGACTTCTTGATGCCCAGATCCTTGGTCGTCGGTTTCGCCGCCGGCTTCTTCGTGGTCTTCTGTACAGGCATGAACAGTCCTCCCATTGACAATGCGCGAATCCTAGCACGAAGCCGAGCCTGCGGCGCGCGTCAGCGTATGGCCGTGGCCGCCGCCGGTTGGTCCGCGCCCGTGGCCTCGTCCGTCGTCGCCTGCCGTGCAATCTCCCGCAGCATGCCGCCGAAGATGAAGCCGTGCACCGGCACGAGCGAATACCAATAGAGCAGGCCCCACAGACCGATCGGATCGAACACCGCCGTCTGATGAATCGTGGTGCCGCTGCCGTCCGGCACCACCTCGAACTCGAGCCACGCGCGTCCCGGCACTTTCATTTCGGCCGCCAGCCGCAGACGCCGGTCCGGCTCCCACGCGTCGACGCGCCAGAAGTCGAGGGCGTCACCCACCACCACCTGCTCGGGATGGCGGCGACCACGGCGCATGCCGACGCCACCCAGCAGCAGATCGGCGGAGCCGCGCAGTCGCCACAGCCACGTGCCGTAGTACCAGCCGCGGCGCCCGCCGATACGTGCGATCGGACGGAAGGCACGCGACGGCGGCACGTTCACGTGCACCGTGCGCGCATCGACCAGGCGTGACCCGAAGCGTGCGCTGACGAGTGGCCGCGGACCGCCGCCCGATTGCAGGGCATCGGACCACCGTGTCAGCGCGAATTCACGATCCTCGTTACGGATGGACCGCGACACGGCATCGGTGAGGCCGATCGGCCGGATGTCGAACACGGCGTCAGCCCCGTGGTCCTGGACCACCGACCGATTGCGCAGGCCCTCGATCAACTGGCGTCCGATGCGGGCGTAGATGGGCGTCACCAGGCCGAGCCAGAGGCTCGACAGGTGCGGCGTCAGCAGGGGCACCGAGATCATGAGCCGCCGCAAGCCGCGCTGTCGCGCATACTCGCGCATCAGGTCGCCGTAGCTCGCACGGTCCGCACCGCCAATCTCGAACACCTGGTTCGTGTCGCCGGGCAGGTCGAGTGTGGCGACGAGGTAGGCGAGCAGGTCGTCGATGCCGATGGGCTGCGCCTCGGTGCCCACCCAGCGCGGGCAGATCATGACCGGGAGCCGCTCGACCAGGGCGCGGATCATCTCGAAGGAGAGGCTGCCCGAGCCGATGACGACCGACGCGCGGAGTTCCACGACCGGCACGCCGCTCTCGCGCAGCGCCTCGCCCGTCTCCAGGCGGCTTTTCAGGTGCTTGCTCAGCGACCCGTCATCGTGCGCCAGCCCGCCGAGATAGATGATTCGGCGGACGCCTGCCCTTCTGGCAGCCCCGCCGAAGGCGCGCGCCGCGAGGAGGTCGGCCTCGCGGTAGTCGCCGTGCGCGCCCATCGAGTGCACCAGGTAGTAGGCCGTGTCCACGTCCGCCATCGCCCGGTCGAGTGAGCCTGCATCGAGCAGGTCGCCTCCCACGATCTCCGTTGGCGGGCGCACCCGGTCGCGCAGCGCGTCGGGGCGCCGAGCCAGGCACCGGAGCGGACGGCCGAGCGCCTCGAGGGCGGGCAGCAGCCGGCCACCGATGTAGCCGGTGGCGCCGGTCAGGAGGATTCGGGTCGTGGATGTCATGCGCTGTCCCTGTAAGGACGCCTTCCGGGCTGGTCAGGCCTCAGGTTGGGTTCGAATGTGGGCGCCGCCGTGTCCGCTCCAGCCCTCCCGGCCCTATAATTCCCCGTCGTCGATCACTGTTTCACGGGAGAGCCTTGATATGAAGCACGGAAAGTTCTGGTGGCCCATGGCCGCCGTCGCAGTGGCCGGCCTGGCCCTGGCCACCGCGCAGCCGCAGGCACAGGGGCAGCCAACGCCCAACGCGAAGAACGACCTGCCGAATCCGTATCGCACCATCGAGGGATGGGCAAAGCTGCCGGAGGGGCGCACCTGGGGCTCCACCAGCTCGGTTGACATCGACAAGGACGGCACGTCTGTCTGGGTCGGTGAACGCTGCGGCACCAATTCGTGCCTGACCTCGACACTCGATCCGGTCCTGAAATTCGACAAGAACGGCGCGCTGGTGAAGAGCTTCGGCTCTGGCCTCGTGGTCTTCCCGCACGGCATCACGGTGGACCGCGACGGCAACGTCTGGATCGTCGACGGCAACGACAACGCGCCACGTCCCGCTCGCGGCGCCGCGCCGGCGCCCGGTCTGCCGCCCGCCCCGCTCCCGATGGGCCCGCCGGCTGGCGGAACCAAGGGGCACCAGGTGATCAAGTTCAGCCCCGAGGGCACGGTGCTGCTCACCATCGGCAAGCCTGGCGGCGCGGCCGCGCCCGACTTCTTCTTCCAGCCGAACGACGTGGTGGTGGCGCCGAACGGTGACATCTTCGTGGGTGAAGGTCACGGCGGCGGCAACTCGCGCATGTTCAAGTTCGACAAGACCGGCAAGCTGCTGAAGACGTGGGGCAAGCTTGGCGCCGGCCCCGGCGACTTCAGCCAGCCGCACGCGCTGGCGTTCGACTCGCAGGGGCGCCTCTTCGTCGCGGACCGCACGAACAACCGCGTGCAGGTCTTCGATCAGAACGGCACGTTCCTCACCGAGACCAGGGCCTTCGGCCGTCCGAGCGGTGTCTACATCGGCAAGGACGACACGCTGTATGTGGCCGACTCGGAATCGCAGTCCCGCGACGCCAACGCGTACGGGTACAATCCCGGCGTCAATCGCGGCATCCGCCTCGGTAGTGCCAAGACCCTGACGCCCACTGGCTTCATCCCCGACCCGAAGGAAAGCGGCGCCACGAGCGCGGCTGAAGGCGTGGCGGTGGACGCAAACGGTGTGGTGTACGGCGCGGAAGTCGGTCCCCGCGCACTCAAGCGCTACGTAAAGCAGTAGGAGCATTCAGTGATGAAGAAGAACACTCTGGCCCTGGCGTTCGCCGCAGCCGCGGGCCTGGCGGCGGCCAATATCGGGATTGTCGCCAACGAACCGGCACCGATTCCGCCGGTCAACGACGTGGTGAATCCGTACAACATGATCGGCGACTACTTCAAGCTGCCCGAGGGGCGGAAGTGGGGCTCGACGAGCACGATCGACATCGACAAGGACGGCACCTCGATCTGGGTGGCCGAGCGCTGCGGCGGCAACAGCTGCCTCGACTCGGCAACCGGCCAGATCAAGGACGTCCCGACGGTCATGAAGTTCGACACCACCGGCAAGCTGGTGACGTCGTTCGGCAACGGCCTGCTGGTCTTCCCGCACGGCATGCACGTCGACAAGGACGGCAACGTGTGGGTCACCGACGGTCAGGACAACGCGCCGCGTCCCGCTCGCGGCGGGGCGCCGGCAGTAGCGCCCACCGGTCCACCTCCGGCGCCGCAGCCGCAGCGTGCGAACGCCGCGGCCACCAAAGGTCACCAGGTGTGGAAGTTCGCGCCTGACGGCAAGGTGCTGCTCACGCTCGGCAAGGCGGGCGGCGGCAACGAACCCGACTACTTCCTCGCGCCGAACGACGTCATCACGTCGCCCGATGGGAAGTTCATCTTCGTGTCCGAAGGCCACAGCAGCACGCCCGGACAGAATGCGCGGCTCCTGAAGTTCGACGCCACCGGCAAGTTCATCAAGAGCTGGGGCAAGTGGGGCAGCGGCGACGGCGAGTTCGATCAGCCGCACGCCCTCGCGTTCGACTCGAAGGGGCTGCTCTACGTCGGCGACCGCAACAACAACCGCGTGCAGGTGTTCGACCAGGACGGCAACTTCAAGGAGAAGTTCTACCAGTTCTCCCGTCCGAGCGGCATCTACATCGACAAGAACGACAACCTGTATGTGGCCGACTCCGAGTCGGGTTCGGTCTCGCAGAACCATCAGGACTGGAAGCGCGGCATCCGCATCGGCAGCCTGAAGGACAAGAAGGTCACCGCCTTCATCCCCGACCCGGAAAGCCGCATCCGTCCGGCCTTCACCGGCACCAGCGCCGCTGAAGGCGTCGTGGTCGACTCGAAGGGTGTCATCTACGGCGCCGAAGTCGGGCCGCAGCGTGTCAGCCGCTACGTGAAGAAGTAAGTCGCGAGTTGGTGCTGTCGGCCGGGGAGACATCCCCGGCCGTCACCAACGCTGGCTTCGCGTGTCGTCCGTCTCGGCTCGGCGCCCTCGCTGGTCCGGCTTCGTGCGCGACTGCGGACAGCTGATACGCCGCACGATCCCACGCAGTTCGTCCACGTCGATCGGTTTGCGCACGAACGCCCGCGCCCCGAGGTCCCTCGCCTCGCTCGCCGCTTCCAGTCCGCTCGACACCACCACGACCGGAATCCACGCCAGCGACCGATCGCGCAACTGCGCGGCGCGGAAGCGGCGGCCGTCCATGACCGGCAGGTGCAGGTCGAGGAGAATGAGGCAGGTCGTGGCCGTGCTGCGCAGCCGCATCAGCGCCTCGCGCCCATCGCCCGCCTGGGCGACATCGAAACCATCGGCCTCGAGCGCCACCCGCAGCACGCCCAGTAACTCGGCATCGTCCTCGACGATGAGGACGGTGCATCGGTGTCGGGCCGACGTGTGCCCGGTTGTGACAGCTGTAGATCCGTTCATCTGACCTGTACCAGTTGTTCGACGGCCATGGCCAGTTCGAAGGGATCGATCGGCGTGGCGACGTGCATCTCGTAGCCGGCGGCGAGGGCGTCGCGTCGATCGGAAGCACGCGCCAGACGGGTGAGCGCCGCTGCCGGCGTGTGCCGCCCGCGCTCGTGATCGAGCGCACGCAGGTCCTGGATGAACTGATAGCCGGCGTCTCCAGGCAACCGCAGGTCGCTCAGGAGCACGTCGGGCGGGCTTGCCCGGAAATGCCGGCGCCCTTCGTCGGCCGACTGCGCCGTGATCACCGAGGCGCCAAACCGCTCGAGGCTGGAGCGCGCGAACTCCAGCGCCGCGCTGTCATCGTCGACGACGAGCACCGAGATACCGTCGAGCAGTGGCGAACGCTCAGCCAGCGGCTCGGGGTGCGGCACAGTCACCGCCATCGCGCGCTGGGGCAGCAGCACTTCGAACGTCGCTCCGCACCCCGGACCTGCGCTGCGCGCCGACACCGTGCCGCCATGCATCTCGGTGAGGTGTCGCACGATGCCGAGTCCCAGCCCGATGCCTCCGAATGGTCGCGTGGAACTGCTGTCGCCCTGCCGGAATCGCTCGAAGAGCAAGGGTGTGGTGGCCGCGCTGAACCCCACGCCGGTGTCGGTCACCGACAGGCAGACGTGCGCATCGCGCAGCGACAGGTCGACGACGACCTGCCCGTCCGCTGGCGTGAACTTGAGCGCGTTCGACACCAGGTGCCACGCAATCTGCTGAAGGCGGTCGGGATCGACGGCGATACGTCCGATCGCCTCGTCCAGACGGGTTTCGACGCCAATGCCCTTCGCCGCAGCCGCGGGTCCGAGCGCCTGGACGACGAACGTGATGATCGGCTGCAGCAGCGTCGGCACCGGTGAGATCTGCAGCCGTCCGCTGACGATGCGCGAGACGTCGAGCAGATCTTCGATGAGCTGCGACTGCGCCCACCCGGCGCGTTCGATCGCCTGGATCGCTCGCGAACTCTGCGCCGCGTCGAGCTTCCCGCCCTCGAGAAGTCGCGACCAGCCGAGGATGGAGTTGAGCGGCGTGCGCAGCTCATGTGAGAGCGTGGACAGGAACTCGTCCTTGACACGTCCAGCAGCTTCCGCGCGCATCGACTCCCCTTCAGCCGTGCGCAGTAGGGTCTCGTAGTAGGTGGACAGTTCGTCGATCTGTGTGCGCACATGCCGTGCGACCAGCACACCGATGGCGATCGCGATACCGCCGAGCACCACTGCGAGCGGGATCGAACCGACGTGCTCGATCTCCCATACCAGCAGCGCGGACACGACCCCAATCATGGCGAATGGTAGGACCACGATCCTGCTCAGTCGTCGTCCCATCTGTGCCCGCACCACCAGGTTGTGTGCAAGACGGCCGCCGAAGGGGACCTCTACCGCGCGTGCTGGCTCGAAGCCGCGCTGGCGCGCCTGCGCACGCCGGTGCGGATGGTGCTGCCATTCACGACCGTGCGGCCGATTTCTACATCGACGCGCTCAAGAAGCGCGTTTGCCTTCTCCCACTACGCGCACGTGCCACGGGAGACGAAGGACATCGACATCTTCGTGAAGCCCAACGACTGCCCGCGTGTGCTTGCCGCGTTCGCGGCGCTCGGTACGAGACGGACACGCCGTTTCGGCACTGGCTCGGCAAGATCCATCGCGGCGGGCACTTCATGGACGTCATCTTCAGCTCGGGCAACGGCGTCGCCCATGTCGACGACTTGTGGTTCGACCATGCTCCGCGGGTCAACGTGCTCGGCCTGATCGTCCGCATCTCGCCCGTGGAGGAGATGTTGTGGTCGAAGGCCTTCGTTCTCGAACGCGAGCGCTACGACGGGGCCGACGTCGCGCACCTGCTGCGCGAAACCGGGCCGTCGCTCGACTGGCCGCGGGTGCTGCTCAGCCACCTGATCCTGTTCGGCTTCATCTATCCCGACAAGCGGCACAACGTCCCGGCGTGGGTGATGGACGAACTCGTGCGGCGCCTGAGCGTCAGCCGTCCGAAGCTGCTGAACGACGTCTGTTACGGCACGTTGCTCTCGCGCGAGCAGTACCTGCACGACCTCGACCGGTGGAAGGGTCATTGCTGCCGCTCGAGCAGCCAGGCGACGGAGCCAACCAGCTTTTCGAGGAGTGGGCGTCGCCGCCACTCGTCGAGCGTCACCTCGTGGCTCTGGGCGATGTCGGCCTCGTTGTCGCGCGTCAGGCGCGCCGCGACCTGCGCATCGCGCACGGTCAGGTTCATCTCGTCGTTGTGCTCGAACGATCGGTTATCGAGGTTGGTGGTGCCGATGGCCGACCACAGGTCATCCACCACCAGCATCTTCACGTGGATCATCCCCGGCGTGTACTCGTAGATCCGAATGCCGGCCTCGAGGAGCGTCCCGAACATGCGGCGGCTGGCCAGACGTACCCAGCGCTGGTCGGTGGCAGGGCCCGGCACGACGACAGAGATGGCGACGCCGCGACCAGCCGTCCGGATAAGCGCCTGACGGAACGCCTTGTCGGGCAGGAAATAGGGAGTGCTGATGCGGCAGCGGCTGTTGGCGCTCTCGATGAGTGTCTGGAACAAGACGCGTGAGACCGTCGCTCGGTCGGCAGGCGAGCTCTTCAGGGCAAAGGCACTGACGCCGTCTCGCCGCTCGTGCGCCTTGTAGGTTTCAGGACCGGTCAGGATTTCGCCGCAGCACTCCAGCCAGTTCTCGGCAGCGATGCCCTGGATCTGCGAGACCACCGGCCCCTCCACACGCGCCATCATGTCGCGCCACATCGGCTTGCCGTCAATCGACTGTGCCCACCAGTCGGCAACGCCGGCCCCGCCGACGAAGGCCACCTGGCCGTCGACCACCAGCAACTCGCGGTGTGTGCGGTTGTTCAGGCGACCCAGGCTATACCACGTCACCCGCTGATAGGGCTCGACGCGGCAGCCCGCCGCGCGCAGCGGCCCGGCCGCCTTGCGAAACGCGCCAAAGCTGCCGATCGCATCCATCACCAGCGTGACGCGCACACCGGCGCGTGCCCGCTCGGCCAGCGCGTCGACGAAGGCGCTGCCAATCGTCCCCTTCTTGAAGATGTAGCACTCCATGTTAATGGTTTCGCGCGCGCTGCGAATGGTCTCGAGCATGGCGGGGTAGAAGCTGTCGCCGTTGGTGAACACATCGACCGTATTGCCGTCGATGAGCGTGACCAGGCAGGTCGACTCGAGCACGCGGATGAAATGGTCGCTGGCGGCGTCGAGCTCGCGTTCGATGTGATACGGGATGTGCGGCGTGAAGAGCATCACGAGGATGAGCCACGCGATGAAGGCGCCGCCGATAATCGTCAGATACAGCATCGACGTATCGTCAGCTGTGCAGCCTCAGCAGCGCCACTGGAAAGTGCGCGAAGAGGTCCGCGGCGGCCAGTGCGACGTAACCATCGGCCGACACACCGGCTGTGAGCGTCACGTTCGTGAACGCGTGCTCCAGCGTGCAACCGGCGAGGTCGGCCGGCAGGCGCACCATGGTGTCGGCCCAGCACACGGGGCCGAGTGGCGGCGCCGAGCCCGCACCTTCCAGCCCCGCAACCAGTCGTGGCACGCAGGTGATGATCGTGCCGGTGTCGTGCCGCCGCGCGAACGCAAAGAGGCTGTCGGCTCGCGCGCCCGTCGTCTCCAGCGGCGCATAGCCGCCGAGGTCGAAGATGGCGCGCTGCGCCCCACGCACGGCCAGCGCCAGGGCCATCGTG
>JBKJMH010000090.1:0-17813 GCA_046596625.1 Vicinamibacterales bacterium | reverse complement strand
GACTTCAAGAAGACCACAGGCTGTCCGTCAGGTTACGGCAGCGTGTGCGCGAACAGCAGCAACGGTGCCACCTTCACGCCGGCCAGCGCGTCGTCAGTCGTCACCATGGGAAACGTCGCCGTCAACGCCGGCGCCGTCCTGCAGTTGAACGCCGGCACATACGTGATGAACAGCCTGACGATGAACGGCAACTCGACGATCAAGGTCAACAGCGGTCCCGTAATCATCAAGGTGGCAGGCGTCGGCCAGACGACGCCCGTCACCATCACCGGTCAGGGGCTGGTCAACACCACGTTCCGCCCGACCGATCTGCAGTTCATCTACGGCGGGACTGGTGAAATAAAGCTGGCGGGCGGTGATACGACCGCTGGGTTGTTCTACGCTCCGAACGCGACGGCGAGCATCACCGGTGGTGCCGATCTCTACGGGGCGATTGTAGTGAAGCAGCTGACGGAGGCGGGTGGCGCGGCAATCCACTACGACCGCCGCCTGCAGAACAACGCGCTCACCGCTGGCAACTACATGCTCAGCGCGTTCACCTGGAAAAGCTACTGACGACGAGCCCGACCGCAACGACCACGAACGCGCCAATGAGGTTGTGCCAGAGAAAGGCGATCCAGGGCAGACCGACCGCCACCGAGAGCACGACGGCCATGCCGGCAATCAGCCCCACGAAGGCGCCGGTGGCCGTCGCCCGCTTGGTCAGCAGCGCCAGGATGAACACGCCGAGGATCGACCCGTAGAAGAACGAGCCGTAGCGGTTGACCACCTCGATGAGCGACCCCTGGTCGGAAGCGAAGATCGCGACGATACAGGCAAACAGCCCCCACCCGGCCGTCGCCAGCTTCGACACCTTCAGGTAGTGCTTGTCGGTGGCGTCCTTCACCCAGTGCCGCTTGTAGAAGTCGATGACCGTGGCCGACGAGAGCGCGCTGAGCTCGCCTGACGCCGTGGACATGGCCGCGGCGAACATCGCCGCGATCATCAGCCCGACCAGACCAACCGGCATGTGCGTGGTGATGAAGGTCGGGAAGACGTAGTTGACGTCGGCGTACTGCTGGTCGCCGGTCGTGTTCTTCACCACCTGCACCGCCTGGGCGCGAATGTCCTTCAATCGTGCATCGCTCGCCAGGAACGCCGGCGTGTCGTTCGCGGTCCCCGCCTGCTTCCGTGTGGCAATCTCGAGGTCGAACCGCTGCTGCAGTGAGGCGTAGTCGGCGGCGTATGGACCCGACACCACCTGCGCCTCGTGCGCTTTGTTGAACAGCATCGGCGGCGGCTGGAAGATGTAGAACACGAACACGAGGATGCCGGTGCACAGCACCAGCAACTGCAGCGGGATCTTGACGAAGGCACTCATCATCAGTGAGTGGCGCCCTTCGTCGATCGACTTCGCCGTGAGATAGCGCTGCACCTGGCTCTGGTCGCAGCCGAAGTACGACAGGCTCAGGAAGAAGCCGCCGATCAACCCCGACCACATGGTGTAGGTTTCGCTCAGGCTGAAGCGCATGTCGATGGCCTGCAACCGCCCGGTGGCACCGGCCAGGCTGAACGCCTGGGCGAGGCTGACGTCGCGCGTGATGCCCATCACCAGGATGACCAGCGCTGCGAGCAGGCCGAAGATGATGACCACCATCTGCTTGACGTCGGTCCAGGCCACGGCCTGCACGCCACCGAAGCTGGTGTAGAACACCATCGGCAGCGCCAGCGCCAGCAGCGTCATCGGGATAGTCCAACCGACAATGGCGGAGATGACAACGGCGGGAGCGGCGAGCACGACGCCGAGCGAGAACACCCGACCGAGCAGGAACAGCGCGCTGGTGGCGGTACGCACGCGCACGTCGAAACGCTGCTCGAGATACTCGTACGCCGTGTACACCCGCGCCCGATGGAAGAACGGCACAACGGTGACTGACAGCACGATCATCGCGAGCGGCAGGCCGAAGTAGAACTGCACGAATCGCAGGCCCGTGGAGTAGGCCTGGCCGGTGGTGCCGACCAGTGTGATGGCGCTCAGCTGCGTCGCCATCACCGACAGGCCGACCGCCCACCACGGCAACGAGCGGCTCGCCAGAAAGTAGCCTTCCATTTCGTCGGTCTTCTCCGACCGCCTCAGGCCGTCGACGATCATCCAGACGAGATAGACAACAACGATGCCCCAGTCGATGAGGCTCACGAGTACATCCTGCCCAGGGCGTAGAGCGCCGCAATGACGAGGGCTTCGACGATGACGACCGCGATGTACATGCCGGTCATCGGCGTGTCGCCTGGTTCGTGCTGGTGCGAGGTGGTCATAGTGCTGCCGCTCTCCCGGTCAGGCGCGCCTGCGAGGCTTTGAGGGCGTCGACCGCTCCGGCCAGCCACGCCTCGTCGGCCTGGAACTGCGCCTGCGACACGGCTGCCGCACGGCGCGTCTCGTCCGGCGCGGGGCCGCCCCAGGTGCGCCGAATCATCACGAAGTGGCGCGGGCTGAGGATACGCTCCATCGCCTCTTCGGTGTAGCTGAGAGGTGCCCCAAGCACTGTGCGCGACGCCGCCGTCAGGATATCGGCCAACGACTTCTGCGGGTCCGCCAGGCGTGCTGCCACGAACTTCGCGGAAATCGAGTGGGCGGCACTGAACGGAATGCCCTGCTCGCGCACCAGCGTATCGGCCAGTTCGGTGAGCGTGGTCCAGCCGTCGCCGGCACGGGCCTCGAGCCGCGCCGGGTCGAACTGCGCGGTGCGCAGCGCGGCGGCGACGATCTTCACGGCCCGGCCCGCATCCTTGAACATCGAGAAGACGAGCGGCTGCAGATCGTCCTCGGTGTCGTTGATGTCGCCGAACGGCGTGTTGTGCACGGCGGTCATCACCGCCTGCGCCTGTCCCACGGCCTTGCTGCCAATGACGCGGGCGTGCTCGAGCGCCACCGGGTTGCGCTTCTGCGGCATGATGCTGCTCCCCTGCACGAAGCCGTCGCCGAGGCGGACGTAGTCGAATTCCGCCGTCGACCAGAGCAGCAGGTCCTGCACGAAGCGCCCCATGCCGGTGACCAGCACCATGGCCGCCGCGGCACTCTCGAGCAGGTAGTCGACCGTCGCGATGCTGCCGTAGGTGTTCACGGTCGGCGCGGCGAAACCGAGCAGGTCCGACGTGATGGTGCGATCGATGTCGAAGCCGGTGCCGGTGATGGCGCAGGCGCCGAGCGGGTTCATGTTGGTACGCTCGAACGCGCCCTTCAGCCGGATGGCGTCGCGCTCCACCTGCTCGCAGACCGCCAGCAGGTAGTGCGCCACGGTGGACGGCTGCGCCCGCTGCGTGTGGGTGTGGACGGCGAAGACGGTGTCATGATGCTGCCCGATCAGGAGCAGGAGCGAGCGCCGCAGGTCGAGCGTGGCCGACGTGAGATCGAGCAGGCACTCGCGCTGGCGCATGCGGTACGTGGTCATCGCGATGTCGTTGCGGCTGCGTGCGGTGTGCAGGCGCCCGGCGACGTCGGCGCCACAGGCGGCAATGATCAGCCGATCGAGGTAGAAGAACAGGTCTTCGTAGGTGCCGTCGTAGACCACCTTCCGCACTTCGCTCTCGTCCACCGCGTCCAGCGCCAGGCGGATGGCATGCGCATCGTCCTTCGACACGATGCCCTTCTCCGCCAGCATCACCAGGTGCGCGTAGTGCAGCGCCATCAACGGCGAGAGGAAGTTGGCCTTTGCGTCCTCGAAATTCTCGTTGAGTACGTAGGTGACGTATTCGGGGGCAAAGCGCATGATTTCGAGTATAGCTGTAGCCTTGACCATGCACCGCGTGCGCGCGCGGCCGCCCCGCGGCGCCTTTACGCAACCAGAGCAGACAACCGAGGCCGAGCGGCTCTCCGCGCACGTCGAAGACGCTGCCCACGTGCGAGGCGGCCATGCCGACGTGCTGGCGTGGCCACGCAGCGAGCGCGACGTAGTCACCTGCCTCGTCGGAGCGACGCGAGTGCTGGCCATCGGTGCCCAGTCGTCGCTCACGGGCGGCGCCACGCCGAGGGGCGGGCTGCTCCTGAGCACGGCACGGCTGCGCACACTGGAGGCGGCATCTGGCGGCGGGCTGCGCACCGGCGCCGGGGTGACGATCGCCGAGATTGATGCGTGGACGCGCCAGCGCGGCGCGCTCTACCCGCCCGGTCCCACCTGGCACGGCGCCACCATTGGCGGCACTATCGCCACGAACGCCGCCGGCGCCGCAACGTTCAAGTACGGATCGACGCGGGCCTGGGTTGACGCGCTGACGGTGGTGCTGGCCACGGGCGATGTGCTGGAGCTGCACCGCGGACAGGTGACGGCGCATGGGGACGGCTATGTGGACATCGAGCGTGCCCACGACGTGGTGCGCGTGCCGATGCCCCGATACCGCATGCCCGACGTGCCGAAGCTGTCGGCCGGCTACTTCGCAGCGCCAGGCATGGACCTCATCGATCTGTTCATCGGCTCCGAAGGCACGCTCGGCATCGTCACCGAGGCGACGTTGCGCGTGGAGCCGGTCCGGCCGGCCGCCTGCCTGGTCTTCGTCACCTTCCGCGAGCGCGCCAGTGCGCTGCGCTTCGTGGACGCCGTGCGCGCGGACGCGATCGCCACCTGGCGTACCGGCGACTCCGATGGACTCGACGTGTCGGCCATCGAACATATGGATGCGCGAAGCCTGGCACTGCTTCGCGAGGACGCGGCGGACCGACGCTGCGGCATCACCATACTGGCCGACGCGGCCCTCGGCTTGCTGTTGACGGTCGACCTGCCGCAGGGCACGTCCAGTGCTGGGGTGTACGAGGCACTGGGCGAAGGGCCGGCTGCACCGGGCGCGCTCACGCGCTTCGCGCAGCTGCTGTCGGCGTTCGGTGCCGCGGACACCGCCGTCGTCGCGGCGCCAGATGACGCAGCTGCCGCTGCACGGCTGCTGTCCCTTCGAGAGGCTGTGCCGCTCGCCGTGAACCAGCGCGTTGGTGCGGCGGCCAGAGACGTGGATGCGCGCATCGAAAAAACAGCCGCGGATGTCATCGTGCCGTTCGACCGCTTCGACGAACTGCTCACGCACGTGGACGCCGAATTCGAGCGACGCGGATTGGACGGCGCGGTGTGGGGTCACGTCTCGGACGGAAACATCCATCCGAATGTCATTCCCCGGAACTTCTCCGACGTCGCGGCCGGACGCGAGGCGATGCTGGCGATAGGCCGTGCGGCGATCGCGCTCGGGGGCGCGCCGCTGGCCGAGCACGGCGTCGGCAGAAGCGCCATCAAGCAGCAACTGCTGCTCGACCTGCACGGACACGACGGTATCGAGCAGATGCGCGCCGTGAAGCAGGCACTCGATCCGCGCGGGGTGCTGGCTCCCGGCGTGATCTTTCCGGAGCCGACCTGAAGGTCGGCAGCTACGTACCGCCTTAGCGGATCAGGACGCCGACCGACAGCGCGATGAAGCCGACGGCTACCAGCCAGGGTGCGGCGAGTCCGGCCGCGGCCGGTGCGGTACTCGACTCCACCGACAGACGTTCGTCTGCCACCGCCAGTGCGCGCGACTGCCGTGCCTGTTCGACGAACGAGCAGAGCAAAGCCGCCAACAACAGCACCCAGCCGAAGCCGAGCAGCACGCGCGCGGCGCCAGCAGCCGGCACCCAGGCCGACAGCACGAGGGCAGCGACCCAGCCGGCGGTGGCGGCGGTGGCGATGAGGCGCTGTCGCGCGATCTCGCGCTCACCGGACTGACGCAGCAGTTCGAGCCGCAACAGACGCTCGGCGCGCTGATGCGCGGCTTCCATCTGCTCGCGCTCGAGGTCGAGTCGTCGACTGTCGCGGTCGAACGCTTCCTTCAGCGCGGAGACGACCACGCCGGCCAGCCGCGCCTCGATGCCGCCGAGCATCGACGCCGACTGGGGTGCCGCCAGCTGGCGCGACTCGGTGTCGGCGTGACGCCCACGTGTGCGGCGCACCACGTCGGACAGGCCGAGTGCCACATCGATGAGACTAAGCCACGGGACAGGCATGGTTATCCTTTTCTACCGAGCCACGCGGCACGAAATGCAGCCTGCGCAGCGGTCAACGACGCTCCGGTGGACTCGGCCGTGACGAGGCCGATCGCCGGATCTTCCTCGAGCGTGAGCTTCACCGTCCTGGCCGCGCCCGTGCGATCGACGTACTCGACCTGGATGACGTCACCCGGCTGGTGCCTTCGCACAATCGACGCCACATCGTCTGCAACGGCCACCTTCGTGCCGGCGAGGGTGCGAATCTCGTCGCCGACGTCGAGCCCGGCCTTGTAGGCGGGCGACGTCGCCGGCGGCGCATCGGCAAGCACAACGCCGTTGCGGGTCTCGAGACGGGTGCTGCCCCACCACGCGCGGCCGGGGTTCTGCTTTCGGAGGAGCAGCCCCGCCTGGGCCAGAAGCGCCGCGAAGTCGGGCGCCTGCCGTCCGCGGATGTAGCTGGCGAAGAACTGTCTGGCGAACGCCGGATCGCCGGTCACCTCGGCCAGCCGCAGCTCGGCGTCCTCGATGGTGTAGGGATGTGCCACGTAGCCAGGCCGTGGCGCTGACGGCTTGCCGTGCACCCGCCACATCATGCGCATGTAGTCGTCGAGCGTGAGCCGGCCGTTGTAGCGCTTGCGCAGGGTCAGGTCGAGTGCCAGGGCGATCGCGCCGCCGTACGGGTAGTAGGAGATGTAGCTGTTCGACCAGTTCGTACGGTCGATCGTGCGGCCGCCGTCGGTGAACGGGGCCATGTGGCTCATCTCCTCGGCGGAGCGGACGGCACGTCCCGGTGACAGCAGCACTGCCGACACCAGCCCGTTGAAGTCGTCGGTGGTCTCGCGGAGGTCGACCACGCCGGCTCGGCTCATCGACAGCGGGCCGTAGTACTGCGTGAACCCTTCCGCCAGCCACAGTTCGCCCGACATGTTCGCCCGCTCGAGATCGAATGGCTCGAGAGCGCGCGGCCTGATGCGCTCGACGTTCCAGTTGTGGAAGAACTCGTGTGCCACGGTGCCGAGCAGACCGGCGCGGTTCGAGCGGATGGCGCTCGACGAGGTGATGATGGTGCTGTTGCGATGCTCCATGCCGTCGCCGCTGGCCCAGGGCAGGTAGTCGGCAATGAAGGTGTAATGCCCCGGTTCGTAGGTTGGGTACTCACCGTAGACCTCGCGCTCGGCGCGGACGATCTTCTGCACATCCGCCACATACTGATCGACGTCCGTGGCGCTGCCGGTATGGTGGAGCGCGAACCGGAAGGTGTGACTGTCGACGACGAACTGCCGGACGATGCCCGGACCGAACTCCGTGGGGCTGTCCATCAGGTACTGCAGGTTCGGCGCGGTGAACTCCAGCGGGCGGTCGGTGGCATAGAGCTGCGTCGCCACCTGCCAGTTCGTGCCCGAGGGCGGTACAAACGTGAGGTGAAGCGGGCGATCGTCGAGACCGCGTGCCCACATCACCGTGGCCGGCATGTTCATGTGGGCATGTGTGGGATCGACGGCGAGGTAGGTGCCGTCCACCCGGTCGCCGAACACCTTGTATCGCAGGGTGAGCGTCGAGGCGTGATCGGGCACGGTCCAGCCGTGCGGGTCGGGACGAGTGAGGCGGAGCGGACGTCCATCCGGTCCCACTGCTTCGACGTCGTACACGTTCTTCGCGAAGTCGTGGATCGAGTAGCGCCCCGGCGACGATCGGCTCATGCGGAGTTCGACTGGTCCAGACGCCAACTCGGTGAAGGTGGCCTCCACGGCCATCCAGTGGTGCTGCGGCTCGGGAAAGGTAAAGCGGTAATGCACGGCGGTTTCACTGCGCAGCGGCCGCTGCAGCGCCAGCGCCGCGATGCCGAGCAGCACGGCCACGCACGCGACGCGAAGGCTCTTCCTCACAGTGTCCTGCCGGCAGCGCCGGCGGCAAAGCCGGCCAGCGTCTCGTCGATGAACGTATCCTCTGGCACGGCGCCGAGGATCTCCACGGCGTCGTTCACCACCGTCTTGGGCACACCGGTGACACGGTAGCGACGCGCAAGGTCGGGATACTCGGTCGCTTCAACGGCGTAGGCGGTGACGTGCGGGTTGGCCCACGCGACTTCGTGCGCCAGCACCACGGCCTTCGGGCAATGCGGGCAGGTGGGGGTGGAGAACACGTGCATCGACATCGGACGGTCGATGGCTTCGAGCCGCCGGCGGCTGTCGTCGGACAGGACCGACGGCCCGCCGCCGACCAGCAGGAGCGCGCGGATCAACGAGATGAACTCGTAGCCTGACGGCGTGCCGAGAAAGCGGATGTGCGAGTCGCGCTCGCTGCCGTCATCGTCCTGGGCGATCAGCGCGAGTCCGGGTACGTGGTCGATGCCGAAGGCGGCCGCCCGCTCTGGCTCGAGGTCGACGTCCACCTCCTCGATGCGGATGCGCCCGGTGAGCGCAGGAAGCTCGTCGAGGACCTGCCGTGTCTGCTGGCAGGCCGGGGAGTCGGCGCTCTGCGTGAAGAACAGCACCCGCACCGCACGGGTCATGCGGGCGAAGTCGGCGCTGAGGCGCTCCTGATCGGCCGGGCTGATCAACGGCATGGTGACGGAGCGGAGGAGCCTGGCATCGGTCAGATCTTGAAGAGGTCGTCGAACGCCTGGCGGGCGGTGTTGGGCGCCACCTGCGTCGTGGTCTCGCGTTCAACCGTGGTGCGCGGCTGGAAGTAAGGGCAGGCGTTGGCCTCATCCTTCGGCGCCATGCGCGCGGTCACCGCCGGCTGGCTGCACTCCCACCTCGCACCGGTGTCGAACGAGACGCAGTTGATGCAGGCGTGCACGCCCGTGCCGCAGCGCGCGCAACGATCGGCTTCTGCGACCGGGGTGCTCAGCTTGTTGCCGCAGCGCGCGCACTTGAAGACTTCGTGCGTGGCCATGAGGTTGGGCGTCTTCGGCCCGGACGCGCTCTGGAACTCGCGGCCAGGGGCGCGCTGCTCCGGCGGCTTGCGCTCGCCCTGCGGCATGCCGCTCCGGTCACGGTCGCGTGGTTTTTCGTCCTGGTATCCACGCTGTTTGTACTTCCGCTCGCTCATCAACGCCTCTGGTGTTCGCTGCCGCTGAGTAAGAGATTTGCCTGTTCACATTCTAAGATGCGCGGATGCGAGGCTTGCAGATAACTGCCGTGGTGGCCGCGCTGGCCGTCGGCATCATGGCCGGGGTGGGCGGCTTCACGTTCGTTTATGCGCGTGGGTACGCCTACCTGCAGAACGACCCCGCTGCCTGCGCCAACTGCCACGTCATGCAAGAGCAACTGGACGGCTGGACGAAAAGCAGCCATCGTTCGGTGGCGGTCTGTAACGACTGCCACACCCCGCACGACATCATCGGCAAGTATGCAACGAAGATGCGAAACGGGTTCTGGCACTCGTTCTACTTCACCTCCGGCTCGTTCCATGAGCCGATTCACATTCTGCCAAAAGACCGGGCCATTACCGAGGCCGCCTGCCGACGATGTCATGAGGATGTCGTGCAGGCGATGGGGACGCCCGCGCATCTCCCCGGCGACTCGCTTTCGTGTATTCGTTGTCACAGCTCGGTTGGGCACCAGGAACTCGCCGCGGTGTCGCTGCCGTTTACGGAGTAACCATGAAGCGCGGTGCGCTGGTCGGTCTCGTGTTGGTGGCGGCGCTCGGCGCCGCGGGTGTCACGGCGCTGCTGGTGAATATCTTCGAGCGGAAGCAGGAGGCCCGAAGCCCTTACTTCCGGGTGGTGGAATTGACGGACGAAACGGAGGACCCGGCCATCTGGGGCAAGAACTTCCCGCTCCAGTACGACGGCTACCTGCAGACCGTTGACCAGCAGCGAACCAAGTACGGTGGCAGCGAAGCGATGCCGCAGACGCCGACCGAGGCCGACCCGCGGTCGATCGTGGCGCAGTCGCGTCTCGAGGAGGATCCGCGGCTCAAGACGATGTGGGCTGGGTACGCATTCGCCACCGACTTCCGCAAGAAGCGGGGGCACGCCTACATGCTGGAAGACCAGACTTTCACGCAACGGGTGCAGCAGTTCAAGCAGCCCGGCACCTGCATCCACTGCCACGGGTCAGTGTACCTCCCTTACAAGCACGCCGGCGGCGGTGACCTCATCAAGGGTTTCGAGGTGTTGAATCATCTGCCCTACCAGGACGCTCGACAGAAGGTGACGCACCCCATCGCCTGCATCGATTGTCACGACCCGCAGACGATGCAGTTGCGCGTCACCAGGCCAGGTTTCCTCGAGGGCATTCGCGCGCTGAAGGCGTCCGAAGGGATCAAGGATTACGACCCGAACACCATGGCCACACGGCAGGAGATGCGTTCGTTCGTGTGTGGCCAATGCCACGTCGAGTACCACTTCAAGGGTCCTGAGAAGCGCCTCACCTACCCCTGGTCGAAAGGGCTGAAGGTCGAGCAGATCGCCGACTACTACGACGAGGCGGGCTTCTCGGACTGGACCCACGCGGTGACCGGCGCACCCACCCTGAAAGCGCAGCATCCGGAGTTCGAGATGTGGAGCCAGGGGATTCACGCCCGGTCCGGCGTGGCTTGCGCCGACTGCCACATGCCGTACACGAGGGTCGGCGCCCAGAAAATCAGCGACCATCACGTGCGCAGTCCGCTGTTGAACATCAACCGCGCCTGCCAGACCTGTCACAAATGGTCGGAGGACGAGCTTCAGGCCAGGGCGGAGACGATTCAGCAGCGGACGTTCACGCTGCGTAACCGGACGATGGACGCGCTAATGGCCCTCATTGCCGACATCAAGGCGTCACGCGAAGGGGGTGCATCCGATGCGGCACTCGAAACAGCGCGGCAGATGCAGCGGCGGGGACAGTTCTATCTCGACTTCATCGAGTCGGAGAACTCGAACGGCTTCCATGCTCCCGGGGAGGCGGCGCGCATCCTCGGCGACGCGATCGACTACTTCCGGCAGGGGCAGGTGTCGCTGCGGTCGTTGAACACCGGGAGGTAGCGAGCTTTGACAAACGGGCCTGTGGCGCTTGACAATCCGTCGCGGGAGTCGTACGTTGCGTCGTCGTCATGTGGCTGGTGGAGCCGAGCACGAGGGCGTCCAGACCGCCGGGTTCGCGCGACTTTCAGTTGCTGACCGCCAGACAGATATGAGCATGGAGCACTCTCCCGGGGACGCGGTGCCGCCGCCGCCCCGCCGTGGCCCCTCCGTCGACGTGGACCCGACCGGAATCCTCACGGGCAAAGCCGCGGACCGGCAACGCCGCCAGTTCCTGAACTACTCGTTCTACCGGCTCGATCCGCTGTTTCGGCGCCTTCCCGCGGACGAGCAGCGGGCAGCGGGGAGCGAGTTCATCGAACTGATACAGAAGTGGGAGACGTCCGACGACCTGATCCTGCGGACGTACTCGCTCGTGGGGCTGCGCGCGGACGTGGATTTCATGCTCTGGCGGATTGCGTTCGATCCGCTGTGTTTCCAATCGATGGAGGCGACCATCAGACGGTCGCGCCTGGGCGCCTACCTGTCACAGGTGTACAGTCTGGTATCGATGCAGCGCCGGTCTCCGTACGTGAACAAGATGAAGGGCTCGGGGGAAGGCGTCGAGTTGCTTCCGGGAGAGGGCCAGTACCTGTTCGTGTACCCCTTCACGAAGACGCGCTCGTGGTACCGCCTTTCACCGCACGCGCGCCAGGGGATGATGGACGAGCATATCGCCGCCTCCGCGCCCTTCAAGGGCGTCAGCCTGAACTCGAGCTACAGCTACGGCATCGACGACCAGGACTTCGTGGTCGCGTTCGACTCGGACTACCCACAGGAGTTCGTCGATCTGGTGGGGCGGCTGCGTTACACGGAGGCGAGTCTCTATACGCAGCGGGACACGCCGATGTTCACGTGCGCGAAGGCGCCGATCGACGCGATCCTGTCGCAGCTGGCGAAGATGGGTTAACGACGACCGCAATTGTTGCGCAGTGCGCACGGAGAGCAGGCTCGATGTTCCGTCACCCTGACCCCGAGGTCCTCATCGTCGGCGCCGGTCCGGTCGGGCTCGTCGCGGCCGTGTTCCTGCAGCAGCACGGGATTCGCGTCGAGGTTGTCGACACGAAGCAGCGGACGGCGCAACACAGCTACGCCGTCGCCATCCATCCACGCACGCTGCGGGTGCTCGACGAGGCCGGACTCTCCGAACAGCTCCTTCGTGCGGGCCGGAAGCTGACGAAAGTCGCCTACTACGAAGGACGGGAGAGGCGCGCCGAGATCGATTACGGGGCCCTCGCATCCGAGCATCCGTATCTCCTGGTCATCCGACAAAGCGTGCTGGAGAGCGCCGCCGAGGGGGCGCTCCGCCAGAAGGAGATTAGAGTCCTCTGGGGCCACCGGCTCGAGTCTCTGGACGCGGATGGCGCCACCCCCCAGGCGAAGGTGGCGGCGCTCGAACAGGTCGCGACCGGTTACCCGGTCGCGCGAGCCGACTGGGTCGTCGTGCGGAGCGAGACGATCCGGCCGGCGTATGTCATCGGCGCAGACGGGTACGATTCGGCCGTCCGGCGGATGGCCGGCTTCGAGATGGAAGAGCATGGCGCGGGGCAGCTCTTCTCGGTCTACGAGATCGAGGCGGCGGGGGAGCTTCCCGCGGAAGTGCGCGTCATTCTCGATCCCGACCTGACGAGCGTCTACTGGCCCCTCGAGGAGGGGCGATGCCGCTGGGGATTCCAGATACGCGAGGCCTCTGGACACGAAGCGTCGATGCAGCGGCTCGAGCAGCTGATCGCCGAGAGAGCTCCCTGGTGCACGGCGCGGCCCACACAGATTTACTGGTCGACGCTCGGCCTGTTCGAGACACGCGTGACGCGGAGCTTCGGGAACGGCGGCATCTGGCTCGCCGGGGATGCCGCGCACCAGGCAGGTCCGGTCGGCGTGCACAGCATGAACTCCGGGCTGGTGGAGGCCCGCGAGCTGGCTGCGCGCATGACGCGGATCCTGCACGCGGGCGGGGCACCGACGCTCCTTCAGGAGTTCGCAACCGAGACGCACGGGGCGTGGCAAACGCTTCTCGACGCTGGACGCGAGGTGCGCGCACTTCCTGGCGCCGACCCCTGGGTCCGGGAGGCCCGCGCGAGGATCGTCGCATGCATTCCGGCGTCTGGCGACGACCTCGAACTGCTGCTCCGGCAGATCGGTCTCACCACCGCGTCGTGAGGACGCGTTGACGCGGCGTGACCGCACGCGCGGACGCGAATGCGGACGCGAACGCTTGACTCATCCTATGCGCGGTGATACAAACGCGCCGCTCCACAAACCCATAAGCTTGGAGACGGCTTGGCCCAAACGGAAGCAGCTCTGCTGGACAACCCTGTCGCGGGCCGTCCCACCCTCATCCTTCGCTCGCCGGATTTCCACTCGATCACCGAGGTCGTTGCGGAGCCGCTCGAACGGCGGACGCCGCGCGGGTGGTGGTTCGTCTTTCTCCCGTCGCTCGCCCTCCTCGGCGTGCTCGGCGTGGCGGTCTCGTGGCTGTTCTGGGAAGGGATCGGCATCTGGGGCCTGAACGTCCCGGTCGGCTGGGCGTGGGACATCACCAATTTCGTGTTCTGGGTCGGGATCGGGCACGCCGGGACGCTCATCTCGGCGGTCCTCTTCCTCTTCCGCCAGAAATGGCGGACGTCGATCAACCGCGCGGCGGAGGCGATGACCATCTTCGCGGTCATGTGCGCCCTGATCTTCCCGGGGATCCACGTGGGACGCGTCTGGGTCGCCTACTGGATGTTCCCGCTGCCGAACCAGATGGGCATGTGGCCCAACTTCAGGAGCCCGCTTCTCTGGGACGTCTTCGCGGTCAGCATCTACGGAACGGTATCGCTGCTCTTCTGGTACGTCGGGCTGATTCCTGACCTCGCGACCATTCGCGACCGCGCGAACACCCGCACCAGGAAGCTTGCCTACGGAATCTTCGCGCTCGGATGGCGGGGTTCCATGCGGCAATGGCACCACTACGAGACGGCCTATCTGATCCTCGCCGCGCTCGCGGCGCCGCTGGTCCTCTCGGTCCATTCGATCGTCTCGATGGATTTTGCGGTGTCCCTCATCCCGGGGTGGCATACGACTGTCTTCCCGCCATATTTCGTCGCGGGCGCGATCTTCTCCGGGTTCGCCATGGTGCTCACGCTCATGGTGATCTCCCGCACGGTCTTCCGCCTCGAGCACATCATCACCCTGCGGCACTTCGACTACATGGCGAAGATCATGCTCGTGACCGGGATGATGGTCGGCTACGCGTACGCGTCGGAATTCTTCACCTCCTGGTATAGCGGGAATCCCTACGAGATATCCACGTTCATGAACCGCGCGTTCGGGCCGTACGCCTGGGCCTACTGGACGATGGTCACCTGCAACGTGATCAGCCCGCAGTTCTTCTGGTTCAAGAGAGCGCGGACGAGCATCCCGATGCTCTTCACGCTGTCGATCGTCATCAACATCGGCATGTGGTTCGAGCGATTCGTCATCATTGTCACGTCGCTCCATCGCGACTTCCTGCCCTCGTCCTGGGGCTACTTCACTCCGACGATGTGGGACGTGATGTGCCTGCTCGGAAGCTTCGGTCTCTTCTTCACGATGTTCTGCCTGTTCGTGCGGTTTCTTCCGCTGGTCGCCACCGCCGAGGTCAAGACCGTCCTGCCGCAGGCCGATCCGCATTGGCAGGCCGGCGCCGAACGCGAGGTCAGGCTCACCGAGCCGGTGCGGCCCCATGTGGCCGAGGCGAGCGTCTTTCACCCGAGCAGCGGCATGCTGGGCGGCGCCGTGCCGAGCAGCGTCGTCGAGAGCGGCACTGGCGTCGGCACCCGAAGGACATTCCAGCTGCCGTCGATCGCGCGGCTCCCCGAGGGGCCCTATTACGGAATCCTCGCTGAGTTCGCAACGCCGGCGGACCTCTATCACGCCTGCGAGCGGGTGCGCGACGCGGGATTCACGCGGTGGGACGCCCATACGCCGTTCCCCGTCCACGGCCTCGGGGGAGCGATGGGGCTCCGACGTTCCCCGCTTCCGTGGATTGTCCTCGGCATGGGACTCATTGGGGCAGCGCTCGGATTTGGCCTGCAGACGTGGGTCCACATGTCCGCCTACCCTCTCGTGATCAGCGGCAAACCGTTCTTCTCCTGGCCGGCCTTCGTGCCGATCACCTTCGAGCTCGCCATCCTCTTCGGCGCGCTCGGCGCCGTCTTCGGCATGTTCGCGCTGAACCGGCTCCCCATGCACTACCATCCGCTCTTCCGGTCCAAACTCTTCGAGCGGGTAACCGATGACGCCTTCTTCATCTCAGTCGAATCGTGGGATCCCCGGTTTGATCCGTCGACCACCGGGAGCCTGATGCAGTCACTGGGCGCACGACACGTCGAACTCCTGGAGTCCTGAATGATCTCCGACCGCGATCGCGTGGCGCTGCGGCCCGAACAGGCCACGATTCCGCCGGGGCACTCGTGGAACCGCATTCCGGTCATTGGCCTCGTCTGCGCGCTGGTGGGCGCGGCGGCCTGCGCCATCCTCGGGAGAGCGAATCCACAGCAGTTCTTCTTCTCGTGGCTTGTGTCGTTCCTGTTCTTCCTGAGCCTGGCCCTCGGGGCGCTCTTCTTCGTCCTGATCCAGTACGCGGCGCAGGGAGGGTCGATCGTCGTCCTGCGCCGGATTGGGGAGACGATCTTCGCGATGCTGCCGGTGATGGCGGTCCTGTTCCTGCCGGTGTACCTCGGCCTGCACCATCTGTACTCCTGGAGCGTCCCCGGGGCGGCCGAGCATGACGCGTTGCTTCGCTGGAAGGCGCCGTACCTCAACGTGCCGTTCTTTCTGATCAGGGCGGCGATCTACTTCGCAGTCTGGTCCTTCATCGCCATTCTCTACTCCCGCGGCTCCCGCGGCCAGGACGATACGGGGGATCCGGGGGTGTCGGCTCGCCTGCGCCGCCTTGCCGGGCCCTCCATCATCGTCCTCGCGCTGACCCAGACGTTCGCCTCGATCGACTGGATCATGTCGCTCACGCCGCACTGGTACTCGACCATCTTCGGCGTCTACTTCTTCGCTGGGTCATTCGTAGGGTTCATCGCGCTGCTCACGGTCCTCGTGGTGGCGATGCGCCAGGCGGGGCTGCTGGACACGGTCGTCACCCCCGAGCACCTGCACGATGTGGGGAAGTGGCTCTTCGCCTTCACTGCGTTCTGGGCCTACATCGGGTTCTCCCAGTTCTTCCTCATGTGGTACGCGAACCTCCCGGAGGAGACGATTTGGTACAAGGCGCGGATGGAAGGGTCCTGGTTGACCGTCTCGCTCTTCCTCATGGCGGGCCATTTCCTCGCGCCGTTCTTCTATCTGATGGGGCGTGACGTCAAGCGGAGGGGAGCAACCCTGGCTCTGGGCGGCGCGTGGCTCCTGATCATGCACTTCGTGGATCTCTATTGGCAGGTCATGCCGACGCTCCATCCCGAGGGGATCCGTCCGTCGGTGCTCGACCTGGCCGCGCTCTTCGCCGTGGGCGGGTGCTTCGTGGCGGCGGCAGGTTGGCTGATGCGACGTCAGGCGCTCGTGCCGCTGCGCGACCCGAGGCTTGCCGAATCGCTGGCCTTCGAGAACGCCTGAGCGTGAATCCACGCCGCCACTGCGACGGCGAGACCTCGCCGAAGCTCGACCCGTTCGCCGTGACGTGAACCTCGAACATAGAGAGCGCAGGCGAGTCCCGAGTGGTTCGAGAGGGTTGCATAGGCCGCAGGCTCGATGTAAAGTCGGCCCGACTCGACGGATACGAGGTTTGCAATATGAGCAAGGAGCCGAACATGCGCGTGACAGGGAACAGGTTTGGGCTGGCGGCAGCGCTTGTCGTTTCGTTCTGGCCGGGCGTCGCGGTCGCGGCGTCAACGATTACCGGAAGCATCACGTTCGACGGGAAAGCGCCGGCTCTCAGGCCAATTGCCATGGACGCCGACCCCGACTGTGCCAAGAAGCACTCGGCACCAGTGGCGAACGAGATGCTGGCCCTCGGTGCCGGCAACACCGTGGGGAACGTCATGGTATGGGTCTCGAAGGGGCTTCCGGCCGGGAAGACCTGGCCCGCTCCCACGACACCCGTGGTCATCGATCAGAACGGCTGTCAGTACACGCCGCACGTCATGGGAATCATGGTCGGTCAGCCCTACAGAATTCTGAACTCCGACGGCATCCTCCATAACATCCACACTCTTCCCAAAGTCAACAGTTCGTTCAACAAGGGCATGACCGCGACCGTCAAGGAAGTGACCACGAACTTCCCCAAGGCGGAGACGATGTTCAACATCAAGTGCGACGTCCACCCGTGGATGAGCGCCTACCTCGGCGTCTTCTCCCATCCCTTCTTCTCTGTGACCAAGACGGACGGGAAGTTCACGATATCGGGCCTCGATCCGGGGACCTACGAGATCACTGCCTGGCAGGAGCGACTGGGGATGCAGACGGCCTCGGTCACGGTGGGAGCCAGCGATACGAAGACCCAGGCCTTCAAGTTCGCCGTCCCCGCCCCGAAGTAGCGATCGCCGGTACCGATCTGAGGAGAGCGCCCCATGAGTGAGCAGGCCGTCGTCGCGACCGAGCCGCACGCCCCGCACGAAGCCCATCACGAGGAGATGGGCTTCTGGCGCAAGTACGTCTTCTCGGTCGACCACAAGGTCATCGGCATCCAGTACGGCATCACCGGGTTGCTGTTCCTGCTGTTCGGCTTTTCGCTGATGATGCTCATGCGCTGGCAGCTGGCCTACCCCGGGGCCGCGCTGCCGCTCCTGGGCAGTCTCCTCGGTGAGACGCGCATGCCGGGCGGAACGATGCTCCCGGACTTCTATAACGAGCTCGGGG
>JBKJMH010000270.1:0-14503 GCA_046596625.1 Vicinamibacterales bacterium | reverse complement strand
GGCTACGGCGTCACGATGAACCCGGTGAACGGCTTCACGCCGGAAGGGTTGCCCGACCTGCTGCTCGGCAACATGCCGGTGCAGAGCAAGATCCCCGGGTTCGAGCTGACGCGCCCGCAGGTGTACTTCGGCGAGCTGACCAACACTGATGTCTACGTGCGGACCAACCAGAAGGAGTTCGACTTCCCCCAGGGCGAGACGAACAGCTTCGTGACCTACGAGGGCACCGGCGGCATCCAGATGGGCGGCTTCTTCCGCCGCATCGTGATCGCCCTCGACCGCGGCGATCTGACGAAGGTGCCGTTCAGCGACGACATCACGCCTGACAGCCGCCTGTTGATGCGCCGCAACATCCGCGAGCGGCTGAACACCATCGCGCCGTTCCTCACCTACGACACCGACCCGTACATCGTGGTGACGAAGGACGGACGGCTGGTGTGGCTCGTCGACGCCTTCACCACCTCCGACAGCTATCCCTACGCGCGCCACTACCGGCTCGGCAACGAGAGCCTGAACTACATCCGCAACAGCGTGAAGGTGAGCATCGACGCCTACGACGGCTCGGTGACGCTCTACGTCGTCGACGACGCCGACCCGCTCATTGCGGCCTACCGTCGCATCTTTCCTGGACTGTTCCGCGACGGCGCCGAGTTGCCGGCGGACCTGCGCAGCCACGTCCGCTATCCGGAGTTGATGCTCGAGATGCAGGCGCTGGTCTACGGGCTGTACCACATGACGACGCCGGACGTGTTCTACAACCGCGAAGACCTGTGGACGGTCGCGTCGGAGGTGCGGACGACGGACAGCACCACTCAGACCAGTGCGCAGACGATGGAGCCGAACTTCGTGCTGATGAAGCTGCCCGGCGAAGCGGCACTGGAGTTCGTCGAGATTCTCCCGTTCACGCCGGCCAACCGCAACAACCTCATTGGCTGGATTGCCGGACGCAGCGACGGCTCGAACTACGGCAAGGCCGTGGTCTACGACTTCCCGAAGACCAAGCTCGTGGATGGCCCGCTGCAAATCGAGGCGCGCATCGACCAGAACGCACAGCTTTCTGGTCAGCTCTCGCTCTGGAACCAGCAGGGTTCGCACGTGCGGCGCGGCACGCTCATCGTGATTCCGGTGGGACGCGGGCTGCTCTACGCGGAGCCGATTTACCTGCAGGCCGAACGCAGTCCGATGCCCGAGTTGCGCATCGTGGTGCTGGCGCTGCAGGACCGTCTGGTTTACGGACCGAACTTCGAGACGGCACTTGCCGCACTCTTCGGCAACGGAACGTCGACGCTGAGCACGTCAGGCTCCGGTGGCACGACGCAGGCACCGCGGCCGGCCGCGTCGAGTGCGGCAGCGGGCACACCCGCCGCGCCAAGTGCGACCGCGACACCGGATGCGCTCATCCGAAGTGCGGCGCAGGACCTCGAGGACTACCAGCGGCTGACCGCCGAGGGGAAGCTCGGCGAAGCCGGCCAGCGCCTCGAGGCGTTGAGGGGAAAACTGCAGGAACTGCAGAACCGGCGCTGACCCGCTACTTGCGGATCGCCTTCACGTCGGCCGCGCCGACCACGTCCTTGTAGTCGTTGCCCAGGTTGCTGCGGATGAAGTTCACTACTGCGGCAATCTGCTCATCGTCCATCATCGGTCCGAAGGGGGGCATCCCCTTCTGGCCGTTGGTCACCACGAAGACCGGATAGCGCGCCGTGCGCAGCTTCACGTTCTTCGCCAGCGCCGGGTAGGTGCCGGCGCCAGCGGCGCCTTCGCCTGCGGACATATGACAGGCCTGGCACGACGTGCGATAGAGCGTCGCTCCATCCCGGGGGACGAAACGGGACGGGTTCGAGAACGATCCGTCGGCGGTTTGCGCCACCGCAGATGACACACTGGCTCCGGCCAGCAGCACCCCCAGCAGCAGCGCGCGAATCACGATTCGAGTCAGCATGGCTTCATCTCTCCGCTAGCTGGTGATGACGCGGCGATGCAGCCGCGTGATCGCGTCGAGCGAAGAGAGGATGGCCCCCTCCTGCCACGCGGGAATATAGGACGCATGTTCGCCGGCCAGCACGAGGCGACCGTCGATGGCGCAGAGATTCTTGTAGTGCTGCGCGCGCATGGCGTCGGTCCAGGCACCTGAACATCCGAGGTTCCACGGCACGCGGTGCCACGCCACCGACACGCCGCTCTCGTACTCGGCCTTGTACTGGGGATGGAGCTGCGAGCCGTACTCGATCGCCTTCGCGATACGCTCCTTCGCCGGCAACGCCGCGAACTCGTAGGCATGCACGCCGAAGGTGTAAGCGGCCAGCAGCACACCCTTGCCGGCGTCGCCGAAGCGCGAACTGGGATAGCCAATCTGGCTGATCGGCGTGTCGGTGTAGCTGATGCCGCCGTAGATTTCCTCGTCCTGCTCCCAGAAGCGGCGCTTGAACTGGAGACCGATCTTGACGGAAGGGCTGTAGGACACGGCCTGGATGGCCGCGGCCATCGGTTGGCTGACCTGCACGGGAATCTGGCCAAGCACCGTCAGCGGCATCGTGCAGACGCACCAGTCGGCCGTGGCCGTTGCAGGGTTGCCGCCCGTGCTGGCGTCGACGTAACTCACAGTCACGCCCGTCTCGCTCTGCTTGATCTCGGTGACCTTGGTGTTGAACCGAATCAGGCTGCCCACCTGCTTCTCGAACCCCTTCGCGATGCCGTCCATGCCGCCCACCGGCTGGAACATGGCGTTGTGGTGATAGTAGGTGTCGCCCGTCGCCAACTGCTGCCAGACGCGCGACTGCAGGATGGCGCTGAACGAGCCTGGCTCCGAGAACGTCGGCTCGGCATCGAGTCCGCCCCCCGGATCCTTCTCGAACCCGCGGCGGTCGCTCGACTGCGGCCCCTTCACGTATTTGTAGTTGGCGTCGAGCGCACCCCAGTTGCGCAGCGACTGCAGCAGCAGTTCCTTGTCGCCGCCGGTCACCGCCTGATCGAGCGCGCCCTGGCTGGCGGCCTTGGCCAGCAGTTCGGCCACGCTCCCCTCGAAGTCGGCCTTCACGTGTCGGAAACGCTGCGGCTTGCCGCCGTAGGCGTCCTTCGCGTGGATGTAGGCGTTGTGGTTGACCTGCATGAACGGCTCGAGCGCGACGCCGAGCCGCCGGCAATAGTCCATCACCGCGTGGTGGTGCGACGGGATGCGCCACGGCCCTGGGTTGAGGTACAGGTCCTTGTCGAAGGTGCAGGTCTGCGTCTCCCCACCAAGTTCGGTGACCGTGTCACCGCCGCGAATCGTCCAGCAGCGACCGCCCGCCCGCGCCTGATACTCGAGGATCTGGACCTTGTAACCGGCCTTCCGCAGTTCGAGCGCCGCCACCATGCCCGCGAGGCCGGCGCCGAGCACCAGCACCGACGCGCCTTTGGGATTGCCCTCGAGTGAGACCGGCCCGGTGTAGCTCGACTCGGCATTCAGGCCAAGCGTGTTCATCGCCTGGTACATCACCGTGCTGCCGGCCACGCTGCCAATCAGCCTGAGCAGGTCACGCCTGCGCATCGGGACTCCGGGATCATTCGTCATCGGTCTGGTCCTCGCTTCTCGCTGGTCCACTGCAAGGCACCTGCCCCATCCTGCCGGTGCACCTCGCCTGAAACGCTGGCATATCCGGGGAATGCGCGGATGGACAGACCAACAAATCCGTCAGCCTTCCGCTGCAACGCCGACATCGTTGTCTGAACGGCCAATCCACTCGATGCAGACTACGGGGATCCGGGCGAATCCCCGGCGCCCAGTGACCGCGGTGCGTCATCGCTGCGTTGCGCGTTCAGCGAACGTGATGAGATAGCCGTCCGGGTCGGCGATCACGAACTCCTTCATGCCGTACCACTGCGTGACGAGCGCCTTCACGACGGTGACACGAGGCTCGAGTTGCGCGAAGTACGAGTCGATGTCGACGACCTCGATGAAAAGAGTGCCACTGAGGCCGATTGGCATCCGACCGAGCGACGGGTATTCCTTCGTGGCGGTGACCGACTCGTTGAAGAAGATCTCGATCGGGCCGCTGGTGACGGAGCCGAAGACCAGCGGTTCCTCGTCGGGCACGGTGAATCCGCGGGTAAGGCCGAGCACGTCGACGTAGAACGCGAGGCTGCGCGAGACGTCAGCGACGAGCAGATTGGGAGTGAGTTTTGTGAATTGCGGCATGGCACACCTCTCCTGAGGCTCAGTGTGCTCGCTCATGCCTGCATCCACGCCCCGGCGAGTACAGGGTGCGGGTAGGAGGCCGACGTGGCGCCCCCGCCAGGAACGGTCAGGCTACCACAGCCTTGCGGCGAGTTGTGTCCGGACGCTGGCCGCCCCGGACCTCCGTCCGCCGCGCCCTTTCTACCCGTGCCAAAATGGCGGAATGCGAACTCTCCTCATTGCCCTGTTCCTTGGCGCCACTGTCGCCGCGCAGTCGCCCCGCACCATCCCCGCGCCGCCTGACGTGAAGGCGCCGCCGGCCGATGCCAGCAAGACCACAACCGGCCTCGCCAGCAAGGTCATGAAGCCCGGCACGGGCAAGGACCATCCGGCGAAAACCGACAGGGTCACGGTGCACTACACCGGGTGGACCACCGACGGGAAGATGTTCGACAGCTCGGTGGCCCGCGGTGAGACCGCAACGTTCCCGCTGGACAAGGTCATTGCCGGCTGGACCGAAGGCGTGCAGCTGATGGTGCCCGGTGAGACGCGCCGGTTCTGGATCCCCGAGGCGCTCGCCTACCAGGGCCGCCGCGATCCGAAGGGCATGCTCGTCTTCGACGTGCAGCTCATTTCCTTCAGCAAGCCGCCGCAGCCGCCGCAGGTGCCACCCGACGTGAAGGCCGTGCCGAGCGACGCGAAGAAGACGGCGAGCGGACTCGCCTACAAGGTGGTGAAGGCCGGCACCGGCGCGAAGCACCCGACCTCGCGCAGCCAGGTCACCGTGCACTACTCGGGCTGGACCACCGACGGCAAGATGTTCGACAGTTCGGTGACGCGCGGTGAACCGGCCACCTTCCCGCTCGACGGCGTCATTGCCGGCTGGACCGAAGGCGTGCAGCTGATGGTCGAGGGCGAGACGACCCGCTTCTGGATTCCCGAAGGGCTGGCCTACAAGGGCCAGAGCCCGCCCTACGGCATGCTCGTGTTCGACGTCGAACTGATGAAGATTCAGTGAGGCCTCGCATGCGCACGTCGTGGGCCGGGGCGCTGGCGCTGGCGCTGGCGTTCTTCGTTGCGGGCTGCGACTCGGTGCCGGGCACCCAGACGCTTGGCAACGCCGGCGCGGGCGACCCGCTGGTAAAAAAGACGCTCTCGGGATACGTGATCGAGTTCCTGAAGCGGAATCCGACCACGAACACCTATCTGGGCGGCGCGGGGCTCGACCCCGCGCTCGCCGCCGTGGACGGCACACTGCGCAACTACTCGCAGGCGGCCATCGACGATGAGGACAGGTGGCTCGGGATCGTCGCCCGCAGCCTCAGCGCCGTCGATATGGACGCGCTCACCCCCACCGTGCTCATCGACCGTGACGTGGCCGTGGCGCAGGTGCGCTTCCTGCTCCATCAGCACCAGGTGCGCCGCTACCAGGAACGTGCGCTCGATACCTACGTGGGCGAACCGTTCCGCGCCATCGACTGGCAGCTCCAGGGGCTGACGCAGACCGGCGATCGCACCTGGGGCACACCCGAGGAGTGGACGCTGGTCGTGGCGCGCCTGAAGGCAATTCCCGGCTTCCTCGCCGCCGCGCGCACACAGCTCGAGGCAGGCGTGACATCGGGGAATGTCGCCGACCGTCGCATGCTCGAGCGCGATGGCCTGAATACCAGCGAAGCCAACGCCACCTATTTCCGCGAGACGCTGCCGACGCTCGCGGCCGAGCGCATCGCGTCGAGCCCCGGGCGCGACGCCCTGCTGGCCGACATCCGCAAGGCGGGACGCGATGCGGGCACGGCCTACGTACAGTTCCGCGGCTTCATCGCCGACACCTTCTTCGAGCCCGGTTCGCGGACGGTGAAGCCGGCCTACGCCGCCGACCGCTTCGCTATCGGCGCCACCGAATACAACTGGGCGCTCGAGAACAACTTCCACCTCGAGGTGAAGGCGGCGCAGTTGTTCGACGACTCGTGGCCGATCGTCGAGGCGACGCAGAAGCAGATGATCGCGCTCGCCCGTGAGGTCGGCCAGAAGAACGGCTGGGCGCTGCCGCCGGACGGCCGCGCGGCGGTGCGGGCCGTGTTCGATCAGCTCTCGAAGGACTACCCGACATCCGACGCGGAGATGGTGTCGTGGTACAGCGACGCCGCCTTCCGGCTGGTCGACTTCGCGCGCACGACCGGGCTCTTCGACGTGCCGGCCGACTACAGGCTCGAGGTGGTGGAGACCCCGCCGCCGCTGCGGGCGTCGATCGACGGCGCGGCGTACTACCCGGCGCCGCCGTTCAAGGCCACCGGTGTCGGCCGCTACTACGTCACGCCGACGGGCAACGACCGGGCGGCGTTGCAGGCGAACAATCGCGCCGCCCTTGCCGACCTCTCGGCGCACGAAGGCTTCCCGGGACACGACTGGTACTTCAAGGTACTGACCCAGGCGAAGGGGTCGTTCTCCCCCGTACGCTGGCTCACGCCTGGTGCGGTCGAAGACTCGGCCGCGATGTGGCAGGACTCGCTGGCCGCCGAGGGCTGGGGGCTCTACGCCGAGGCACTGATGGCCGAGCCGCAGCCGGGCGCACCGAACGGTTTCTACACACCGGAGGAGCGGCTCTATCAACTGCAGGGCACGCTGTACCGCGACCTCCGCGTCCGCATCGACACCGGCATCCACATCGGACGCTTTGGCTACGACGATGCAACGACGCTGTTCTCGGAGGTCGTCGACTTCCTGCCGGGGTCCTGCGACGCGGTGGGCCGCGCCACGAGTGACGCCAAGCGCGCCAGCTGCGAATCGGCCGAACGCGCGATCTTCCGCTACTCGAAGTGGCCGACGCAGGCGATCACCTACCGCCTCGGCAAGGATGCCATCTACGCCATGCGCGCGGAAGCCGCAAAGGCAGCGGGCACGGCCTTCTCGGCGAAGACCTTCCACCTCGAGTTCATTCGCCAGGGCACGATTCCGCCCGGCTACTTCAAGACCGCGCTGTTGAACACGCTGGCGCCGACGCGGCCGTAGGCGCGCCTTCCCAGTACGTAGCTGCCGACCTTGAGGTCGGCCCGAGGCGCACCTGAAGGTCGGCAGCTACGTACGGCTCTGAGCGTGCCCCGGACGCTACGTTCGCTTGGCGCGGTCGCTGATCTTGCGCGCCGCGCGCTGGAAGCGGTCGGAGAGCTGCCGACGTGCCTCGTCCGGCACCAGCCCGATGCGGGAGAGCTGCATCTGCGCTTGCCGCACTTCCTCCTGCGCCGCACGCAGCCGGCTGTCGTCGTCGGGCTTGCCGCCGATGGTGTTGGCGGCCAGCGCTTCCTTCAGCATGGCTGCCAGTCGCGTCGTGGGTGACGATTCGCCTTCAGCCGCCGGACCGGTCTTGCCGGAGAGCGACTCCGCCAGCGCCTCGACCTTGCTGACGAGCGTTTCCATCCGCTTGCGGTTCGACTCCGGATCCATGTCCGATCCGCCGAACGCCGCCGGCCAGCGGGTGATGACGTGTCCGAACGCGAGCGCGAAGCGCTGGTCGAGCGCACGGGCCCGATCGGGGTCGACACCGCGCGACGCAATCTCCTGCTGCCATCTGGACCGCAGCGTGCGGGCCGTCGCAAGCAGGTCGGCCGGCACATCGCTTCCTTCGGGCAGCGCTCCGATCGCCTCGATTTCCTCGCAGATCGCCTCGCGCGCCGCCACACGTTCGGCGCGAGCCGTATCGTGACGCTGCGCGAAGCGCGAGAAGAAGGTGTCGCACGCGGCGCGGAAGCGCTGCCAGATCGCCTCGGAGCGCGACTTCTTCACTGGCCCAATCGTCTTCCACTCGGCTTGCAGCTGGCGGATCTCGCCGGCGGTCTTGTCCCAATCAGCACTCGGCGCCAGTGCTTCGGCCTTCTCGCAGAGCGCTTCCTTCCGGGCAAGGTTGTCGTTCCAGCTGGTCTTGCGCTCGGAAAGGTCCTGGTGGCGACGGGTGAAGAACGTGTCGCACGCGCCGCGGAAACGCTCCCAGATGGCCTTCTCGCGGCCGCGTGACACCGGGCCGATCGTCTTCCACTCGGCCTGCAGCGCCTTCAGCGACTCCGAGGTCTTGATCCAGTCGGTTGACCCGGACAGCGCCTCGGCCTGTTCGCACAGCACAGTTTTTTTGGCGAGGTTGTCGGCACGTTCCGTGGCCTGCGCGGCGAAGTGCGCCTCGCAGCGCGCCCACACCTCGTCGTGCGCGGCCTTGAAGCGGCGCCACAGTCCATCGGCCTGGGCACGCGGCACATCGGCCGACGCACGCCACTGCTCCTGCAGCTCACGCACCTCCTTGGCCGCGCCGTCAAGGTCCTCGGTGGCCTTGAGCACCTCCATCCTGGCGCACAGCTGCTCCTGGATGGCGACGTTCGCGAAGCGCTTCCAGTCGTCGGCTTCGCGCAACTCCTGGATCTTCGGCGTGAGTGCGGCCTGCACGGCCTTGAGCCGCGTCATGACATCTTCGAAGTCCTGCTTGGTCGGCAGCGGCGGCATCGCACCGAAGGCGTTCTTGACGTCCTTCAGCGCGCGGTCGGCCGCCTTCAGCGACAGGTCGTCCCTGGCGGCCAGCGGCTCGACGCGGCTGAGCAGGTTGTGCATGCGGGCGAGCGCTTCCTTACGGGCGCGCGCGTCTTCCTCGCGCGCCTCGGCATCACGCGCACTCATGCGGCCAGTGGCCTCGTTGTAGCGCGCGAGCACCTCGGTGTCGACCTCGACGCCGAGCGCCGTGTCGCTCCATTCACGTCGCACCGCGTTGAAGCGCTTGCGCGCCGACTGGAGACTCTCGTCGGCCGCTGCCGCCTCGGCCTCGACCACGAGCTCACTGAGCCGGCCCGTCCGACGCTCGCGGTCGCGCTGCGCGGACTCCTGTTCAGCGGCCTCGCGCGCCGCCCGCGCCTCCTCGGTCTCGGCCGGTTCGACCGGCGCGGCGGCGGCCTCGTGCGGCGCCTCCGCACTGGCCTCGTCCTGCAGGGGATCGCCGTGCGGCGGTGTCGTCATCTCAGCCTCCGTCGACTCGACCACCCGTGCGGCGGCGGTTGCGGCGATGGCAGCCTGGGCGGCCTCTGCTGCTTCGCGCGCGGCGCGTTCATCGGCCTCGCGCATGTTCGAACGCGCCCGCTTCGACGCGCTCTTGTTGCGTCCGCGCAGTTCCACCTGCTCGAGCTCGGCCCGGTCGGTGATGAGGTCAAGGGCGGCGAGCGCCGTGTCCTTGAAATCGCTGTTCATGGCAATGGCCAGCAGCTCGTCGTGCGCGCCGTGGTCGCGGACCTGTTCGAAGGCGCGCATGCGAATCGGCTCGAGCGCCGCATGGCGCGCCACTGAGGCCAGCGCGTGCACGTCCGCGATGCGGGCAAGGGCACGGGCTGCCGACGCCTCGCGCGTCGCCGACTTCGCCACCTGGCCGAGCGCCTTCGGGTCCGTCAGGACGTCGATCGCCTGCTGGCTCTCCGGTTCGCCGACGTCCTCGAACGCCTCGAGCGCGAGGTCGCGCAGCATCGCCGTCGCCTGCGAACGGACGCCGTCGTCGTTGTCTTCCCGCAACACCACGGCGAGCGTGGCCGGATCCATCAGCTTGCCAACCGCGGCCTTGCGTACGCGCGGGTCGTCGTCCTCACGGGCGGCGGCGGCAATCGCCTCTTTCTCCGACAGCGGTAGTTCCTCGACGAAGGCGAGGCGGACGCTGGGGTCGGAATGTTTGTCGCGGGACTGGGCACGGAAGCGATCGAGCAGTGTCACTAGGATTCTCCAGCCTGGCCGGGAGGCCAGCTTGTGAGGACGGACCCGTCAGGGTCGTCGCGAAACTCCGAAACGTTCGAGCGCCGCAGCAATGTCGGCGCCGTGATTACCGCGCCGCACCTCGCGATCGATCGCGAGCAGACGGCCGTCGGCACCGATGTAGACCGTCCATCGGCTCGGCAACCCGAGCGGACCGAGGACGCCGTAGGCACGCGCCACGGCCGAATCAGTGTCGCTCAGGATGGGGAACTCGATCCCGGTGGACGCAGCGAACTGGCGATTGATCTCAACGGTATCGCAACTCGCCGCAAAGATGACTGCGTCGTATGCGTCAAGCGCGCGCCTCGACAGCCCAATGGATCGGCATTCGGCCGTGCAGCCGGCCGTGAACGCCTTCGGAAACCAGGCCATGACGACGGCCCGGCCCCGCAGGTCGGCCAGCCGATACGTCTGACCGTCCGAGGCCGACAGCGTAAACTCTGGCGCGGAAGCACCAACCGCAAGGTCAACCCGGGATGCCTTCTCCGGACTCAGCAGGTTCGCGACGGCCGTTCCCACTGCCGAGAGCAGCGCTCCGGTCTGGCGCAACGCGTTCACCGACGTCTTCTCCTGCTTCGGGGTGCTCATACACCCTCCGCCATTCTACGCACAACCTCGCAGCCCATCGGGTACTCTCATTGCAAAGTCATGGAGACAATGTCCCACAGTCCAAAAAGGCGGATCCTCCCGGCGCTGTCGCTCCTGCTCGCGTTGACGAGCGCGTGCGCCAGGACCGACGGCTCCGGCGGCAGCCCCACGTCGCCGAGCGGCCCACCGGCGGCCGGGTCGGCGCTGGTCTACTCGGCGGTCGGCGCGAGCGACGTCATGGGCATCGGCTCGACAACCCCCTGCTTCATCTTCGAGGACTGCAACGGGACCGGCTACGTCTGGGTGGCCGCCCGCCAGCTGAGAGCCAGCGGCTACACCGTCAGCGTCGGTAACCTGGGCATTCCGGCCTCGGTGATCAGCCGTTCGTTCCAGGACCTGGGTGCGCAGTACGGCCGCACCATCGGCGGGAACATCATCGAGCAGGAGATGCCGTTCGTGCGTCGCGACGCCTCGTTCGTCACGGTCTTCACCGGGGCGAACGACGTGAACACGGTCACCTCCGCACTCGGTGGCGGCGCAGGCAGCAGCAACCAGACGGCCTACATCGATGACAAGGTGTCGACGTTCGGCAACGACTTCACCACCTTGCTGAACGGCATCCGGACACGCGCCCCGCAGGCGCGCATCATCGTCCTCAACCTGCCGAACCTGGCGGCGCTCCCCTATCTGGCCAGCGCGTCGCTCGCGCAGAAGCAGGCCGCCCAGCGTGCATCCGTACGCATCACGACGAACGCGATCAATACACAACAGGGTGTCACGGTCATTGATCTGATGTGCGACGCGCGCGTCTATGCCTCGTCGTTCTATTCGTCGGACGGCTTCCATCCGAACGACAACGGCTACGCCATCCTCGGTGCCGAAGTTGTCAAGGCGCTGACAAGTTCGTCATACGCCGCGCCGCGGGCCAGTTGCGGGCAGATGACGCTCTACTGAGCGGACACCAGCGCCCAGTCCTCCCTGCGCCTCGGACACCCGTGACCTTCCTTGACGCGGTCTCGCGCCTCGACGACGGCTGGAGCACGCGGCTGCCTGGGGCACGCGCGCAGGCGTTGATGGCCCCGACTCGACGGGGCAACTGGCCTGACGGCGTCGACCCCTCGTCGGCGCGACATGCCGCCGGACTGCTGCTGCTGTTTCCGGTGGAGGGTCGCGCGCACGTGATCCTCACGGTCCGCTCGGCGCATGTGCGGCACAGCGGACAGGTGTCGTTGCCGGGCGGCGTGATCGAGCCGGGCGAGACCGTAGAGCAGGCCGCGCTGCGCGAAGCACACGAGGAGATTGCCCTGGCCACGGCCGACGTCCGGCTGCGCGGACGGCTTACCCCGCTCGATATTCCGGTCAGCGGCTTCCGGCTGCACCCGGTCTTGGCGACCCTGCCGCGCGCACCTGCGGTTGCCCCGTCAGACCTGGAGGTTGCCCGCATCCTCCAGGTGCCGGTGGACACCCTGCTCGAGCCGGCCACGGTGCAGTGGCGCCCGATGCGCCGAGACTTGGTCTCGCTGGATGTGCCCGGCTTTGAAGTGGACGGGACGGTCATCTGGGGAGCGACCGCCATGGTGCTGGCGGAGTTCCTGACGGTGCTGGGGTGGACAGGCCCGGTCAGGCGATCCTGATTTCGTGCAGATCGTGCACGTTTGGATCATCACGTCGGCGAATTTTGTCTTTTTGCGACAAATTTGGCGCTATTTTCTTGCAGACACTGCAAATCATTGGAATAATGCGGAAACCGAACGGCAGTGGTGTACCTGCGCGATAGAATCGCGGGGCCGCCGTTCACGGCAATCATTCTTCAGTTCGGCAATTGATTAAGGGGGACGCGATGGGTTCCGCAGTGTTGGGCGAAGCGATCAGCGCAATTCGCGACTGGTCAGTGGCTAAGGAAGGGACGCCGGCAGTCCGTCCAGGATTTACGTTCGGCAGCCTGGTATTTGGCGACGCGGAGCAGCAGAAGCGGCTGCCGAAGAAGGTTTACGACGCGCTGCGTCGCACGATCGTGCGGGCCGAACCGCTCGACGGCTCGGTGGCTGACGCGGTGGCGAAAGCCGCCAAGGAATGGGCGGTCGAACACGGCGCGACGCACTACACGCACTGGTTCCAGCCGCTGACCGGCATCACGGCCGAGAAGCACGACTCCTTTTTGAACCCGACCGCCGACGGCAAGGCTGTCCTCGAGTTCTCGGGCAAGGAACTGGTGAGGGGCGAGCCCGATGCGTCGAGCTTCCCGTCGGGCGGCCTGCGCAGCACCTTCGAAGCGCGCGGCTACACGGCGTGGGACCCGACCAGCCCGATGTGGCTGCTCAAGAGCGGTGGCTCGGTCACGCTCGTCATCCCGACCGCCTTCGTGAGCTGGACCGGTGAGGCACTCGACAAGAAGACGCCGCTCCTGCGCTCGATGGATGCCCTCTCGAAGCACGCGGTGCGCATCCTGAAGCTGTTCGGCTCGAAAGCGGCACGCGTCACCACGACCTGTGGCCCCGAGCAGGAATACTTCCTGATCGATAGCTACTTCTACATGTCGCGCCCCGACCTGATCAACGCCGGCCGCACGCTGTTCGGCGCTCCACCGCCCAAGGGCCAGGAACTGGAAGACCAGTACTTCGGTGCGATCCCCGACCGCGTCCTCGCGTTCATGTCCGATTGCGAAACCGAGCTCTACGCGCTGGGTGTGCCGGTGAAGACCCGCCACAACGAAGTGGCGCCGAGCCAGTACGAAATCGCGCCGGTGTTCGAGACCTCGAACATCGCCACCGATCACCAGATGATGGTGATGGAAACCCTGAAGCGCATCGCGCCGAAGTACGGCCTCGCCTGCCTCATGCACGAGAAGCCGTTTGCCGGCGTCAACGGCTCTGGCAAGCACCTCAACTGGTCGATGAGCGATGACCAGGGAAACAACCTGCTGTCGCCTGGCCAGAACACGCACGACAACATCCAGTTCCTGGTGTTCTGTGCGGCGGTCATCCGCGCCGTGAACAAGTACCAGGGTCTGCTGCGCGCCACGATTGCCAGCGCGGGCAACGATCACCGCCTCGGAGCGAACGAAGCGCCGCCCGCCATCATCTCGATCTTCCTCGGCGACATGCTGACGGATATCTTCGAGCAGGTCGAAAAGGGTGGCGCGAAGTCGACCAAGAGCGGCGGCATGCTCGACACCGGCGTCGGCGTCCTGCCGAAGCTGCCGCGTGACGCGGGCGACCGCAACCGCACCAGCCCGTTTGCCTTCACCGGCAACAAGTTCGAGTTCCGCGCGGTCTCGTCGAACCAGAGCATCGCCTACCCGAACATCGCGCTGAACGTCGCGGTCACCGAGTCGCTCGACTTCATCGCGACCGAACTCGAGAAGGCCGTCGCGGCCGGCAAGAAGGTCGAGGTTGCCGCCAGCGAGCTCCTGCCGAAGATCGTCAAGGAGAACAAGCGGATCATCTTCAACGGCAACGGCTACTCCGCCGAGTGGGCCAAGGAAGCGGCCAAGCGCGGCCTGTTGAACCTGAAGAACACCGTCGATGCGCTGCCGCAGTGGGCCTCGAAGGAGGCCATCGCGCTGTTCGACAAGTACAAGGTGCTGAACGACCGCGAAGTGCACTCCCGCTACGAGATCATGGTCGAGACCTACAACAAGACCGTGAACGTCGAGGGCCAGCTGTCGGTGCTGATGGCGAACCGCTACGTCCTGCCGGCCGCGCTCGAGTACACCAAGCAGGTGGGCCAGACGGTGGCGGCCATCAAGGCGGGTGGCAGCAAGAGCGTCGAGGCCAAGAAACTGCTCGACAAGATGACCACGCTCACCGACGAGTTCAAGAAGCGGACGGACAAGCTCCAGGCCGCGCTCGATCACCCCGGTGGCACGTCGGCCGAAAAGCACGCGAAGCACTTCCGCGATGCGGTCATCCCGGCCATGCTGTTGCTCCGCACCACGGGCGACGCTCTCGAATGCATCATCCCGGACGACCTGTGGCCGCTGGCCACGTACCGCGA
>JBKJMH010000251.1:0-6027 GCA_046596625.1 Vicinamibacterales bacterium | reverse complement strand
GGTTCGACATCATGCGGGGCCGAAGCCCGAAGAAGCTGACGCCCAGCGCCACGATGAAGACCGCGGACTGGAGCACAGCGCCGAAGCCCGCGAATGCGACTCCGGCGGCAGCCAGCGCGGCGAGGGTGACGAAAATCAGACCGAAGTGCGGGATCGAGATCTCGACGACCGCTGCCACGACCGCGACCACGATCCAGGCGACGACGACGCTGTCCAGAGTGGGCACGCGGCGATTATACGTGGATGGGGTGCGGCCGGCGCGTCAGTCGTGCCGCAGCGCTTCGACCGGGTCCAGCATGGCTGCCCGCCGAGCGGGCCAGTAGCCGGCGGTGAGTCCGACGACAACGGAGCTGACGAGCGCCGCCGTCACGGCCCAGAGCGGCGCGACGGCGGAGAAGCCGGTCACCACCAGCGTCAGCAGGGCGCCGATGAGCAGCGCCGTGGCGACGCCCGCGACCCCGCCGATCCCGGACAAGAACGCCGCCTCGAGCAGGAACTGCAGCAGCACCTCGCCTTGCCTGGCGCCGAGGGCCCGGCGCAGCCCGATCTCGCGCGTGCGCTCAGTGACGCTGATGAACATCACGTTGGCGATGCCGATGGCGCCGATCAGCAGGCTGACCGCGGCCAGTCCGACGGTGAAGAACGCAATGCGCGCGCTGATGCTGTCGAAGGTGGCAATGATCGAGTCAGCCGTCGACAGCGTGAAGTCGTTGTCCGCTCCAGGCGGCAGCTTGCGCAACTGCCTGAGGATGGTTTCCGACTGCTGCATGCAGGCGGCGCGCAGGCCGGGCATCGCCCGCATGTAGAGCACGAGCCGATCGGGGTCGCCGAACCGGCGGCGCACGGTGCCCACTGGCAGGTTCAGCAGGCTGTCCTGGCGGTTCTCGCCGAAGAAGCCGCCGCGCCGCTTCTCCAACCGGCCAACCACCGTGTAGGTGTCGCCTGCCAGCGTTAGCGTCTTGCCGAGCGGCGACTGGTCGCCGTAGAGGGCACGCGCAAGGCTCGATCCAACCACGGCCACCCGAGCGCCCTGCCGGTCTTCCAGATCGGTGAACGGCCGGCCGCTCTCGAACTCGGCACCCACGATGTCGAAGAAGCTGGGCGAGACCCCCTCCACCAGCACGGTGTCCGATTCGTTGGTGCCGGCGCGAGCGACGAGCGCTTCGCCGTTCACGGTGGTCGGCACGATCACCTCGGCGCCGACGTCACGGATGGCCGGACCGAGTCGCAGCAGTTCGGGAATGAACTCCAGCTTCATCGGCTGACGCCGCGCCTCCGCCTCGCTCGGCGTGGAGTACGGGTCGCCGGTGAGATGGAACGCAAACACGTTCTCGGTGCCGAGATCGCGGAAGAGCATCGCAATCTGGTTGCGGACATTGGCGAGCACGGACGCGACGAGCACGACGGTCACGATGCCGATGACGATGCCGCCAACGGCCAGAATCGAGCGGGCGCGCGAGGTGCGCAGCGAGTCGAACGCCAGGAAGGCGGGCTCGCCGATCGTGCGACCGAGCCGGGAGACGCGCCCGGCCTTCATTCGTGCCTCAGCGCCGAGACGACGTCGATGGCGGCAGCACGACGCGCTGGATACCAGCCGGCGGCGATGCCGCTCAACACCGCGGCCGCAAGGCTCACCATGGCTGTCGGGATGCTGAGGGAGAGCACCAGTCCGGAGGCGCGGGCCGCAATGGCAAGCACGCTCGCGCCGGCCAGCAGGCCGAACGCGCCGCCGAGCAGGCCGACCATGGCCGACTCTGCCAGCGTCTCACCGATCACGGCGGAGCGGGAGGCGCCGAGCGCGCGCCGAATGCCGATCTCGTGCGTCCGCTGCGTCACCGAAACGAGGCTGGTGTTGGTGACGACGACGATCGCGGCGATGAGCGCCATCACCGAGATGGGGATGGCCGCCGCGCCAATCCGCTCGGTGATGTTGGCGACGAAGCTGCGCGACGCCTCGGGCGTGATGATGTCGAAGGTGTCGGTCTCGCCCGGTTGCAGGTGCCGGCGCGCCCGCATCGAGATGCGCGCATGGTCTTCCGCCGCGACGGTGCTGACGGCGTCGGGAGCCGTGGCGAACACCTGGAGCGAGGCGGCCGGGCCGAACGCCCGCTCGAAGGCGCGCAGCGGCATCCAGACGTAGCGATCGAGGGAGACTCCTCCCGCGGTCCCTTGCCGTGCCTGGAGGCCGATGACGGTAAAGGCGCGCCCGGCAATCCGGACCTGGCCACCGAGCGGGTCGCCCACGGGGAAGAGCGCGTCGGCCACGCCGCTCCCGAGGATGACGACCTGGGCGCCGGCCGTGTCCTCCTGTTCGCTGATGAAGCGTCCGCTGGCGACGTCGATGTTGCGGATCCGCAGCAGGGCCGCCTGCGTGCCGTTGATCGTGGCCTGCTCGAACTTGCGGGACCCGACTACCACGTCGGCGTTCTTCTGGGCGGTGGCGGCGTAGGTGACCGTGCCGGCGGCGATATTCTGGAGGTAGCGGACGTCGCTGCGCGAGATGCTCGGGTTGCGTGCGAGCTTGTCGGCGAGTTCGCGCCGGCTGAGGTTGCCGCTGGCGAGCCGCGCGATGACGAAGGTGTCGGCGCCGAAGGCTTTGGCGCTGGTGTCGCGCGCCGTGCGAGCCAGCGAGTCGAGCCCGGTCTGCACGACGGCGGTGGTGGCGACAGCGGCGGCAACGGCCAGCGCCGCCAGAGCTGAGCGCAGCGGGTTCCGGATGATGGTGCCCGCGGCCTCGACGACGACCTGCGCGTACACGGCTAGCTCTTTCCGGTCACCGCGACGAGCTGTCCGTCCTCGAGCGCGCGGAGCATCTGGTACGGACCGGTCACGACCACCGCGCCCGGCGTAAGACCGCTCACCTCGATGTTCAGGCCGCCGATCCCCCCCGCAGTGACGGGCAGGAATTTCGCCACGCCGTCGACGACGGTGAAGACGCCGGTCTTCTCCTGGCCGTCCACCGTGCGCAGCACGACGCTCTGCAGCGGCACGGTGAGGACGTTGGTACGCTCGCTGGTCACGATCTCGGCGTCGCCCGTGAGACCGGGGCGCAGGCCCGGGTCCGGGTTCTGCAGACGGACGACGACGCGGAACTCACGCGCCGCCGCGGCGCCGGTCACGGGCAGCGCACTGGCGCCAATCTCCACAACCGTTCCCGCGAACTTCTTGCCGGGGAGCGCCTCGAGCGTCACCGTGGCGGACTGTCCGCGCGCGATGGTGAGGACGTCGGCTTCGGCCACTTTCACCTCGGCATCGATGGTGTTGAGGTCGGAGATGGTCATCAGCGTCGTGCCCGGCTGGTTCTGCACGCCGACCACGACCATCTCACCGCTGCGGACGCGAAGGCGTGTGACGACGCCGGCAATGGGCGACAGCACCGACGTCTTGGCCAGGATGTCGGCGGCGCGAATCTGCTGCGCCTTGGCCTGCAGCATCCGGCGGTTGGCCATCTCGATGTTCTGCGCGGCGCGCGCGGCGGCGGCGCGTGCGGCGTTTACCTGCGCGGCCGCAGTCTCTGCGACTGCCTTCGCCGAATCGAGCTCTGAGGCGGGCAGCAGTTGCTCGGCGCTCAGCTCGCGACGACGCTTCAGCAGTTGTTCGGTATCGCGCAGGCGGGCCTCGGCAGCCGCCACGTCGGCGTCTGCCGACTTCAATTGTTCGCGCGCCGCGCGCTCTTCGGCCTCCAGCGCCTTCAGTTGCTCGAAGGCGCCGGCCGCATCGGCTTCCACCTGCACCCGGTCGATCTGCGCCAGGACCTGGCCCATCGTGACCCGGTCGCCCTCGGCCACCGGCAACGCGGTGATCTTGCCCATGACGCTCGAGCCGATGTCGGCGTACTGCGACGCGACGATCTCACCCGAGGCGGTGACGGTGGAGCGGAACTGTGCCTGACGAACGGCGGTGCCGACGTCGACGGTGGTGCGGGCGGGACCGCGGCGCGCAAACGCGACGGCCCCGACGACGACACCAACCGCGAGTAGAGCGACGAGAACGACGGGTCGTTTCACCGGCGGAGTCGGATTACAGGGTGAAGTTGAAGAGGGCGCGATTGTCGCGCATACCCGGCCACGGCGTGCCTGCCAGCAGCAGGAGCGTCGCAACGCCGAAGAAGATCAGCGACCTGGTCCGGGCCGAGGCAGGCGTGAGCGCCTTGCGCGCGAACACGCGCCCCATGTGGGCCAGCGCAATCGCCACGATCATCATCGTCGGGTGCTCGACAGCGTAGAAGCGCGCGGTGCTGTCCTTCATCACCTCGCCCATCTGGCTGAAGTTCACCGAGGTGGCCACCAGGATCAGGCCGAGCAGGAACTGGATATCGAGGCTGATGGTGAAGAACTTCGCCCATCGGTTGTTCCTGGCGTCGGCGCTGGCGCCGAGGACCGAGACGGTGGCGAGTACGCCAGTAATGATGGCGGCCCAGCGCACCCAGGAGTGCAGAAACAGAACGAGATCATGCATAACGGGAACGTTAGCATAGGCGCTGGTCAGCGACTGGTGCGCGCCTCCCTCTGGACGCGCGGAGTGAGCCAGGCGTTTCGCCGGTTACAACGTCCGTAGTCGGGCCTCGCGATCGTTCAGTGTCGAGCGGGCCCGTTCGGCCATCACGCGCGCGGTCTGGGCGGCGTGCTCGGCCTGCACCAGTTCGCGACGTGCGACGTCCGCCGCCTTCTGGGCGACGACGACGTCGGCCTCGGCGGCCGCCAGCGTCGCACGCGCCTCCGTCACCGCGGCTTCGGCTGTCGCCCGGGCGGCCTCGACCACGCGCCGCCGCTCGGCCTCGGCTGCGGTCCGTGCCGCGGAGACGCGGTGATCTTTCACCGCCGGGACGAGCGTCGGCCGGTTCGGACGCTGTGGAGGGGGAGTGGGGGTGACACCGGCGAGTGCCTCGAAGCCGGCTGGTTGAACCGCCTGGGCGAAGCGCCCGGGCGCCGCGGGAGGCTCGGCCGCCAGCGAGATCGCCCCGAGCATACGGGCGATATCGTCCGCCGCGGGGTGTGCGCCGTGGCGTTCAGCCACGTGGTGAGCCGCGGCGACGGCCGCCGACACGGCGGTGCGGTGTGCGGTGCTGGCATCGCGAAGGTCGCCGGCGGTCCCGGTCAGGGCGGCGAGCTGAACCGAGCGCAGCGCGCGGCCGGCTGCCACCAGCCGGTTCCAGGCACTGCGTTCGTGCCAGTAGATCTGGTTGACCGCCCACGCCACGACGGTCGGCTTCTCGAGTCGTTTCACGCGAGCGCGCTCCTCGCCTGCCAGCGACTTCGCGAGGGCGTTGCGCGCCTCGGTAAAGTTGGCGAGTGGCAGCGCGTAGAGCGCGTCGATGTGTGTCTCGAGCGCGCTCACGGCAGCGGCGCGCTCAGGAGTGGACGACGCGAACGGAGTAGGCGGCCGTTGTCGTCAGGATGCCGTTGCCGTCGATGACCAGCACGCAGTAGGACCCCTTCGCGACCTGGCCGAGGGCGTAGGTCTGGCCGATGGCGGCCTGCGTCACGGTGTAGGCGCCGTAGGGCGCGCAGCCGCCTGCGACCGGCGAGCCGACGGCGAGCCCGATGAAGCCGAGCACCGGGCGCGGCGTCAGGCTGACCAGCGTCACCGCCATCTCGCTGGTCTTGCCGACCGAGAAGTTGTTGCTGGACTGGCCGATTGGGTCGACGGATCCGGTGAACGTCTCTTGCGTCTGGGTCGACGGAGAGGCGACGCCGCTGCAGGCAGCGAGCGACGCCGCCACAGCAACGGCCCCGAACAGGCGGGCCATCGTGAGCATGGGCGATTGTCGCACAGGCTATACTGCGCCGCATGTGGAAACGCCTCATCCCGCAGGTACTTGCCCTGGGTCTGCTGCTGGTGTCGGCGTCGCGGGCTACCGCGGAGTTGACCAGCGTCGATGTGAAGACCCGGGCCGACATCGGCGCCTCGGGTTTCGAGAAGATCGTCGGCACGGCGCACTTCTCGGTCGACCCGGCGGACCGCCGGAACCAGGTCATTGCCGACATCGACAAGGCGCCCGTGAATGCGGCCGGCCGCGTCGAGTTC
>JBKJMH010000063.1:0-2928 GCA_046596625.1 Vicinamibacterales bacterium | reverse complement strand
GAGATCATCGCGAACAACACGCGGAAGCCGCTGTGGGGCTACCGGACGATGGTCTACTCGCTCATATTCCTGGGCTTCATGTCGTTCATCGTGTGGGCCCACCACATGTTCATGACGGGGATGGGCACGACGATGGCTGCCTTCTTCCAGACCACCACGATGATCATCTCGATCCCGTCGGTTGCCATCCTGACATCGCTGATCATCTCGCTCTGGGGCGGGTCCATTCGCTTCAACACCCCGATGCTCTTCGCGCTCGGTTTTCTCCCGATGTTCGGCATCGGCGGGCTCACCGGGCTGCCGCTCGGACTGAACGTCTCGGACATCCCGCTGCACGACACCTACTACGTCATCGCCCACTTCCACTACGTCGTCGCCCCCGGGACGATCTTCGCGCTGTTCGCGGGGATCTACTACTGGTTCCCGAAGGCCACCGGGCGGAAGATGAACGAGATGCTCGGGCTGATCCACTTCGCCGGCTCGTTCATCTGCATGAACATCGTGTTCATGCCGATGTTCCTCGTCGGGCTCGCCGGCGTGTCGCGCCGGCTGTGGGACGGCGGGGCGACGTACGCCTTCTCGCAGCCGGTTCTTCACCTGAACGTGGTGTCCTCCTGGGGAGCGTGGGCCCTGGCCATCTTCCAGATTCCCTTCATCTTCAATTTCTTCTGGAGCATCTGGAAGGGGGAGCAGACCGACGCGAACCCGTGGCAGTCCACGACGATCGAGTGGGCGGCTCCGTCACCGCCCCCGCACGGCAACTTCCTCGCGACGCCGGAAGCGTTCCGAGGCCCCTACGAGTACAGCGTTCCCGGGGCGGCCAGGGACTTCGTCCCGCAGTCTGAGGCGTAATCGCGATGGAGATTCCCTACACCGTAGAGATTCGCCCCGACACCGGTCTGACCAACGGCAGGATTGGCATCTGGCTCTTCCTGGCATCCGAGGTCATGCTGTTCGGCGCGCTGTTCGCGAGCTACATCCTCATCCGGACGGGAGCGCCGGAGTGGCCCCGGGGCGACACGATTCTGAGCGTCCCGATGGCGACCTTCAACACGCTGGTCCTGATTTCGTCCTCCGTGACGATGGTGATGGCCTGGGCGTCACTGAAGCGGCAGCGCTTCGGGACGTTCCGGATGTACATGGGCGCCACGATCCTGCTGGGGCTGCTGTTCCTCGTTGTGAAGTACTTCGAGTACAGCGAGCACATCCACGCCGGCGAGCTACCATCGCACAGCAACTTCCTCGCGATCTACTTCACCCTGACTGGCCTGCACATGCTCCACGTGCTCGGCGGGATGGCGGTGAACGCCTATCTCTGGGGCCCTGGGTCGAAGCAGTGGACGACAAACCCCGAGTGGTTCACCAACCGCGTCGAGCACTCCGGCCTTTTCTGGCATTTCGTGGATCTGGTCTGGATCTTCCTCTTCCCGACCCTGTATCTTCTGTAAGGCAGCATCAATGGTAACGATGACCAACGACCACGCCGCAGACATCGACAGACACGTCAGGGTCTACATCACCGTCTTCGTCTCGCTGATGGTTCTGACCATCGTCACGGTGGCGGTGTCCCGCTTCCACCTTCCGGTGCCGATGGCCATCACCGTGGCGTTGCTCGTCGCAACCATCAAGGCGTCGCTGGTCGGATGCTACTTCATGCACCTGATCTCGGAGAAGAAGCTGATCCTCGCGATCCTCGCGCTGACCGTCGTCTTCTTTCTCGTGCTGGTGGCCCTTCCGATACTCACGGTCACCGACGGCTTCTGGATCCGCGGATGAGCCTCCGGTGGTTCCACGCCCTGCTGATCCTCCTCTCCGCGTTTCTGGCGGTGCTGTTCGGTTTCTGGTGTCTGATGAGATACGGCCAGAACCACGGGGTGGCCGGCGTGCTCGCGGCCGTCGCGGCCTTCGCGCTATCGTTTGGGCTAATCGTCTACGACTCCTGGTTCCTCCGCAAAACGAGGGCTCTGCGATGAACATTGGAATGAGACACCGCTGGGGGATCCGACGAGCCGTCGCGACCGCCGCGGCCGTGATACTCGGCGGCGGTTCGAGCGTCCTCGCCTGCCCGCTGTGCTTCGGCGCGTACGAGACTCCGATGATCGACGGGGCGCGGCTCGGCGTCCTGGTGCTGCTGGTGATCACGCTCGCCGTGCAAGGCGGGTTCGTCGCGTTCTTTCTCTATCTTCGGAAGCGCGCAAAGCACATCGCGGAACTCGAGCTCGACACCGAGTGGTCGAAGCTTCAAGGGGCGCCGAGAACATCATGACTGAGTGGCTTGGACTCCCGCCGCTCGCCGCGGCTCACGGCGCACAGATCGACGCCCTGATCGGCTGGGTGCACGTGTTCATGCTCCTCCTGTTCGTCGGGTGGGCATCGTTCCTCGGCTACTGTCTGGTCCGCTTCCGGCGCTCGCGGCAGCCGGTGGCGAGCTACGCCGGCGTCAGGACGCACACGTCGAGCTATCTCGAAGCCGGCGTGGCCGTGGTCGAGGCCGTCCTGCTGGTGGCATTCTCCATCCCGCTCTGGGCCGCCAGGGTCGACCAGCTTCCGCCGGCGAACGAGGCGCTGATCGTCCAGCTCACAGGCGAACAGTTCGCGTGGAACATTCACTACCCTGGCCCAGACGGGATATTCGGACGCACGGACATCAACATGCTCGACCTCCAGTCGAATCCGCTGGGGCTTGATCGCGCCGATCCTGCGGCGAAGGACGACGTCACGACCGTCAATCAGCTCCATGTGCCTGTGAACAGGCCGGTTCTCCTGAGGCTCAGAAGCAAGGACGTCATCCACAGCTTCGGCGTGCCCGAGTTTCGCGTGAAGCAGGACATCATCCCTGGCCTCACGATTCCCGTCTGGTTCATCCCCACCGTCACGACGCAGGCGATGAAGGCGCAGACCGGAAATCCCGAGTTCCAGTACGAGATC
>JBKJMH010000031.1:0-9349 GCA_046596625.1 Vicinamibacterales bacterium | reverse complement strand
GCGGATCTGCGGCGACGCCACCGTCTCCGCCGCCTCGGCCAGCAACTTGAACTTCGCGAGGACCACCGGGTGGTGCACCACCTCGGTCAGGGTCGTGGTGGCGCCGATCTCGAGGCCGCCGTTGGCCTCCTTGATCCCGCGCAACTCGCTCACCTGGCTCAGGTCCACCACCACGCTCGGGCGCTTCGTGCGGTCCTTCAGCCAGTCGAACGAATCCATCCCGCCGCCGAGGACCCAGGCCTCGGCGCCGTGCGTATCCAATAGCGAGAGCGCGTCGGCGATGCTCGTCGGCTGGAACAGCTCGAACATCGGCATCATGTCGCGAATTACGGCCATATCAGTTGCTCCTAGATGTTCGCAGTCAGCGGTTCGTGCATCACGTGCCCGGCTTCGAGCGCGGTCAGGATGATGTCCGCCTGCACAGGCATGCGGCGGAAGGCTTCGTCGCCAATCGCCGCGGCGAGGGCGTTCAGTACGGCACAGCAGCCGGCACCGACCGGCGGCTCACCGATGCCGCGCGCCCCGACCGGGGTTTCCGGGTCCGGCAGGTCCAGCGCCGCATACTCGTACTTGAGAGGGGCGTCGAGGATCGTCGGGGGCTTGCTGTAGTGGAAGCGCTTGGCAAGCGGCACGCCGTAGTGCTGGTCGTAGACCCACTTCTGCGAGATGGCGTGACCGATGCCGAGCATCGAGCCGCCGAAGGTCTGGCCCTTGAGGCTGCGCGGGTTGATCACCGTGCCGACATCGGCCACGGCCGCGTACTCGAGGATTTCGTACTTGCCGGTTTCGACGTCGACTTCCACTTCCGCGAAGCCGACCACGAAGGAGCGCGTCTGACCGTCGCGCTTGTACTCGTCCTTCGCCGCAACCACGAGCCCCTGGCCCGCCAGGTTCTTCACCGAGGTCTTGGTCCAGGCGTTGACCGTTTCCGGCGCCTCGTGACCATCGTAGATGCCGCCAAGCTCGATCGCCTTCTGGCCAATCTGCGCGAAGGTGAGGGTGCCGCCCGGTCCGGTCACCTTACCGTCGGCCACGCGGTAGGCCGCCGGGTTGCCGCCTTTCGCCTTGGCTGCCACTTCCTGAATCATGGCGACGGCGCGGGTGCCGACCGCATGCGCCGCACGCGTCATCGCATGCGTGGTCTGGCTACCGCCCGAGGCGCACGTCCAGGGCAGGTTCTTGCTGGTATTGCCGAAGACCACCTCGCACTGGTCCCACGGGACGCCGATGATTTCAGCCGCCACGCGGTGCACGTCGACCACGGCGTGGGTGCCGAGGTTGCCGACGCCCGACTGGAACTGCACCTTGCCGTCGGGACGGACAATGAGCAGACCGTCGAAGCCGACCGACCCGGCCGAGTAGGCGCTGACCGCCACGCCGGAGCCGCGCACCTTGGTGCCGGTGCGCTTGCCGCTGCGGGCCTTCTTCTCTTCCCAGTTGAAGATCTCCGAGCCCTTGTCGAGGGCCTCCTTCACGAAGGCGCTCGTCGTGTAGTTGCGCTGACCGCGGGCGTTCGCGGCGCCGAAGAGCGCCTTGCCCGCCGGGGCGTTGATCCTGTGGATCTGCACCTCATCGATGCCGAGCTTGCGCGCCGCCTCCGCGAGGACCGGCTCCATGATCGCCTGCCCCTGCAAGCCGCCCGGTGCGCGCTGCGCGCCACGCGGCGGCGTGTTGGTGAGCACGTTCACGCCGCGCCACCGCATGTGCTTCGGCTGGTAGGTGAGCGAAATCGTGTCGCCGGCCGAGCGGCCGTCGCCAACCTGGTCGAACGGACCGTTCTCGGTGACGTTGAAGAGGTCGACCGCAAGCAGGCGTCCTTCCTTGTCGAAGCCGGCCTTGATGCGCGAGTGCACGGCGGGACGGGCGCGACCGATGTAGTGCTCGTCTTCTCGGGTGATGCGCATCATGACGGGCGCATTCGCCTTCTTCGACAACAGCGCCGGAATGGCCATCGCGATGTAGCCCGGGATACGGCTGCCGAAGCCACCGCCGGTGTACTCGCTGATGAGCACCACGTCCTCGGCCTTGATGCCGACCCAGCGCGCCACGTTCGGCACGGTCTGCACCGTGCTCTGCGTGCCGGCGTGGAGGAACAGCTTGCCGTTCTGCCAGTAGGCCATCGCCGAGCGCGGCTCGAGCACTTGGTGACTGGTGTTGTTGCCCACCCAGGTGCGGTCGATGACGAGCGCCGCTTCCTTGAAGCCAGCCTCGATGTCGCCCACCGACCACTCGTCGGCGGCTTTGCCCATCGGCATCTGGCCGGCGGGAGCGGCTGCGAAATCCTCGGCGGTCCACTTCAGTTCGACCACGTCGGGACGCGGCGGCGGCGCGGGCCGGCCGTCAGCGCCGATAACCGGCGTGGCCGGAGCCGGCGGGCGCATCCAGACGTTGCCCTGGGTGCGCGCATTGGCGCCGCCGGGGCGGAGGCTCTCGATCGGGTCGACCGAGAACGGCAGCAGCTCGTATTCGATTTCGATCTTCTCGATCGCTTCGGCCGCGGTCAGTTCGTCGACGGCCGCCACGGCGAGAATCGGTTCGCCGTGATACATCGGCTCCATCGTCAGGCCGCGCTCGCTGAGCGTGCTCGCCGTGATGCCTTCACCGAGCGAGGCGCCCGCCGTGGGCGACGGCAGGTCGTCGACCGTGATAATGGCCTTCACGCCCGGCATGGCCAGCGCGGCGCTGGCGTCGATGCTCTTGACGCGCGCGTGCGGCAGCGGGCTGAGGAGCAGCTTTGCCCACAGCATGCCGTCGGCTTTGTAGTCCTCGGCGTACTTGGCCTTGCCCGTGACCTTCGCAATGAGGTCGGGCGTGGTGTAGTTCTGCCCGATGAGTTTGTCTGCCACGCCTAGGCTCCCCGCAGGTGTTCAGCACCGCGCATGAGCGCCGTGAGGATCTTGTCGTAGTCCTGGCAGCGGCATAGATTGCCCGACACACCGTGCGCCAGTTGTTCGCGCGACGGGCTCGGATTCGTCTTCAGATACCCGACCGCCGACATCACGAAGCCCGGCATGCAGAACGCACACTGGAAGCCCTGTTCGTCGACCACGCCCTGCTGCACCGGATGCAGCGTGCCGTCGGCCGATGCCAACCCCTCGATGGTCATGACCTTCTTCGTGCGCACCGTGTGCGTCAGTACCGAGCACGAGTAGTGGGGCACGTCATCAATCAGGACCGTGCAGGCGCCGCATTCAGCGCGGTCGCATCCCAGCTTGGTGCCGGTCAGGCCCAGCTTGTAGCGCAGCGTCTGCGCCAGCGTTTCCTGCTTCATCACGTCGACCCGGCGCTCCTGGCCGTTGACCGACAGGGTGATCAGGCGTTCGACGCTGCCCGGGGCCGAGGCTTGCTGCCCTTGGGCGTTCGTGCGAAACAGGTAGCTCGCCGACGACACCGCCGCACCCGCAGCAATGACGCCCTTGATGAAGTTGCGTCGTGTCGGGTTGTTCGGAGTTTCTTCCGTCAGGTTCATATCGTCCATGCCAGGCACCTTTCGCGCAATCTGCGCCCACAGATAGATGGTAGACGGTAACCCCTATCCCCGTGAAGTTCAACCACTTTGATTGACGGCGGACGAGTTTCGGGCGGGACCCTGACGGCAGGGGTTGAAGGTGGGGCCGGCCGTGCAGGACGGAACGTGTTCACCGACGGGGTTGTGGTCTACCATGACCGGCATTCGAGCGCCGGGCTCAGGGTGGTGTTGGGATGCGACATAGATCGGATCGTGAGGGCCTATGCGTGACGAGGTAGTTGAGGTGGTCGAGGCATACATTGAGGCGGTGCGCCGAAACGACGCCTCCCTCGTAGCTCTCCATCCCGACGTGATCGGGTTCGCCGAACACACTCACGTCGTGAACCGCCAGATTGTCTTCGTGCGCGGCTCCACCGCTTTTGGCCGACGGCAGCCGGGGTGAAGTTGGTCCGCCCGATCGGAACCGAGAACGCGCGAGTGGCTCGCGGCCGACGGCTGGGGGCTCATCCGCGAAGCCATCGAGATTCACGTCGAAGGCCTTCGCGAGTACGGAGAACCAATTCCGGAGCCAGCTTCGACAAGTCAGCTGGAACGATCGACGCCTGGCTCGCGATCCAGCGACCGCGGCTGCTGCGCGGGCAGCGGCTCTCCGCTCAATCGACGGGTCCGTCCGCTGCAGTTCCAGCGCTCATTGCGCTACTCGCATCCTCTGATGAAGGATCTCGAAACAGCGCGTGCATCGGCTTGGCTGGCATTGGCCCGGGCGCGCGTCAGGCATTGCCGGCGCTGCGCACAGCGCTCGACGATAACAGCGCCGACGTGCGAGGCTTTGCCACGAGAGCCATTGCAGCCATTGACAGGCCATACCCATGACCGTTGCTTCACGAATGCAAGGCGCCGTCCTCGGCGTCTTTCTACTCATCTCGCCGTCTGCAGTTCTGGCGCAAATCGGGGTCTCGACGACTCCGCCGGAGGTCCAGAAGACGGTCGACGCCTTTCTCGGGCATTGGACGCTCACGGGCACCGCCACGGAACCGGGCGCCACCGTTCCTTCTCGCGTGACCGGGACGCTTGATTGCGAGCCAGCGGCCAGTGGCGCCGCAGTCCGGTGCCGCGTGATCAACTCCGTGACTGGCGGTGGCTAGGTCGAGATCGCCACCCTCGTGGGCTACAGTCCGGACGACCACCGGGTCCACCTCATGGAAGTCGCCTCCCCCGGGCTGTACCACCAGCACGAAGGACAGTGGAACGGGCGCGTCATTCAGTTCGAACGCCTGACCAAGTCGATTGGCGGGACGCGAGTCGTCGAAGACTTTGCGATTGGATTTCCCTCGGTTGGACGGCTGACCATAACCTCGGTCGAGTCCGAACCGAAAGGCCAGTCCACGCTGCGGCTGGTGGGGACAAGGGCGGTCGAAGTGAAGTGAGTCGTGCGGTGAAGTGGGAAGCGCACCGTCCAGGCCGACCCGATGCAGGCCGGCCCGAACGGAAGATTGAACGGACGGCTCAGAGTACGTCGAATCGATCGAGCATCATCACCTTGCTCCACGCGGCCACGAAGTCGCTGACGAACGTCTCGCGCGCGTCATCGCACGCGTAGACCTCCGCCAGCGCCCGCAGTTCGGAGTTCGACCCGAACAGCAGGTCGACACGGCTGCCGCTCCAGGTCGGTGCACCGGTCGTACGGCTGCGGCCCTCGAAGGTTTCCGCCGCCTCAGAAGCCGGTGTCCACTCGGTCGCCATGTCGAGCAGGTTGACGAAGAAGTCGGTCGTCAATGCCCCAGGCCGCTTCGTGAAGACTCCCAGCGGCGCGGATGCCGCGTTCGCGCCGAGCACGCGCAGACCACCGACGAGCACGGTCAGCTCCGGCGCGGTGAGCGTGAGCATCTCCGCCTTCTCGATCAGCATCACCTCCGCAGGAACCGGATGTCCCGGCGCCGCGTAGTTGCGGAAGCCGTCGGTCGTCGGCTCGAGTGCCGCGAACGAGGCGACATCGGTCTGGTCCTGCGACGCGTCAGTCCGCCCCGGCAGGAACGGCACTATCACGTCCACGCCGGCTGCCTTCGCTGCCTGCTCCACCGCCGCGCAGCCACCGAGCACGATGAGGTCGGCCAGCGAGATCTGCCGATCGCCCACCCTGGCGTTGAACGCCTGCTGAATGCTGTCGAGCGTCTGGAGAATCGTGGCGAGGTCCACCGGGTTGTTGATGGCCCAGTCCTTCTGCGGCGACAGCCGGATACGCGCGCCGTTGGCGCCGCCGCGCTTGTCGGTGCCGCGGAAGGTGGAGGCTGAAGCCCACGCGGTCGATACGAGCTGAGCGAGCGAGAGTCCCGAGGCGAGCAGCGCACCCTTCAGCTCGGCGACGTCCGCCTCGTTCACCAGTGCATGGGTGACCGGCGGAACCGGGTCCTGCCAGATCAGCGACTCGGCCGGCACCTGCGCGCCAAGGTAGCGCGAGATGGGGCCCATGTCGCGGTGCGTGAGCTTGAACCACGCACGTGCGAAGGCGTCGGCGAACGCCTGCGGATCCGCATGGAAGCGGCGCGAGATCTTCTCGTAGGCCGGGTCGAACCGCAGCGCCAGGTCGGTAGTCAGCATCGTCGGCGCATGACGCTTCGACGCGTCGTGCGCGTCGGGCACGGTGCCCGCCCCCTTGCCGTCCTTCGGTGTCCACTGGTGGGCACCGGCCGGACTCTTGGTCAACTCCCACTCGTAGTCGAACAGGTGCGCGAAGAAGTCGTTGCTCCATCGCGTCGGCGTCGTGGTCCACGTCACCTCGAGTCCGCTGCTGATGGTGTCGCCGCCCTTGCCGCTGTTGTAACTGCTCTTCCAGCCAAAGCCCTGCGCGTCGAGCGCGGCCGCTTCGGGTTCAGCGCTGACGTGGGTGGCCGGACCGGCACCATGCGTCTTGCCGAAGGTGTGCCCGCCGGCGATGAGCGCCACGGTTTCTTCGTCGTTCATCGCCATGCGCGCGAAGGTCTCGCGGATGTCGTGCGCGGCCGCAAGCGGGTCTGGGTTGCCGTTAGGCCCTTCGGGATTCACATAGATGAGCCCCATCTGCACGGCCGCCAGCGGGTTGTCGAGCTGACGCTCGCCCTTGTAGCGCGCATCGGCCAGCCAGATATCCTCGGTGCCCCAGTTCACCTGCTTCGGTTCCCACACGTCTTCGCGGCCGCCGCCGAAACCGAACGTCTTGAATCCCATCGATTCGAGCGCGACGTTGCCGGTGAAGACTATCAGGTCGGCCCACGACAGCTTCTTGCCGTACTTCTGCTTGACAGGCCAGAGCAACCGGCGCGCCTTATCGAGGTTCACGTTGTCGGGCCAGCTGTTCAGCGGCGCAAAGCGCTGCTCGCCCGCCCCGGCGCCGCCGCGACCATCCTGCACGCGGTAGGTCCCGGCGCTGTGCCAGGCCATGCGGATGAACAGCGGACCGTAATGGCCGAAGTCGGCCGGCCACCAGTCTTGCGACGTGGTCATCACCGCCTCGATGTCCCTCTTCACGGCGTCGAGGTCGAGCGTCGTAAACTCCTTCGCGTAGTCGAACTCCGGGCCCATCGGATCGCGCAGCGGCGGGTTGGAATGCAGGCTCTGAAGGCTCAACTGATTCGGCCACCAGTCCTGGTTCGTGCGGCCGCTGTGGGCCTTGGTCGAAAACGGGCACGTCTGTTCGTTGCTCATGTTGCGCTGACCTCTAGGGGAATTGCTGATTGTCGACTGCAGATCGCTGACTGCCGGCGCGTCGAAGTGATGCCGCGCACGCCCAGCTACGCCATTGTCCTGTCGAGCCGCTGATAGAGTCAAAGACAACGTCACTGTAACAGTGATAGCTTTCAATTATGAGCGTTCCGGACATCTCGGCGATCACGCTCCGGCAGCTGCAGTACATCGTCGAGGTCGCGCGCCTGGGCGGATTCCGCCGTGCGGCGCTGGCGTGCCACGTGTCGCAGCCGGCGCTGTCGGCGCAGGTGGCGGCGGCCGAACGGCAGCTGGGCGTGCAGATCTTCGAACGCGATCGGCGCAGCGTGCGGCTGTCGCCGTCGGGCGATCAGCTGGTCGAACAGGCGCAGCGCGTGCTGGTGGCCGCCGCCGATCTTCGCGAGCTGGCGCGGCAACTGGCCGACCCGTTCAGTGGTCGCCTCCGCCTCGGCGTCATCCCGACCATCGGCCCGTATCTCCTGCCGGAAATCACACCGTCACTTGCGCAGGCCTTTCCGAAGCTGACGCTCACCTGGTCCGAGGCGAGGACCGAGGACCTCGTGCAGGCACTGCGTGCCGGCTCGCTCGACGCGGCCTTGCTGGCGGTGGAAGCTGACATCGGCGACCTCGAGTACGCGCCGCTTGGCCGCGACCCGTTCGTGCTTGCCGCTGCCCCCAGTCATCCGGCCGTGCGGGCGCGCGGACTGGCCACCGCCGACGTCCTCAACGGCACCTCGGTGCTGCTCCTGGACGATGGGCACTGTTTCAGGGAGCAGGCGCTGCAGGTGTGCGCGCAGGCACGCGTGGACGAACACAGCTTCCGCGCCACGAGCCTGGCGACACTGGTGCAGATGGTGAGTACGGGAAAGGCGGTGACGCTGCTGCCGACCATCGCGTTGACGGTGGAGAACCGCCGGTCGCAGCTGCGGGTACGAAAGTTTGCACCGCCCGGTCCGGGACGGACGCTGGCACTCGCCTGGCGGCGAGCAGCCGCCATGGCGAAGACGCTGCGGGCCGTGGCCGATGCCATCCGGCCCGCGGTCGGGCAACACCTGCGGTCGGTGCGGTAACTAGCTACTTCGCGGTGGCCTCGGCGACGATCGCGCGGATGAAGCGCTCGGACGTCGTCGCTCCCTGCGGCACCGTCGCGTCGTACTCGGCCGTCGGCTTCGACGCCACGATTTCGTCAGCCGACTTGCCCTGCTTCGCCAACGCGGCAACCTTGTCGCGGATGGCCATCGCCATATCGCGGTGCGCCAGCACGTCGGTCTTGTTCACCACCAGACCGTGGCCCGGCACGATCTTGGTGTTCGGCCCGGCCGCATCAGCCATCTGCTTCAGGCCGTCGATCAGCCCCTGCACCGACCCGCCGCTGTTGCGGTCCGGGAACGGGTAGCCGATCTGCCGGTAGAAGTCGCCGGACATGATGACGTCCGCCTTCACGAACTTCACCATCGTGTCGCCGTCCGTGTGCGCGTTCCGCACCCGAATCAGCTGCACATCGTCGCCGTTCATGTGCACGGTGACCGGACCGTCGTAGCTGATGGTGGCGAGCGCCGCCGGCGGTGCCGGACGAGCGCCCGACCCGAGGCGGGTGCGCAGCTGGTCACTCGAGAGCAGCGTGACGCCAAGCTTCGCGAAGTTCTCGTTGCCACCCGTGTGGTCCGGGTGCACGTGGGTGTTCACCATGAAGCGGATCGGCGCGCTCGACACCTGCTTGATGGCTGCGACCAGCTTCTCCGTAAGCGGCGCGTACTGCGTGTCGACCATGAACACGCCGTCCGGCCCCACCAGGATGCCGAGGGTGCCGCCAGACCCTTCGAGCGTGTAGACGCTGTCACTCAGCTTCGTCGTCTTGATCTCGACCTTGCTGAAGTCCTGCTGCGGCGCCGCAGCCGGAGCCGCCGGCGCCTGCCCGAACGCTGACGTCGCCACACTCACCAGGGCGCCCAGCACCCACATCGTCTTCGTCATAGCACCCTCACGGAATGACCTGCGACTTGCGACTATTTAGGCTGCGGCGTGACCCGCAGGTATGGCTTCTTCGTCACGTAGCCCGGGAACTTCTGCTGCGCGTCGGCGTCCGAGACGCTCAGCGCGATGATGACATCCTCGCCCTGCTTCCAGTCCGCGGGCGTCGCCACCGAGTGCTTCGACGTGAGCTGGAGCGAGTCGATCACC
>JBKJMH010000285.1:0-10692 GCA_046596625.1 Vicinamibacterales bacterium | reverse complement strand
CTCCGCCGACGTCGGCCTCGGCATGGCCGACTTCCGGGCGTCCGAGCGAACCTTCCAGTTGCTGACGCAGGTGGCCGGACGCGCAGGGCGTGGAGAGACCGCCGGCGAAGCGGTGGTTCAGACCATCTACCCGACCCACTACAGCATCCTGCTGGCCTGCCACCAGGACTACCCGCGGTTCTTCGAACGGGAGATGCTGTTCCGCAAGGCGATGCGGTATCCGCCCGTGGTATCCCTCATCAATGCCGTTGTCCGCGCGAAGACCTTCACGGCGGCCATGGACGATGCATCGCACATCGTGGCGCAGATGCGGCAGCAGGATCCGTCCCTGGCCCACTACCGGGTGCTTGGTCCGGCACCGGCGCCACTCGGCAAGCTGCGCGGCGAGTACCGCGTGCAGTTGCTCGTGAAGGGGACGAACCGCAGGAAGATGCGTGAGACGCTCGTGGCCATCGTCAACGCACGCCCTGAACTCGCTCGGCGCACCACCATCGACGTCGACCCGCTGTCCGTGCTCTAGCGGAGCAGGTCGATCGGTTGGATCGGCGTTGGCGTGAAGCAGAGGACGAACATCACCAGCGCGAACAACGCCAGCCACTTGCGGGTGGTGTCGAGCGGCACATCCTCGTCGAACGTCGGTGGATGGTGACGGCCGAACACAAACAGCATCACCACCATCATCGTCGTCCAGACCAGCCAGCTCAGGGAGAACCAGGTCAGCACCACCGCGCAGCCGATCGTGGCGAGCGTGACCTGCGACGATTTCCGCCCAAGCACGGCGTACGAGATGTGGCCGCCGTCGAGTTGCCCAATCGGGAAGAGGTTCAATGACGTGGCGAGCATCCCGAACCAGGCGGCAAACGCGACCGGGTGCAGGTTGATGGTGTAGCCCTCGGCCGGCGTGCCGAACAGCAGCCAGGCCGCGGCCTTGAAGAGCAGTGGTTCTCCGAGCGACAGCCCGTCGAGATTCGGCGGGAAGACCACGACGTGCGACATGGCCATGCCGATGAACAGCGCGGGCACCGCAATGACGAATCCCGCGATGGGGCCGGCAATGCCGATGTCGAACAACATCTGCTTGCTGGGAATCGGCTCGCGGATGCGGATGAACGCGCCCAGTGTCCCGGTCAGCGGCAGCGGCGCCGGAAGAAAGAACGGCAGGGAAGCATCGACGTCATAATAGCGGCAGGCGAAATAGTGACCCAGTTCATGACACCCGAGAATCGCGAGGATGGTGCCGCTGTACCAGAACCCGCGCAGCGCGAGCGCCACCGTGTCGAGCCTCAGCGGGGTTGCGCCGAAGTCGCCGGCAAACGACGCGTAGTGGTCCATCCCGACCAAAGTCGTCACGCCAATGGTCAGGACGAGCAGAAGCACGTGCAGCCAGCGCCGGTCCTGGAACTTGCGGCGTGGCCGCCAGACGTGCTCCGGCGGGATCGACAGGGATTCTTGCTGAATGGAGTCCAACCGGTGGATTACCCGATATTCTGGAGGTCTTTACCGGGCTTGAAGCGGATGGTGCGGCCTGGCGGGATGCGCACTTCCTTGCCGGTCCTGGGGTTGCGGCCGATGCCGCGTTTCCGAGGTTTCACCTGAAACACGCCGAAACCGCGCAGCTCAATGCGCTCGCCCCGCTGCATCGAGGTTCGCATCGCGTCGAACACGGCATCGACCGCTACCTCGGCCTTGACCTTGGTAATGTCGGCGATTTTCGACACTTCATTGACGATGTCGACCTTGATCATGCTTAGAGGCTCCTCGAAACTGATAAATATCATAGATTGTGACACTTACGCTGTCAAGGCTGTGGCTAAGTGATCCTGGATCGAATGCGCTGAATGCCCCGGAAACTTCCGTCCGTCGTTCTTGTCGGCCGTCCCAACGTCGGGAAGTCGACGCTCTTCAACAAGATGATCGGCTCGAGGCGTGCCATCGTGGCGCCCATTGCCGGCACGACGCGTGACGCGCTGGCGTTCCCCGTCTCCTGGATGGGGTCCTCCTTCCAGTTGTCCGATACGGGCGGTCTCTACGGCGCCAGCAAAGACCCGCTGCACCACCTGGTGGTCATCGCCGGGCAGCGCGCCATCGCCAGCGGCGATGTCCTGGTCTTTCTGACGGATGGACAGGAAGGGCTCGCGAGCGGCGATGAAGAGATTGCGCGCGAGATTCGGGCAACTGGCCTGCCCATCATCTTTGTCGTGAATAAGACCGACGACAAGCGGGCGCAGCGTTCGGTTCCGGAGTTCTACCAGCTCGGCTTCGAGCCGGTGCTCGAGATTTCCGCCGAACACGGCATGGGTATCGGCGACCTCCTCGACGAGATCGTGCGCGTGCTCGGCACGCGCGGGAAAGAGGCCGAGGAACCGGCGGAGGATGACGACGGCGAGCCTCGAGGACCGGCGGAGCCAGTCGAGAAAGAGACGACCATCGCGATCATCGGGCGCCCGAACGTCGGGAAGTCGTCGCTGCTGAACCGGCTGCTGAAAGAGGAGCGGGTGGTGGTCAGTGACATGCCCGGCACGACGCGCGACGCGATCGACGCCACGCTCATCTGGCAGCGCCGCCAATTCCGCATCGTCGACACGGCCGGCATGCGGCGGCCGGGTCGCGTGCGCGATGGTGGCAAGGTGGAACTGGTCTCCGTCGCCGGCGCCAAGAAGGCGATCTTCGACGCGGACGTCGTCGCCCTGCTCATCGACTCGAAGGAAGGCTCGACCGATCAGGACGCTTCCATCGGCGGCGAGGCGGACCGTGCCGGACGAGCCATCGTCATCGTGGCGAACAAGTGGGACCTGGTGAAGAGCCAGGACCCCGACTTCGTCAAGAAGTTCGATGACGCCCTGCGCCGGAAGATGCGATTCCTCGACTACGCGCCGATTCTCCACATCTCGGCGTTGACCGGTGAACGGGCGCCCAAGGTGCTGGAAGCGCTCGACAAGGCCGCAGCGAACCGCCGCAAGCGTGTGCCGACACCCGCCCTCAATAAGTTCATCGAGACGATCATCGCGGCCAACCCACCGGTCAGTCCCGAGCGTCGCAACGTGAAGATCATGTACGTCGCCCAGATTGGCATTGCGCCTCCGACCTTCGTGTTCTTCACCAACGTGGCCACCACCTTCCACTTCTCCTACGAGCGGTTCCTCGTGAACAAGATCCGCGAGCACTTCGGCTTCGAGGGCACGCCCATCCGCATCCAGGTGCGTCGCCGCGCGCGCTCGAAACCTGGCGCGCGCACCAAGAAGAAGACCGGAGCCTGAGGGGAAATCCGATGACGTCTCCTTGCTTCATCCATGTGAAGGCCCGGCGCACGGCGATCGGGTTCGTGGCAGCGATTGCGGTCGCCATGCTGGCCGCGGCGTGCGGTGACGCGCAGCCGGTTCTGCGCGAGTTGATGGAGGCGCGCCGGCTCACGAGCGAACTGCGCGCGGCGTTCCTCCAGGCCAGTGAAGCATCGAACCGGGCGGTGCTCGCCGATACCGACGATGTATCAGCGGCCGCTGCGAAGGATGCGGCGGAGGCGCGGGCGGTCGTCACCGAGCGGCTGGCCAGCGTCGAGACGGTGGTGACAGCACTCGGCTACTCGGCCGAGAGCGACATGCTCGGTCGCCTCGAGACGCGCTTCGCCGAGTACGAGAAGCTCGACAACGAGATCCTCGCGCTGGCGGTGGAGAACACCAACCTGAAAGCCCAGCGCCTCACGTTCGGGGCGGTGCGTGAGATGGCCGACGGCATCAGCGCGGAACTGCTCCAGGCAAGTGGCGCCGCCAGGTCCGCCGGCGTCGACGCGCAGGTGCAGGCTATCCGGGCGGACGTCTACGAATTACTGTTTCTCGAGGCCCGGCACAATGCCGAAGCCGACGAGGCGGCGATGACCCAGATGGAGCAGCGCGCCACGGCGGTGGCCGCCGACGCGCGACAGCGATTGGCACAGCTCGCCCGCGGAACGACTGGGCCAGCGGCACCGGCGCTTCGGGCGGCGGCGTCGTTCTTCGAGCGCCTCATGTCCACGCACGACGAAGTGATTGCGCTCTCGCGGCGGAACACCAATGTCCGCTCGCTGGCGCTGACGTTCGGCCGTGCACGGGTGGTGGCGGCCGAGTGCGCTGACGCGCTGCGGCGGCTGCAGGACAGCCTCGCGACGCACGGTTCGGAAGCCACGCGCTAACCGCTGGAACGGAACGGGCGGTGGCATAATCGCCGTGTCCGCTGAAGCCGTCATGGCACTCCGCATCCTGCATATCGCACCGTACGGACCCGAAGCGTGGGCCTACGGGGGCATCCCCCGCGTCGTTGGCGCGATGGTGGACGGCCTGCGCGAACGCGGCCACCACGTCACCCTCTGCACAACCGACGCGCTCGACGCGCACACCAGGCTCCCGCGAACGGCCGCGAACGGTCCGGCGCGGCAGGTGTTCCGCAACGTCTCGAACCGCGCGGCCTATCACTTCCAGGCGTTCGCTCCCGTAGGGCTTCGCCGCTTTCTCGACACCCACAGCCACTCGTTCGACGTGGCGCACATCCACGCCTGTCACAACGTGCTCGGCATTATGGCGTCGCGCGCACTTGCACGTACCGGGGTGCCGTATGTGCTGTCGCCCAACGGCACGGCGCCCGTGTTCGAACGCCGTCGGCTGGCCAAGCGGGTGCTTGAACGGCTTGGCGGCGCGGAGGTGATGGTGCACGCCGCGCGCGTGCTCGCCGTGTCAGAAGCCGAGGCGCGCCAACTGCAGCGGCTGGGTCTCGCGTCAAGCCGTGTCGCCCGGGTGCCGAACCCGGTTGCCCTGCACGAGTTCGATGCGCGTCCCGATGGTGCCGTTTTCAGGCGCACGCACGGACTCGACGAGAACCCGGTGGTGTTGTTCCTCGGCAAGATCACACCGCGCAAAGGCGTCGCGACGCTGGTCCGGGCATTCGGGCAACTCTCGTCACAACGTGCCCGCCTGGTGATTGCCGGCAACGACATGGGGGGGCTGACCTCGGCGCTCGGACGCGCACAGCAGTTGGGGATCCGCGAACGAGTAACGGTGTCGGGCCTGCTGCGCGGGAGCGGTCGTCTGGAGGCGCTGGCGGCGGCCGACGTTGTCGTGTATCCGTCCAGCGACGAAGTGTTCGGGCTGGTCGCCTGCGAGGCGCTGCTGGCCGGAACACCGGTCATTGTCGGTGATGACTCCGGCGCCGCGGAGGTGGTGGCCGCAACCGGAGGCGGTATCGCCGTTCCGCCAGGCGACGCCGCAGCGCTCGCAGTGGCGATCGCAACCGTGCTCGATGGTCACGAGGCATGGCGCCGTGAGGCGCGTGGAGCGGCGCGGCGGGTGCGCGCCCTGTTCGGCACCGACACCGTGGTGTCCAGGCTCGAAGCGGTCTACAACGACGTGCTCGCCGGCGCACTGCAGGCGTCCGCATGACCGGGGTCAGCGTCGTCATTCCCGTGCACAATGCCGGCGCAGCGCTCGTCGACGTGGTCCGAGCCGTTCTCGCGCAGACTGGGCCCGGCATTCAGCTCGAGGTCATTCTCGTCGACGACCGATCGGCCGACGCAGCCGTCGATGCGGTGCGCCGCCAGTTTCCCGAGGCTCCGCTCGTGGCGATCGCGGCGGACGGACGCGGTGCGGCCGCCGCCATCAACCGTGGATTGGCGTCCGCCAAGCATCCGCTCATTGCGCAGGTGGATCAGGATGTGGTGCTCGGTCCTGGCTGGCTGGAACAACTGCTGCCGGCTCTGGCAGACGCAGCTGTTGCGGCGGCGCAAGGACAGTACATCACCGATCCGCGCGCGTCGATTCTGACGCGGGTGATGGGGCGCGACCTCGAGGAGCGCTATGCGGCACTCGGCCGCGACGGCGATACCGGCCACGTCTGCACGGGCAACGCGGTGTACCGCGCGGCTGCCCTGCGGCATGTGGGCGGCTTCGATGAGTCACTCGGCTACGGCTATGACAACGACATGAGCTATCGCCTGCGGGCGGCTGGCTTTCGGCTGCGCTACGTGCCGACGGCGCATAGCACACACCGCTGGCGGGAGGGGCTCGTCGGCTACGTACGGCAGCAGTACGGGTTTGGCTATGGGCGGCTCGACCTCGTCGCGAAGCACCGCGGGCGGCTCGCGGGCGACTCGGTATCACCGCCGATGATGATGGCGCACCCAATACTCACCGCCCTGGCGCTCGCGCTCGGGGCGAGCTCCCTTATGCTGCCTGAGTTCGCGTCGGCCTCGGCCGCCACGGGAGCACTGCTGCTTCTTGGCCTTGCGGCAGAACGCGCGTGGGTCGGTGCTCGCGCAGCACGACGCGCTGGCGACTGGGTGCCGCTACTGTTCCCGGTGGTGCACCAGGTGCGCGACGCCGCGTGGGTGGCGGCGATCATCCTGTGGCTGATTCGACGGGTGGCCGGCGCGCGCAGGCACCCGAGGCACAGTATGCGTCCGAGACCCGTTGCTGATGACAGCCGGGCCGAGACCGCCTGAACCTCAGTGCCGGGTGCCGAATCGGCCCCGGTAGAAATCGCGGCAACCAGCCGCCACGGCCAGAAGCCTGGCCGGCACTCGTGACGGCGGTGCCTTCAGCGCGGCCGCGAGATTCATCAGCATCACGGCGAGTTGTCGTTTCCCGCCGGGGCTCCCGCCATGAGGGGACGCCGCCAACAGCAGGTGGTTGCGAGCGCCATAGTAGTGCCGATCCGGCGAACGCGGCGGTAGCGACAGCGCGCGTCCGTGATACGCCCGGGCTGGCGAGACGACCGCACGAATGCCGGCGGTCCGTGCGCGCAGGCAGAAGTCGAGATCCTCGAAGCCGAAAAAGTAACGCTCGTCCATAACGCCGATGCGTTCGAACACGTGCCGTTCGACGAGCATGAGGCAGCCGCTGACGGCGTCCACGCAATCTGCGTGTGCAGGCGAGGCGCTGATGGCTTCGCCGGCGCGCACCATCCGCATCCGGCCCGAGGCCGCGTGAAACGAGAGACCAGCCGAGTCGACGCGGTCCGGCGTGTCGCGAACCAGCACCGTCGGTCCCGCGATACCCGCGTCCGGTTCCGCCGCCAACGCGGCGAGCAGGCGAGCACAGCAGTCGGGCGGGACCGTCACGTCGCTGTTCACCAGCAGCACATGGGTGGCTCCGCACGTCAACGCTCGCGCGATGCCCACGTTCATGCCGCCGGAGTAGCCCAGGTTCTCGGCCATGCTGAGGTATTCGACACGGTCGGACAACTCGGCCAGCATCCGACCGCACTCGACCGTCTCGCTGTTGTCCACCACCGTCACCGACGCCAGTGGCTCGGTCGATGCGAGCAGGCTTCGCACGGTGAGCAACGTCTGCGCTGGTGTGCGGTAATTCAGCACCACCGCGTGCACGCGCGGTGTGGCGACCGGGAGGTGCGCGCCGGCAGCGGCTTCGTAGTCGGCCCGCATGGCGCGCGTGTCGTCCTCGATCGAGCGGACCGGTGTGACCTGAGAAGCGAGCGCGGCCAGATACTCGGGCTCGCGCACCAGCCGCAGTAGCGCGGCATGGAGCGCCTGCACGTCACCGGCCGGGAAGAGCAGTCCGTTCTCGTCCTGTCGAACGAGTTCGGGGATGCCGCCGATGTTCGACGCCACCACCGGCACGCCGGAGAGAAAAGCCTCGTGAATCACGAGCGGGCTGTTCTCGGGCCAGATCGACGGCACGACCAGCACGTCGATGTTTGCGTACGCGCCGCCCATCTCTGTCTCCGGTTGCCAGCCGTGCAGCGTCACGTGCGGCGTACGCAACGACGGCTCGAGGACGCCGCGGTAGGCGTCGTCGCCGTGATACGGCACGTATGCGCCGTAGAGGTCGAGCGTGGCCGCACCGTCTGGCAACTGGCGGAACGCTTCGAGCAGCACGTGCGGCGCCTTCGACACCATCAGGCTGCCGATGAAGCCGATGCGCAGCGGACCTGGAACAGTCCGAGCGGTTCGGCGCGTGAACCGGTCGATCTCGAAGCCGTACGGCGACAGCTGAATCCGTTCGACCGGGAAGTCAGCCGCGGCGAAGGCGGCGCGCAGGTGTGCGGAGGGGGCGTAGAACCGGGTGATGTGAGAGGCCACGTCGCGCATGTGGGCCTGACGGGCAGTCGCCGCGCGCTGCACAGAGGCGTCGCTGGTGACGCCCGACGCCACGACGTTGCCGAGCGCGCGCAGGGCACTGCGACCGGCTGGCGGCAGGTGCGGCTCGAGACGGCGAACCAGTGGCGCGGCACTACCCACGGCGTCGGGCAGCACAGCGCTGTCGTCGACACAGCGAGCGCACGCACCCGGACGCTGACAGACTCGGCAATCGCAGTCGAGCAGCTGGCCGCGGTGACACAGCAGCCAATAGTCGTGCAGGGTCATGAAGCACGGCACTCCTCGCGAGCGGAGCAGTTGCGGAATCTGCGTCGACAGGCAGGTGAGGTGATGAACGTGGGCAACATCTGGTGCGAACGCGTCGATCTGCTCCGCGGCAATCGCCGCGATGCGCGGCTGCCGGTACGACTCCTCGAACGACCGCACGGTGCGGAACGTGTTGTTGATCCGGACGACGCGAACTCCCCGATGCATCGTGTCGCGCCGGTCGAACTCGGGGCGCTCCGGATCGTTATCGCGCGTCAGCACCAGCACATCGTCGCTACAGACGTCGTGAAGGGTTCGTGCGTGTGCCTCGGCGTAGACCTCGCTGCCACCACGAGCCGATGGAGGATAGCCGTGCACGACAATCAGGACCCGCATCAGACCCGCCCGCTCGGGATGGCTGGTGTACCGCGCGTTGCGCGACGGCCGCCGATGAACTGTCCGAGCGGCCAGGCCACGGCCAGCGCCAGCGCGCGCGGCAGCGATTCGACCGGCACAGCGTGAGGCGCGTGTCGCCTGAGCTGCAGATGCAGCGCCGCGGTCGACGCGATGCTTCTCGTCAGGGCCTGCCAGGTGGGGATGGTCCGCACGCCGAACAGCCGATGCAGTTCGTAGTGGAGCAGAGCCGTGCGTTCGAACTCGTACGCGGCGCGCCGTGCGTGTGAATGCATCACGACGGCGTCGGGCACGAAGGCCAGTTCGTGGCCGGCCAGCAGCACGTCCCTCGCCCACGCAAGGTCCTCAGCGATCGGCGTCTCGGTAAATCGGTGCGCCTCCCACACCTCGCGGCGGAGACACGAGCAGACGTTGTCGAAGGTGCAGTGCCGCATCCGCTCGAGCGGTCGCATCGCCTCGAACGCGGCGACGCTGTCGATACGGGCGACGACCGGAATGTGGGAACTGCCGGCCCAGTGCGCGTGGTAGTGGCGGGCTATCGCGCCGGCGTCCGGCCGCGCCATCTGGCGCGCAAAGCTGCCTGCGAGGGAGTCACTCTGGCGGAGGGGCGACACCAGTGCCTGGAGCCAGCGCTCGTCCGCCGGTGTGGCATCCTGCGACAGCAGGACGATGAAGGTGCCGGACGACACCGCGATGGCCTGGTTGCGGCTCTGCCCGTGATTGAACTGGGCGGCCGTCGTCTGAATTACGCGATCGGCGCGTGCGCGCACGAGAGCGAGTGTACCGTCGGTCGACTCCGTGTCGATGACGACCACCTCGATGTCGAAGCCATGGACCTGCCGCTCGATCGCGTCGAAGACGGCCGGCAGCGTCGCCATGCCGTTGCGCGTTGGAATGACGATCGAGACGAGCGGCGTCATGGCTGTGCCGCGGCTGCGGCGTCCAACACGTCGCCGTAGGCCGTCTCCCATTCGAGCGCGTCGCGCTCAATCGACTTCACGTCGGTGTGCACGTCGCGGAGCCGGTCGAGCAGGGAGGGGTCGGCAATCAACGTGTGGAGGGCTGCGGCCAGCGCGTCGGCGTTCCCCGGCTCGAACAGCAGTCCGTCCCGATCGTGCTGGATGAGATCCGCCAGTCCGCCGATGCGGGAGGCCACCACCGGCACACCCGCCATGAACGCCTCGTGCACGACGAGCGGCGAGTTCTCGAGCCAGATAGAGGGAACAACCAGCACGTCGAGCGCGTCGTACACCGCATCGGCTTGCTCTCGCGAGAATGCACCGGCGAACTCGACGGGCAATCCGCGTGCGCGCTGGCGCAGACCTTCGATGTAGTCGGGAGAGACCGAGGTGTCGCCGTGCACCGAGACCACGACTTGGTCGGCCGGCAGCTGCCGCACAGCGTCGATGAGCACGTGGAGCCCCTTGTGCCACACAGGGGTCCCGACGAATCCGATCCGCACCGGGCCGCTGCGCACAGAACGGACCGGCCGTTGGGATCGCGGCCGGAAGCCGTAGTCGGATATGCGCAATCGATCGCGCGAAACGCCGAGGCTGGCGTACTCCTCGGCCATCGACGCGGATGGAGCCACGACCAGGTCGATCTGCTCGAAGACATGGCGCGCCGCATCGAGGCGAGCCGTGATGTCGGCGGCTGTTGCTGGCAGCGTTGGCAGGTGGCTCGCAACAGTCGCGGCAAGCGTCGGCGCCATCGCCCGCACGGCCCGCGCCGCCATCGCCAGGGGCGCCGCCAGCAGTTGCTGGCGCCCTGTCAGCCGACTGAAAGCCGCCCGCGTGCCGAACGGCGATTCGCCGAAGCAGCGTGCACAGCGCTCTGGCTCGATGCGGTGACAGACGTGGGCGTCCGCGCGGTGGAGGCGCTGCCCGCCGGACGGGCAGACCAGCGTGTAGTCGTGCAGCGTCGCGACGACGCGCGCGCCGGCTGCCCGAGCC
>JBKJMH010000265.1:0-21943 GCA_046596625.1 Vicinamibacterales bacterium | reverse complement strand
TACACTTCGGCGTTTCCTACCGTCAGTATCCAAATACTTGGAGGCGCTAGGGTGAGTCCGATTCTGGTGCGGCCTGTCCGCGAACAACTCGAGCACGACCGCATTATCCGGCTGTTGCACAGCAAGAGCCGGCGCAAGTACGACGCAGGGATGAACCCCGGCGCTGAGCAGAACGTCCCGGTCGGGTTGGGCCCCAGCGCCCTGTATCCCGATCTAGTACTGCATTCTCAGGAGCGGGGACGACGTCTCGAGGTCATCATCGAGGTGGAGACCGGCGAGTCGGTGAACCATCTCGAGGCTCTGGCCCAGTGGACGCACCTCTCGAAGGTCCGAGCCGCCTTTCATCTCTATGTCCCGTCGGGCATGGTCGATGTCGCACGCCGATTATGCCAGGACAACCACGTGGTGGCTCACGAGGTGTGGAGCTATCAAAGCATCGGCGACGACGTCCGATTCGCGTTGGTACACCGGTCCGCTGCACTGCCTGTCTACGGCCCGCCAACCCGTCGGGCCGAGGAACCAGCGGCGAAGGTGCCCCTGAAGGCGCCCGTCGCCGTGAAGGCGGTGCCAGCGAAGCCGGTCAAAGCTGTCAAGGCTGTCAAGGCGACGAGCAAGAAGGTTGCGGTGTCAGCCGCTGCCAAGCGCCCCATCATGAAGAAGAAGGCCGCGCCCGCCGCAACGCGTGCAACGGCAAAGGCCAAGCGCCCTGTGGCGCCGGTCAAGAAGAAAGCCGCAACGCCGCGGCGCACGGTGGCAGTGCCTGTAAAAAAGAACGCCGCCCGCCCCACGAAGCGCAAGTAAGCGGTGCCTGCCGTCCGTTTTTCCCGCGACAAGCGCGGTTACGAATACGTTTATCTCGTTCACACGCCGACCCGGCGAGGCAAGCCGGGTCGCACGCGTGTGCTGTACTGGTACCGCTCGCCTCCTGGCGTGCTCATCGGACGTCAGCCCTTCGACGAAGAAGTCCAGCGAACACTGGAGCAGCAGAACCCCGGTGTCGCGTTCGACTGGCCGGCCATCATCAAGGCGGAGATGCCTCCGCCCGACATGACGGAGTTCTGGCGTGAACGGCGACGCGCCGAGAAGGCGGCTCGTCAGGAGCGTCGTGCCGCGGAGGCTGAGGAATCTGACGACGCCCCCGAGCCGGATGCGGCTGAACCCCTGGACGCCGCGATAGCTGCGTTGGCGCCCGAAGAACCCGACGCCGAACCCGAACCGGCCATCGTCGTCGAGGCCCCGGACGTTGAGTTGGCGCTGGCGCCCGTTGTCGGTAGCGGTGTTGCCGATGCGTCACAGGCCAGCCCGGCCCAGAAGAAGCGTCGTCGCCGGCGCGGGGGCAGACGCCGCAAGGGGCCCGCCGGGTCAGCCGACACCGCAGCGGGCTGGGAGTCGGACGACGGTACCGGAGCGTCGGGCGAGAGCGGATCCGGCCCGGCCGACGACGAGCCGTCCGAATAGAGTCAATCGGCGTCAGATGTTGGAGTAGCCGCGCCATAAAGGCGTGGCATAATCCACATGCTATGACGCTGAAATTGAATGGGTTCTGGTCGTCGGCGCTCGTCGTCCTTCTTGCCGCCGGCCTGTCCGCGCAGGCGCCGGCGCGTCCCGCCCCCACAGCGGTCCCGAATCAGACGCCAAACTTCCGGGTCCAGATCGACGCCGTAACCATGGACGTGGTGGTGAAGGACGATCAGGGCCGCTTCATCCCCGATCTGAAGCGGGAGGAGTTCGAGGTCTTCGAGGACGGCATCAAGCAGGAGATCTCATCGATGACGCTCAGCCATGGTGGGCGCGTCGCAAATCTGCTCGAGGCGCCGCCGCCGCCGCCGCCCGAAGGCATCATCCTGCCGCCCGTGCGCCGCGTGCAGGACACCTCTGGCCGCATCTTTCTGTTCTTTGTCGACGACCTCCACATGCAGTTCCAGAACACCGGACGTGTGCGGGACCTGTTCAAGCGCATCGGCAAGAACCTCATCCACGATGGCGACCTGTTCGGCATCGTCTCCAGCGGCCCGTCGTCGATCTCCATCGACATGACCTACGACCGCAAACGCCTCGACGAAGCGGTCAACAAGATGACCGGCGGCGGACTGAAGCCGAGCGAGATCATCAACCAGGGCAACGGCAGCGGTGGCCCGACAGAGCTGCGTTACCAGGCGCACGTGGCGTTCTCGACCATGCAGGAAGCGCTCGACAACCTGGAGAAGGTGCACAACCGCCGCAAGGCGCTGATCTGGGTGAGCGAGGGCTATGACTTCAACCCGTTCCAGGAGTCACGTCTAGGCCTGCGGTCGGCCGATTCGCCGTTCATCCAGAACCAGGGGAACGTGATGATGAACACGCGCGACAACGGCGACGGCAGCACGACCTCCGCCCCCGACTCGATGACGCAGTACCAGAAGCAGTCCGAGACGTTCAGCGATTCCGAACTGGCGTTCGAGCTTGGCGAGATCACGCGGTCGGCGAACCGGGCCAACACCACCATCTACACCATCGACCCGCGCGGTCTGGTGGCCGGGTCGGACATCGACGAGCAGGTCGACCCGAGTGAGTGGGGAAATTACGTGCGGAAGTCGCAGGACAGCCTGCGGGTGCTGGCCGAAGAGACGGGCGGCCTTGCCGTCGTCAACATGAACGACTTCGACAAGGCCCTGAAGAACATCGACGCCGCCAGCAGCGACTACTACGTGCTGGGTTATTACTCGACCAATACCGACGCGACGCGGCGTCGCCGCCGGATCGAAGTGAAGTCGACGCGCAAGGACGTCAACATCTTCTCCCGCAAGGAATATGTGCTGCGGGCGCCTAAGCCCGCCGCGCCGTCCGCGGTGCAGCAGCCGTAGCCGCCGGCGCCGTCCGGACCGCTTTCGCCATCCGCGCCACTCCACGACCGGGCAGGGTGAGAGGTGTTGCAGCCGCCTCCATCCGCTCGGCCGCCTCGTTCAGATAGAACTCGTCGATATCGGAACCGACGAAGTTCACCCCCAGTCGGGCACACGCGACCGCGGTGCTGCCCAGCCCGGTAAACGGATCCATCACCATCTCCACCTTCGACACACCATGCAGGCGGATGCACTGCTCGGGCAGTTTTGCGGGAAAGGTGGCCGGGTGCGGCCGGTCCTTGTCGCGCCGCTGGATGGTTTCGTACGGGATGAACCAGGTGTTGCCGCGGCAGCGGACGCCTGCCGCGCCGGCGCCCCAGCGGCTGACGTTCGACTGGTCCTGGTAGGGCACGCCGACCGCGAGCCGGTCAAGCCGCGTCGTGGCGTGGTGCGTGAAGTGGAAAATGAACTCGTGGCAGTCGTTCAGATAGCGCTCGCTGTTAATCGGCTTGTAGTGTCCAACCGCCAGGTCGCGCGTGATGCCTGAGGCGACGCTGGTCGACTCGAGGTCGATGGCCACCGACTTCACCCAGTGGATGATGTTCTGCAGTCGCAGGTGCGGCCGCGCCGCCTGTGCCACGTCGAGGGCGGTCCATGGGTCGGAGGGGCGCGTTCCGACGTTGAGGAAGAGCGAACCTTGCGGCTTCAAGACCCGCGATGCGCCGGCCACCCACTCGGAGGTCCAGCGCAGGTACTCGTCCTGCGCCAGCGTGTCCTGGTAGGTGTTGTAGCGAATCCCCATGTTGTAGGGCGGCGACGTCACGATGACGTCCACGCTGGCTTCGGGAAGCGCGCCGAACAGGTCGCGGCAGTCCGCGAGATAGAAGCGGCCCTCGGCGTTGGTGTGCGTACGTACGACTTTGTGTGGGTTCACGTGGCTGCCCATTCGTTCGAGGAAATTGTCGGCTGTCGGACGGATTGTACGTAGCGGCTGGGAAAAGTACAAGTGGCGAACGAGCCGGGCCAGCCGCTCGTGCCGTGTGGCAAAGGGAGGCGGCCGGACCGTTCGGCGTCGTGTGCGTCTACGAGGCCTTGTTCAAGGCAACCGGCATCGCCAGGCGAACGGAGGGCAGCGTGTGGTTGCGCCGATGGCCGGGGCTCGCGCAGCCCTTGCCCTTCTCCTCCACGTAGGAGACCTCGCGGCTATTGGCAAGTTCGCGGTAGCGTCCGACAACGCAGCCGCAGGTCAGTGTGGTGAATCCGAGCAGTCGAACCAGACTCATGGCGCCCTCAGCTCGCGGCCTCGCTCCGCGCTGGATTCCGGCGTTGCGCCGGCCTCGTGGCACCCGAACGAGCAATCTGCGTACCCATGAGGTCGCAGCGTGCCGTGTTCGTGTGTCAGCGAGATTATCGGTGTATTCAACGAGCCGGCATCAGACAGCGAACAGCGAAATCTTTCGAGCGAGCGTCGGTGATCCGACGCCTTGGATTGGGAGTCGCGCAATAATTCTCTCCGTGAGTAACCCCTTCATTGCCCGCGTGCAGACGCCGGGCGACCACTGGTTGGAATTTCACGACCCTGTCCTGGTGCTGCAGGCGGACTCGCCCGACGCGGTCCAGCGTACGCTCGTCGACGTCGAGCAACTGACACGCGATCGCGGTCTGCACGCGGTCGGCTTTGTCACGTACGAGGCTGGGGCCGCGTTCGGCATGCCGGTATCGCTCGAGACGGGGGGTCTGCCGCTGGCCTGGTTTGCGCTCTGCGAGCCCGCGGGTGTCCTCCGCGTTGGGCGACACAAGAGGACAGCGGATTACAGAATCGGGACACTGATGCCGTCCATCGATCGCGCCCGGTTCACCGAGGTGTTCGACCGAATCAAGAAGCACCTCGCCGACGGGAACAGCTACCAGGCGAACTACACGTTCAGGATGAACGGAGCGTTCGAGGGCGACGCCGCCTCTTTTTTCGCCGACCTGTGCGATGCGCAGCGTGGCCAGCACTCCGCCTTCATCGATCTCGGCCGGTTTGCGATCTGCTCGGCGTCGCCGGAACTCTTCTTCGAGATCCGAGGGCTCGACATCGTCGCCCGGCCGATGAAGGGGACGGCCAGGCGCGGCCGCACGCCTGCCGAGGACCGGGCCGCACGCGCCGAACTGGCCGCGTCGCCAAAGAACCAGGCGGAGAACGTCATGGTTGTCGACATGGTGCGGAACGATCTCGGCCGGATTGCCGAGGTTGGCAGCGTTCACGTCTCCGAGCTGTTCACCGTCGAGCGCTATCCCAACGTCTGGCAGATGACGTCGTGCGTGCAGGCGCGATCGCTGGCGCCGCTCGCCGAGATTTTCGAGGCACTGCATCCGTCGGCTTCGGTGACCGGCGCGCCGAAGGTGGCCACGATGGCACTGCTCCGCGAACTCGAGGCCGCCCCGCGTGGCGTCTACACCGGCGCCGTGGGTCACGTACCGCCCGATGGGCTGGCGTCGTTCAACGTCGCGATCCGAACGGCGGTCATCGACCGTTCCCGTTCGACCCTGTCCTTTGGCATCGGCAGCGGCATCGTCTGGGACTCGGAGCCGGATGCCGAGTACGACGAGTGCCTCATGAAGGGTTCGGTGCTCGGGCAGCGCCCGGTCGAATTCGACCTGCTCGAGACGCTGCGATGGTCGCCTGCCGACGGCTTCTTCCTGCTCGAGCCTCACCTCGTGCGCCTTGGCGAGACCGCGGAGTACTTCAGCGTGCCGTTGCAGTTGGAAAAGGTGCGAGCCGCGGTGGCCGTTGCCGTTATTGACGCGACCGGTCCGTTGCGGCTGCGCCTGCTCGTTTCGCGCGACGGAGCTGTCCGTGTCGAGCAGCGGCCGTTCCTTCCGGCCACCGGTGTCGTGCGGGCGGCCCTCGCTGCCGCCCCCGTCGACCCGTCGGACGTGTTCCTCTTCCACAAGACCACGCATCGCCGCGTCTACGACGAGGCGCGAGCGTCTCAGCCAGGCGTAGACGAGGTACTGCTCTGGAATGCCGATGGTGAAGTGACCGAGGGCACCATCGCGAATCTCGTGGCCGAGATCGACGGCGTTCGGGTCACGCCGCCGGTGACCTGCGGCCTGCTGGCAGGCACCTACCGGGCGATGTTGCTGGAGGCCGGGGGGGTGACCGAGCAGGTGATTACCCTCGAGTCGCTGCGGCGGGCGACCGGACTATGGCTGGTGAATTCGGTCCAGGGCGAGCGTCTCATGGAACTGGTCGGTTGAGCGGACGCCAGGTGCGCCGGCGCGCGGCGCTGGCGGTGGCCGTGTGCCTGGCGTCGCCGGTCAGCGCCCACGTGCACGCGCAGCGAGCCGAGGACGTTCCGGTACTCGCACGGATGCCCGATGTAAAGGCGGCGCTCGACGCGGCACGCACGAGCGAGGCCCGCACGGTGGACGACCAGATCCGGTTCTGCGAAACGCCGGCGCCGCCCTTCAAGGAATCGGCCCGCGCGGCACTGCTGCGACGTGCATTCGTCACGCTGGGCTTGTCGAACGTCCGAGTGGACAGGGCGGGCAACGTGCTCGGGGAGCGAGCTGGGAGCCAGGCACGTCCTCAGGTGGTGCTGGCCGCGCATCTCGATACGGTGTTTCCGGCCGACACCGACGTGCGCGTGCGCCGCGACGGCGCGGTGCTGCGCGGGGCAGGTATCGGCGACAACTGCCGCGGCCTTGCCGTGCTTGTCGCGGTGGCGAGAGCTCTGAACGATGGACACGTGGTGACCGCGGGCCCGGTGACGTTCGTCGCGAACGTCGGCGAGGAAGGGCTGGGTGACCTTCGCGGTGTGAAGATGCTCTTCGCCGACACGCTCCAGGGACGCGTGGACCGCTTCGTGACGCTCGACAACGCGGGCTTGACCATCAGCACCATCGGCGTCGGCAGCCTGCGCTACCGGGTCACCTTCAAGGGGCCGGGTGGGCACAGCTTTGCCGAGTTCGGCCGCCCGAATCCTGCCGCGGCACTCGGTCGTGCAGCCGCGCGCATCTCCGACCTGCGCGTTGTGGCATCGCCGCGGACGACGTTCAATGTCGGACGAATTGGCGGCGGTACGTCGGTGAATGCCATTCCCGCTGAGGCATGGATGGAGATCGACCTGCGCTCGTCGGACGCTGCGGCACTGGCGGAACTGGACGGGCGCGTGCAGCAAGCGATCGACCTGGCCGTCGAGGACGAAAACCGGCGGTGGGGACGAGCGTTCGCCATCACGGTGCGGCGCGAACGGGTCGGGAACCGGCCGGCGGGGCGCACGCCGATGTCGGCGCCAATTGTGCGCACGGCACAGGCGGTCGCCCGCACGCTCGGACTGGCTGCCGGCCCGAGCGAGTCGTCGAGCGATGCCAACCTGCCGATGAGCCTCGGGATTCCCGCCATTGCCATCGGCGCGGGTGGGCGGGCCTACGAGTCGCACACCGAGCAGGAGTGGTTCGACGCGAGCAACGCCTGGCAGGGGACGCAGAATGCACTTCTGCTGACGATCGCTCTGGCGCGCGACTGACGTTTACGACGCCGACGCCCGCTCGTTCTTCAGCCGCGTGAACCGCTCGAGGTCGGTGGCGCGCTGTCCCGAGGCCTGGCGCTGCGCCGCCCAGATGCGCACGATAAACAGCATGTGCACGGCGCCGACGATCGTCCAGTCGATCGCGACCGTGCCGCTGAGGGCCACCGGCACGAAGTTCAACAGGGTGGCGACCGCAAAGATTGGGGAGAAAAGGGCGTCGATGGCGCCTCCGCCGAACGCGCGCCCGTACGCCATGGCCACCTGCTCCCACGCCCCGTGGTCGCCGGGCTCCTCGTAGAACACCTGGATATAGCGGCCAACCCGTTCCACCCCGGTGTGCAGCACAAAGACCACCTCGAAGCTCGCTACCAGGACCAGCAGCGGCAGCAGCGTCAGGGCCGGCAGGGCGATGACGGAACTGGCCAGCGCCAGGGCCGCCCACAGGCCCAGGCCGGCGATGACCACATAGTGCCTCGCAGTGCCGCGTTCGCGGATGGTGTCGCGCAGTGCACAATATTCCTGGAGTTCACGTGGTGTCATGAGGGATCGCCCGGTCTCGAGCCGATACGGGGACTGTAGGCTCGATTCATCATCTTGAACGGGCACATTGTGGCATAGGAGCCTGATAGGGCTGAGGTGAGCTCTCGACGGCCGTAAGTGTTTTTCGCCCGGCGACGATAAACCGCTTGCGCACTGACAATTCCCTGCTATTATGGCCCTGCGTTTCCAGCAACTTACAGTCACGGGTCGCCAAGTGCTCCGAAAATCAAATTTCTGGATTGGTAGTCTTGTCGTCGCCTGCCTCATCTGTGTCGGGACTGTCCCGACAGAGGCTCAGACGACTCGTCGGGTCACGGCGAAGCGCAGCAATTCGGTGGCGGCCAGGAAAGCGGCAACCGCCCGGAAGAAGGCAGCGCCCGTCCGCGCCACGTCGAGTCGCCAGCGCTCGCTTATCGCGCGCGCGGTCGCGACGGCTCGCGAGATGGCCGACACGGTCACGCCGCGCTACAAGGTCGACGCCAGCGGCGACCTTGTGCCGGATCTGCGTGCGGCTGCCGCCATCATCTACAACCCGGTCACCAATCAGGTGCTGTGGGAAGAGAACTCGCAGGACCAGCGCTCGATTGCGAGCATCACCAAGGTGATGACCGCGACGGTGTTTCTCGAGAACAACCCCGACATGACGCAGCCGGTCACCGTCGTGCGCAGCGACGTCTACCAGGCGTCGACGACGAAGCTGCGCGTGAACGACAAGCTCACCGCTGACGACCTGCTGCACCTGCTGCTCATTGCCTCGGACAACGCCGCGGCTCGGGCGCTGGCGCGCGTCTCACCGCACGGGTCGATTGGCTTCATCCGCCGCATGAACGAGAAGGCCGCCGAGCTCGGACTGGAACGCACGCACTACGCCGATCCGTCCGGGCTGCTCTCGGACAACGTCTCGTCGGCGCTGGATATGGCGCGTCTGATCACGCAGGCATCGAACGACGATCGCATCGGCTCCATCATGCGGACGCCGCAGTACACCGTGCACTCCAAGGGCCGTGACATCACGTTCCGAAGCACCAATCACCTGCTCGGCCGCAACGACCTCGAGGTGCGCGCGGGTAAAACCGGGTTCATCTCGAAAGCCGGGTACTGCCTCGCGACGCTGCTGCGCTTGCCGCAGGGCGGTCAGGAAGTGGCGGTCGTCGTGCTTGGCGCGCGTTCGAATGCGGGGCGGTTCATGGAAACCCAGAACCTCTTCAACTGGCTCTCCGCCAAGGCGTCTACCGTCTTCGCAACCAGCTCTCCCCTCGGCTTGACCCGCCAGCAGCAGCAACAGCAGTAGCGTCGCGTTTCCTGACGGCCCTTCTTCGGGCGCGGCTCAGCCGACGTAGCCGCGCTGTTGCGCAGCTGCGTCCAGCGGCAGCGTTGCGATGGTGTCAACCGACATCATGACCGGGCGGGTGGTGTGCCTGGCGTCGTACGCCTTGAGATAGCGGCGGCAGACGTCACAGCCATACACCCGATATCGCCCGTCACGCGTGGCAAACGAGGTCACCAGCGTCCGGTCGTCGTTGGCGCAGTAGGGGCAGGTGTGCGCCCCGTAGTTCCAGTGGGCTGTGCAGCGACCGCAAATGAGACGGCGCTCGCCGGACGGCGTGACCACAGCGAACTCGGTTTCCCAGCCGCAGACGGGGCAGTGGCCGTGCGTCCACTTGCTGAACTCCGGAATCGTGCTCATGACCTCGGCGCAGCGGGCCAGGAAGGGGCGAAGTGCCAGCAGGAGCAGCAACTCGAGGGCGTCGGGCACGCCGGCAGGGAGGCGTACAGGCGGCTCTCCGGCTTCGACCCCAGACGAGGCGAGATACCAGTTCGTGACCAGCGGTTCGAGTGCGTTCCCCTCGCGGCTGAGGGCCACGATCTGCTCGTGGTCGGCCCGGTCGATGTGGTTGAAGCGGTGGAGGACGTCCGCGGTCTGGCGCAGCGTGAAGCGGAAGTCACTCCAGTCGAGCGGGATGTCTTCGAACCGCACTGCTGGCCGGCCCGCCTGCTGCTGCGTGGTCAGCCACGCCTGATCCGGTTGCAGGCGGGGCAGCGGTACCCGCGATTGCACGCGCCGCTGGATTTCGACCAGGGCGAGCTGCATGTCAACCGCGTCGGCCAGTTCGTGATTCGACGCTTTCAATTCCTTCAGTTCGAAAATTTCGCGCGGCTCCGGGCGGACGGGTCTGGTCGGTTGTTCGGACACGAGGCGATTGTAGCGTGATGCCCGGGCAGCCGACCGGCGGTTGCTACAATGGAGTCAACGCATGGCTGTCACTCCCGCGTCGCCCCTCCCGACCCCGAAACCGCGCGTGCTGATGATCGCGTCGGAAGCGGCGCCGTTTGCGAAGACGGGCGGCCTCGGCGACGTGCTGGGCGCACTCCCTGCCGCGATGTCGCGCGCTGGCTGGGACGCCACGGTGGTACTGCCGCGTTACCGCGGAAATACGGCCGGTCGTGAAATCGACCGGTTCCCGCTCCGCGTGGGCGACTACTACACCGAGGTGGGCATCTTCGAGGACGCGCTGGCCGATGGCGCGCGGGCGCTCTTCGTCGACGACCCGCGGATGTTCGATCGCGAGTTCATCTACGGTGAAGGCACCGGTGACTATCCGGACAGTCCGCTCCGCTTCGCAGTGCTGGCTCGCGCCGCACTCGAACACGCGGTGCGCAGCGACATGCCGGTGCGCGTGGTGCACGCGCACGACTGGCAGGGTGGACTCGTTCCGGTCTACCTCAAGACGCTCTACAGCGCACATCCCATCCTCTCCCGCGCCGGCGTCGTCTTCACCATTCACAATTTGGCGTATCAGGTCTGGGTGGCGCCGGACTGGCTGCCGCGGCTCGATTTGCCATGGAGCCTCTACACCATCGACCAGCTGGAGTTCTACGGACGCATCAGCCTGCTCAAGGGCGGCGTGGTGCATGCCGACATGGTGACGACGGTGAGTCCGCAGTACGCGCGGGAGATTCAAACGCCATCCGGTGGTGTCGGGTTTGACGGCATCCTGCGTTCGCGCGGCGACCGGCTCGTCGGCATCCTCAACGGCATCGATGCCCGCGAATGGGACCCGATGACCGACCCCTTCCTGCCTGAGCCGTACTCCGTCGACGACCTGTCCGGGAAGCGCGCGGCCAAGCAGGCGCTGCTCGAACGGTTCGGTCTATCCTCGGACGAGGCGGCCATGGAGCGTCCGCTCATCGGCATGGTGTCGAGAATGGTCGAACAGAAGGGGTTGAACCTGATCGAGCAACTGGCGGGAGAACTGCCGCGGCTCGATGCCGGCTTCGTCGTGCTGGGAACGGGCGAGAGTCGCTATCAGGACATGTGGCGGTATCTGGCCTCACAGCACCCGTGGAAGATCGGCGTCCGGATTGGCTTCGATGAGGGGCTGGCGCATCTCATCGAGGCGGGCGCGGACATCTTCCTGATGCCGTCGCTGTTCGAGCCGTGCGGGCTGAACCAGATGTACAGCCTGCGCTACGGCACGATACCGCTCGTGCGCCGGGTCGGCGGACTGGCCGACACGGTGACGAACTTCGAGTCCTCGCGCAGCGACTCGACCGGCTTCGTCTTCGATGACTTCACGCCGTGGGCACTGATTGGTACGCTGCGCTGGGCGCTCGAGACCTACCACGACAAGCCGGTCTGGCACGCCATGCAGGTGAACGGCATGCAGCAGGACCTTTCGTGGGACCGTTCAGCTCGCGAGTACGTCAAAATATACGAATCCGCAGTATCCAGGGGGACACCTTAATGGCAGCCGAGAACGTGCAGACCTTTACCGATAGCAACTTTGACCAGACCGTGCTCCAGAGCGGTCAGCCGGTGCTCGTGGACTTCTGGGCCGAGTGGTGCGGCCCCTGCAAACGGCTGGGGCCGACGATCGAGCAGCTCGCGTCGGAGTACGCCGGCAAGGTCACCATCGGCAAGCTGAACGTCGACGAGAACCCGAACACCGCCATCAAGTTCCAGATTCGCGGTATTCCGGCCGTCATGCTGTTCAAGGGCGGCGCGATCGTCGAATCGGTCGTTGGCCTCCAGCCGAAGGAAGAGTTCAAGCGCGCGATCGACAAGCACATCTGATGAGCACACGTGACGTCATCATCATCGGGTCCGGCCCGGCCGGACTCACGGCCGCCCTGTACTCTGCCAGGGCCAACCTGTCTCCGCTCGTGATCGAAGGGGTTGAGGCCGGTGGGCAGCTCATGTTGACCACGCTGGTCGAGAACTGGCCGGGGCACCGCGACGGCATCATGGGGCCAGACCTCATGACCGAGATGCGCGCGCAGGCCGAGAAGTTCGGCGCCGAGATCATGCCGAACCATGTGGTGTCGGTCGACTGCAGCGTGTCGCCCTTCGTGGTGAAGACGACCGACGCGGAATACACGACGCGCTCGCTCATCGTCGCGACCGGCGCCTCCGCGCGGCTGCTCGGCCTGCCGTCGGAACGGACGCTGATGGGTCACGGCGTGTCCACGTGCGCGACTTGCGACGGCTACTTCTTCCGCGGTCTCGAGATCGCGGTGGTTGGCGGCGGCGACTCGGCGATGGAGGAAGCCAACTTCCTCACGAAGTTCGCCAGCAAGGTCACACTGATCCATCGACGCGATTCGTTCCGTGCGTCGAAGATCATGCAGGACAAGGTTCGGGCGAACCCGAAGATCGACATTCTTACCAACACGGTCGTCCACGAGATCAAGGACACCGGCAAGGGTGAGGTGACCGGCATCGTTGTGCAGGACGTCACGTCCGGTGCCGTGAAGGAGATTCCGGTGGCGGGCGTCTTCGTGGCGATCGGCCACACCCCGAACACGTTGCTGTTCAAGGGACAGCTGGAACTCGACGCCGGGGGCTACATCGTGACGTGCGACGGTGCGAAGACGAACCTGCCGGGCGTGTTTGCCTGCGGCGACGTCCAGGACCACATCTATCGGCAGGCCATCACCGCCGCCGGTTCGGGCTGCATGGCCGCACTCGACGCGGAGCACTATCTCGACGGCGTCCCCGAACACCTGCATGCGTAGGGCAGGTAGGTCGGGAGGGTCAGGGCGGTCGGGAACGGGGCAGCTCGATTCCGACCTTCCCGACCTTCCCGACCTACCCGACCCTCCCGACCTTTCTATCTCTCCCGCTCCAGTTGCCACTGGAGGTGCGCGCGCACGGTCGGCCACTCACTCTGAATGATGCTGTAGACCGCGGTGTCGCGAAGCGTGCCGTTCGGCATCCGCATGTGATTCCTCAGCACGCCGTCCTGTCGCGCACCGAGACGCTCGATCGCGCGTCGGCTCTGCATGTTCAGGACGTGTGTACGTAGTTCGACGGCGATGCACTCGAGGTCGTCGAACGCGTAGGCGAGCATCAGCAGCTTGCACTGCGTGTTCAGTGCGGTGCGCTGGACGCGCGCGGCGTACCAGGTGTAGCCGATCTCGACACGCTGCTGCACGCTGTCGACGTTCATGTAGGTCGTCATGCCGACGGGGATGCCGGCGGGATCGAGCACGGTGAAGGGCAGCATGGCGCCGGCCGCGTGAAGTGCGAGCCGCCGCTCGATTTCGCGCGGCATGGCGTCGGGCGACGGCACGGTCGTGTACCAGAGCCGCCAGAGTTCGCCGTCGCTGGCGGCGTCGGCAAGGGCCGAGGCGTGGTCTGGTGAGAGAGGGACGAGGCTCGCGTGGGGACCGCGAAGTGAGACAGGCTGGAGTGTGAACGGCATCGCCGTAGATTACCGCGAGCCGCTACTCGATCCAGCCGCCACCCAGCACGACGTCGCCGTCGTAGAACACCACCGCCTGTCCGGGGGTGATGGCCGTCTGGGGTTCGTCGAACGTCAACTCGGCGCGCGAGCCGGTCGCGCTGTCCATGGGCGAGACCACCGCGGCGGCGGGCTGATGCCGGTGGCGGATTTGCGCGGTGACGCGCAGCGGGCCGTCGGGCCGACCGAGCATCCAGTTCACCCCGGAGGCAGTCAGGGTGGTTCGCTCGAGCGCGATCTTCGGGCCGACGACCACCTGGTGGTCAACCGGACGCAGCGCGAGTACATAGCGCGGTGCGCCGTCCGGCGACGAGGCCAGACCGAGCCCCTTGCGCTGCCCGACAGTGAAATGATGAATCCCTTCATGCGTGCCGACGGCGCGACCCTGCTCGTCGACGATGGCGCCGGGAATGGCGACGCCGGGCGCACGCTTCGACACAAACGACGCATAGTCATCGTCGGGCACGAAGCAGATCTCCTGGCTGTCCGGCTTGTCGGCCACGGCGAGGTTGTAGCGGCGGGCGTAGTCGCGCACGACGTCCTTCGAGACATCGCCGATCGGAAACATCGCCCGCGCCAGCTGCGCCTGCGTCAGCGAGAAGAGGAAGTACGACTGGTCCTTGGCGCGGTCGACGCCGCGCTTCAGGCGCACCGTGCCGGTGACCGGATCACGGTCGGTACGCGCGTAGTGGCCGGTGGCGACCACCTCGGCGCCGAACCCGGTGGCCCGGTCAGCCAGCGTGGCGAACTTCAGGTCGCTGTTGCAGCGCGCACACGGAATCGGTGTGCGGCCGGAGGCGTACTCCTGGATGAAGTTCGAGACGACCTGCTCCTCGAACTCCCGCTCGAAATTCAGGATGTAATGCGGGATGCCGATGGCGGTGGCCACGCGCCGCGCGTCGTACAGGTCGTCGAGCGAGCAGCAGCTGCCGAAGGACGTCTGCCCGGCGCTCTGGTCGTAGAGCTGCATCGAGAGTCCGATGACCTCGTGCCCCTGCTCGGTGAGCAGGGCCGCGGCGACCGACGAGTCGACGCCACCTGACATCGCCACCACAATCTTCATGAGGCTGGTTCACTCACTCCGCGGTTATCGTGACGCGCCGACGCCGCCGCGCGTCAGGCTGCGAAGTTTCTCCACCAGGCGGGGCAGGGCGGCGATCACGCGCGCCACCTCCTCCTCGGTCGAGAACAGTCCGAGGCTGAAGCGAAGAGAGTTCTGCGTGCGGTGCACCGGGAATCCCATGGCTTTCAGCACGTGCGACGGCTCGAGCGTGCCCGAGGAGCATGCCGAACCGGTGGAGACGGCAATGCCTTCGAGGTCGAGGGCGATGAGCAGGCTTTCCGCTTCGACCCGTTCGAAGCTGATGTTCGTCGTGTTGGGCACGCGTGGGGACGCTCCGGCGTTGACGACCGTGCCGCTCACCGCCGCAAGAATACCGGCTTCGAGACGATCCCGCAGCAGGGCGAGTCGTGCGGTTTCGGCGTCCAGCTTCCGTGCCGCCTGGCTGGCCGCGACGCCCATGCCGGCTATGGCTGGCGTGTTTTCGGTGCCGGCACGTCGGTTGCGCTCGTGTTTGCCGCCGGTGACGATGGGCTGCATGCGCGTGCCGCGCTTGATGTAGAGCACGCCGGCGCCCTTGGGGCCGTTGAACTTGTGCGCCGAGAGCGACAGCAGGTCGACGCCCAGCGCTCGAACGTCGATCGCCACCTTGCCGGCCGTCTGCACCGCGTCGGTGTGCATGAGCGCACCGCGCTCGTGCGCGACGGCCGCAATCTCGGCAATCGGCTGGAGGGTGCCCAGCTCATTGTTCGCGTGCATCACGGACACGAGGGCGGTGTCGTCGGACATCGCGTCGCGGACGCGGTCGAGCGATACGACGCCCGACTGGTCGACCGGGACGAGCGTCGTGCGCCATCCCTTCTTCGCCAGCGCCTTCAGGGTGTTCAGCACCGCTTCATGCTCGATGGCACTGGCGACGAGGTGCCGTCGGCCGGTGACCTCAGCCGCATCAGCTGCGCCGCGGATGGCGAAGTTGTCCGACTCGGTGCCACCAGCGGTGAAGACGACCTCGGACGCGTCGGCCTTGATCAGGCTTGCCACCGCAGACCGGGCGTCGTCCAGGGCGGCCTTGGCCTGCTGGCCGAAATGATGCACGCTCGAGGCGTTGCCAAAGATGTCCCGAGTCGCCGAGGCTACGCGGTCAACAACTTCCGGTGATGGAGGTGTGGTCGCGTTGTAGTCGAAGTAGACACGCATAGTGAATCTTTCATTCTATACTGGCCACTCGCTGACGGCGCCGGTTGCTGAGGCAGACACCCTAAACGCCACATCAGGCAGAGGTTCTATTCATGTGGAAACGCGATGAAGCGGTTCGCCCGACGGGCGGACAACCCGCGGCGCCGCCGCAGCCGGCGAGCGCCGGTGCCAATCGGCCCGAAGCGAGCCAAGGACAGGAGAGGGATATCGTGAACATCGGGAAGTCAGTCGTCATCAAGGGCGAACTCAATGGGAGCGAAGACCTCACGATCGAGGGCCAGGTCGAAGGCACGATTCAGTTGCGCGACCATGTGCTGACGATCGGGCCGAACGGCAAGATCAAGGCGCAGGTGTTCGCGAAAGCCGTCATCATCCTCGGCCAGGTCACCGGAAACGTCACCGCCAGCGAGAAGGTCGACATCCGCGACAACGGCTCGGTGGACGGCGACGTCATCTCGCCGCGTGTGGCGATTGCCGAAGGCGCGCACTTCCGCGGCAGCGTCGACATGCAGCGCAAGCCCGAGGGGGCGAAGGCTGCAGTTGCAGCTCAGCCTGCGGCCGCGAGCACGCCGGCCGCCGCCACGGCGAAGTCCTAGGTCTCGACGGTTCTGCGTCCGCACGTTCGAGAAGAGGCGACGGGGCACAGGCCCGGTCGCCTTTTTTCTTTTTCCGCGACAGGATCGGTTCTAACCTACCGTCAGCGTTCATGTCCTGACCTTAACTACTGCAGTTCAACCATCCCTTGAGTTTCTTCGACCGACTCGCACCTCGCCGGCCCGACGCCGCGCAGCCCATTGAGACGGCGGCGTCGCGCGGCGCCGATCCGATCTTCTCGACCAAGGCGCTGCGCAAGTTCCTCGGCACGCTGTCAGCCAAGGAGTCGCCGGTCCTGATGGATCTCGCGCCGGTCGTCAGCGGCAACCTGAACTTTTTTGGCGACCATCTCGGCTGCAAGGTGCTGATCGAGGACGTCTACGCCGAGGTCGAGCGGCATGCCAGGGCGGGAACGCTCGCCGCACTGCCCGAGGTGTTCGCGACGCGGTTCGGCCACGCCGATGCGTCGGTCGACGGCATCCTCTGCTGGGACCTGATGGACTACCTCGATCGAGCGGCGGCGCAGGCGCTGGCCGAACAGCTGACACGCATGCTGCGCCCCGAGGGGGCCCTGCTGGCGTTCTTCGGCACGGCGCAGCCTCGCGACGCGCACTACACGCGTTACATCATCCAGGACGATGTGAACCTGGGGTACCGGCCGTATCCGGCGACGCGCGGTCGGCAGGCCATCCTCGCCAACCGCGACATCATCCGGCTGTTCGATCGGCTGCGCGTCTCCGACTCCTTCCTCCTGCAGAACAACCTGCGCGAGATCCTCTTCCGCAAGCCGTCCTACGAAACACGCTGATTACCGACATGGCGCGTCCGGTGATCGCGCTCCTGACCGACTTCGGTCTCCATGACCACTACGTCGGGGTGATGAAGGCGGTCATGCTCGGCATCGCGCGCGAAGCCGTGTTCATCGACATCACCCACGACATCGCCCCACAGGACGTCCTGGCGGGCGCACTCGAACTCGAGGCGGTCGTCAGTTATCTGCCTGCCGGCACGGTCCTCCTCGGCATCGTAGACCCAGGGGTCGGGTCGCAGCGGCGCGCCGTTGCGGTGGAGGCGGGTAGCCTGACGTTGGTCGGGCCGGACAACGGACTCTTCGCGCTGGCCATGGGCCGGCTCGGCGCCTGGCGAGCCGTGGAACTGCGCGAGCCACGCTTTGCATTGCCAGGGGCGAGCCTCACGTTCGAAGGGCGCGACCGCTTCGCACCGGCCGCGGCCTGGCTGGCATCCGGGGTCGAGCTGGGGGCGTTCGGGCCGGCGGTCGATCGCCTCATGGAGGTCGACTCGCCGCAGCCGTTCGTGTCCGAGGAGGTGATCGTGGGCCAGGTGGTGCGGGTCGACCGGTTCGGCAACCTGATCACGAACATCGCACGCGGGCTGGTGCCCAACGGCGGCCTTCGCTGCCGGGTGGAGGTGGGTGACGTGCGCGTGGACGGTGTGGTGCCGACGTATGCAGCCTCGGTGGCCGGCGCCGTGTGTGCCCTGTTCGGCAGCACCGATCGCCTCGAGATCGCGGTCAATGGCGGCAGTGCGGCGCGGCGGCTCGGTGTCTCGCGAGGGATGCCGGTGCAGGTGCGGTGTCCGGTTGGTGCGTGATAGGATTCCCGTCGCCTCCGAGCGTGCCGCAGGCGACGCCGATCTATGAGGGCACGCGCGAAATTCACCAGCTGATGCACGCAGACTAGTACAAAAGCCATGGACGCAGACCTCTCTCTCGAATTCCTCCGCGTTGTCGAACAGGCGGCCATTGCCTGCGCACACACCATGGGTCAGGGCGACGGCAAGCGTTCCGACCACGCCGCTGTCGAAGCCATGCGGCGCGTCCTGGACACGGTGCCGATCGACGGCCGCATCGTGATCGGTGAAGGCGAGCGCGACGAGGCGCCGATGCTCTACATTGGCGAGAAGGTTGGCAGTCCCCACGCCATGCGGAGTACGGCGACGGCCGGCTTTCCGCAGGTGGACATCGCGGTCGATCCGCTCGAGGGGACGAACCTCTGCTCGACGGGCGCGCCGAACGCCATCGCCGTGCTGGCGGCGTCGAACCGCGATGGTCTGCTGCATGCCCCGGATCTCTACATGGAGAAGCTGGTAGTCGGTCCGAGTTCGAAGGACCACGTCAGCCTCGATGCGCCGGTGCACGAGAACCTGAAGGCGATTGCCAGCAGCCTCGGTCGCAGCGTCGAAGACCTGGTCGTTGTCGTGCTCGAGCGCGAGCGCCACGGGAAGCTCATCGCCGATATCCGCGCCACCGGCGCACGCATCCGGCTGATTGGCGACGGCGACCTGTCGGCCGGCATTGCGGCGGCGGTGGTCGGGTCCGGCGTGCATGCGGTGATGGGGACGGGCGGCGCGCCAGAAGGGGTGATCACCGCCGCGGCAATGCGCTGCCTGAACGGCGAAATCTTCGCGCGTCTGGTCATCAAGACGCCGGAAGACGAGAAGCGCCTTCGCGACATGGGCGTCACCGACCTGCGCAAGATCTACCGCGCGAAGGATCTCGCTCCAGGCAAGCGGGTCATGTTCGCGGCGACCGGCGTCACCGACGGCACCTTGATGAAGGGAGTCAGGTTCTTCGGCGACGGCGTGCGCACGAGCTCGCTGATCATGCAGAACGAACCCCACTACATCCGCTTCGTCGACTCCATTCACGTCACCGCCAGCAACGCGAAGATTCGCTTCTGACAGAGGCGATGCTTCGGATCATCGTGACCGCCGTTGCGCCCGATCGCGAGTCGATCGGGCGGGCGGCGTCCGTGGTGCACGCGGGCGGCGTCGTCGCAATCCCCACCGACACGCTCTACGGCCTCGCGGTCAACCCGTTCGATGTCGCGGCTATCAACACGCTGTTCACCATCAAGCGCCGCGATCTCGAAAAAGCCATTCCGCTGGTCGCCGCGGACGTCGCACAGGTGGAGTCGGCCATCGGACCGCTGCCGGCCCTCGGCGCGCGGCTGGCGCAGGCGTTCTGGCCGGGGCCACTGACCCTGGTGATGCGGGCGCCCGCAACGCTGGCGGGGGAAGTGACCGGCGGCACCGGTACCGTCGGTGTGCGGGTCCCGGCGTGCGAGGTGACGCGCGCCCTGTGCTCGGCCGCAGGGCTGCCACTGACCGCCACCAGTGCGAACATCAGCGGACAGCCGCCAACCCACCTTCCGGATGACGTCGCAGCCGCACTAGGCGCGCGACTGGGTGCGCTTGTCGATAGCGGACCGACCGCGGGCGGTCCACCGTCCACCATTGTCGATGTCACCGGCGACGAACCACGACTGATCAGGGCAGGAGCCATTCCATGGGACGCAGTACTGGCGGCGGCAAAAGCAAAGTGAACGGGCCCGAGCGCGCTGCGCTCGTTGGGCTCGTTGCCGGGCGCGCCCGGCGGCTCGACGCCGAGCGGTCGCTCGACGAACTCGCAGGTCTTGCCGACGCGGCCGGTGCGATGGTCGCGCTGCGCGTGCTGCAGGAGCGTCCCCGGCCCGACCCGGCGACGTTCCTCGGTTCGGGCAAGATCGAGGCGCTGGCCGGCTCGTGTGCCGCCGCCGACATTGACGTCGTCATCTTCGACAACGAACTGTCGCCGTCGCAACTGCGCCAGATCACCGAAGCCGTCGGGTGCAAGGTGCTCGACCGCACCCAGCTCATTCTCGACATCTTCGCCGCGCGCGCCCGCACCCGCGAAGGCAAGCTGCAGGTGGAGCTTGCCCAGCTGGAGTACCTGCTGCCACGCCTCATCGGCGCCGGACCGGCGCTGTCGCAGCAGGGCGGCGGCATCGGCACCAAGGGTCCCGGCGAAACGAAGCTGGAGACCGATCGTCGCCGGATTCGCACGCGCATCCACGTCATCGGGGAAGACATCGAGCAGGTGCGGCAGCGCCGCGCGCAGTTGCGCGAGCGACGGAAGAAGACCGACGTGCCGACCGTGGCACTCGTGGGCTACACGAACGCTGGCAAGACCACCTTGTTCAACCGCCTGACGAAGTCGGAGGCCCTGGCATCCAATGCGCTCTTCGTCACGCTCGATCCGTTGATCCGCCAGGTCCGGCTGCCGGACAACCGGGAACTGCTCATGTCGGACACCGTCGGTTTCATCGACCGGCTCCCGCATGCGCTCGTGGCGGCGTTTCGCGCCACGCTCGAGGAAGTGGCGGAGGCCGACCTGGCGCTCCACGTCATCGATGCATCGGCGCCTGATCGCGAACGGCGGATGGCGGCGGTGCGAGCTGTGCTCGAAGAGGTTGGCGCGCTCGACGTGCCGCTCGTCGACGTTTACAACAAGGCCGACCAGCTCTCGCCAGACGAGAAGCGCCGCCTGCGCGAGATGGATCCGGCCTCCGTGTGCATCTCGGCAGTGACGGGCGAAGGGATCGACGACCTCATCGAGGCGGTGGCGTCGCGCGTGGAACTCGATGTGCGGCGCGTCACGCTGACGTTCGACGCCGCCCGGCCGGAAGATCGCGAGCGTATCGGCCGGCTCTACCGGCACGCGCGGGTGCTCGAGCACGAGGTGCGCGACGATCAGGTCAGCATCGTGGCCGACGTACCGAAGCGGTTGCTCGGTTGGTTCGAGACAGCGGCGCGGTAGAATCGCCGCATGCGCAGCTGGGGAGTCGCCGTCGTGCTGGCCGTCCTGGCCTCCGTCTCGGCCTGTGCGCCAAAGACGGCACCCGTCATCGCGCCTGGTGCGCCGCGGTTTCCGGATTTCATCCAGCCCACCGTTCCACCCGCGCTTGGCAGCGGCGACATCGCCGGACAGGGGCTCGCCTGGCGACATCTGCAGGCGGGCGACTTCCGCGCCGCCGAGCGTGAGACCGCAGCCCTCCTCACGGCACAGCCCGCGTTCTACCCCGCACAGACCACCAGCGCCTACATCGCGCTCGCCCGCAAAGACGTGACGGGCGCGATCGCGCAGTTCACTCAGGTCGCCGACGCACACCCCGCGTACGCACCGGCGCTGGCAGGCAAGGGGCTGGCGCTCGAGGCCGCCGGGCTGGGCGCCGATGCGGTCGCCGCGTTCCGGGCCGCTGTTGCCGCTGACCCGGGGCTGGTCGACCTCGCTCGTCGGGTCGATGTGCTGATGCTGCGCGGCCTGCAGGATGAACTTGCCGATGCCCGTCGCGCCGCGAAAGCCGGAGACAGGGACACAGCCATCCAGTCCTATCGCCGGGCGCTGACGGCCTCTCCGGACAGTGCGTTTCTCTATCTGGAACTGGCAGCGGTGGAGCGCGATGAGGGCCAGACGGCCGCCGCGGTCGAGCACCTGCAGCGTGCGGTCCAGCTCGATGCATCCGACCCGGCCACACTCGTGCTGCTCGGTGATATCCAGGCCGAGCGCAGCGATCTCCCGGGGGCGCTCGAGGCGTACGCCAGGGCGCTGGCGCTCGAACCGAACGCAGACGTCGAGGACAAACGGAAGGCCGTGCAGCAGCGGGCTGACCTCGAGGCCCTGCCGCC
>JBKJMH010000230.1:0-9369 GCA_046596625.1 Vicinamibacterales bacterium | reverse complement strand
GTCGGCGATTCCAGGCAGGAGCGACAGATGGCGACTATCGTGGCGATTTCGCGCCAGTTCGGAAGCGGCGGTGCGCGCATCGGCCGTGTCGTGGCGCAGCGGCTTTCCTTTCAGTATGCGGACCGTGAGATCCTCGCGGAGGCCGCGCGTGCCCTGAAGATGGAGGAGACCGACCTCGAGCCGCTCGAAGAGCGGACGGCGAGTGTCTGGGAGCGCATCGGCGAACTGTTCGCGCTCGGCGCGCCGGACACGCCATTCATCCCGCCGTCGCTGCCTGGCGTGAATGAGTCGCAGCTCTTCGACGTCGAGCAACAGGTCGTCAGGCGTATCGCCGACACAGGCAAGGCGGTCATCGTCGGACGGGGTGCGGCGCACATCCTGGGCGACTCGAAGGACGTGCTGCGCGTGTTTCTCCACGCGCCGCTGCAGGAACGCGTCACGCTCGCGATGGCCGAGTACGGATTCACCACGCGCGATGCGGCCGAGGCGGTGGTGCGCGAGTCCGACGCGGCACGGGCGAAGTTCGTCCGCGCGCTCACGGGCAAGAACTGGTGCGACGCCACCTTGTACGACGTGACGCTGGACACAGCGGTGGTCGGGCACGGGCACGTCGCGGACCTTCTCGTCGAACTGGTGCACGCGGGCGGGACAGCGTGATGCTGTCCTGCCCACGTGCCAACGGAGGCTACTTCTTCTTCGTAACCAGCTTCTGGACGCGCCAGTTGATCAGTTCACCCACGTAGATCTCGTCTTCCGACGGGCAGGCGATTGCGTGGATCCAGCCGAACTCGCCGGGGTTGCGGCCGGGCTGTCCGTAGACGCCGAGCACCTTGCCCTCGAGCGAGACCTTGTAGATGCGGCTCGGGTAGAGGTCGCCCACGAACAGCACCGGGTTCGGGCCGGGCGTCATGCAGAGCGCGTCGGGTGCGCCGGGCGCCTGCGAGCCGGTCTTGGCGTTCGGCGCCTCACCGCCGTAGACAATCTTGCCGCGCTTGGTGTCCACCGGCACGTCGATGGCGAACTCGCGCAGGTACTTGCCTTCGGTGTCGAACACCTGGATACGGCGGTTACCGCGGTCCGCGACGTAGACCTCGTCCTTCGGCGACACGGCCACGCCGTGCGGCGTGTCGAACTGGCCCGGGCCGTTTCCAAGCGAGCCCCAGCTGCCAACCCACTCACCCTTCGCGTTGGCCTTGCCGACGCGCGAGTTCACGTAGCCGTCGCTGAAGTAGGAGTTACCCTTCGAGTCCCAGGCGACGTCCGTCGGCTGGTTGAACACGTTGTCGCGGTGCACCGGCACCGGGTTGCGCGGATTGTTGTTCTCGGGCAGCGTAACCGGCAGGCCGGCGCGCTTCAGCAGCCCGCCCATCTGCGACGCCCAGTCCGGCGGCACGTCGAGGTGCGACGACTCGCCCTTGCGCCCGAACATCCACTCGGCGCGTCCCTGGGGGGTGAACTTGACGATCATGTTCGACCCTTTGTCCACGATCCAGATGTTGTCCTGCTTGTCGACGCGGACGGCGTGCGCGTACGAGAGCGCGAAGTTGTTCTTGCCGATTTCGCGCAGGAACTTGCCGTTGGCGTCGAATTCGAGCAACTGTGCCGCCTGCGCCATGTAGGCGGCGCCGCTGACGTTGCCGCGCGAGAACACGAAGATGTGCTTCTGTGAGTTGACGGCAACGCCGCCAATCTCACCGAAGTGCACGTCGTTCGGCATCTGGAAGAAGTCCTTCACCGGCTCGAAGGGGAGCTCGGGGACGGTCTGGGCGGCCACGGGCGAGGCCAGCAGGCCGGCTACAAGGCAAGAGAAGAGCACACGCTTCACGAAAACCTCCGTTCAGGATGATGTCGCGCCGGTCGGTCAGGCGTCAGCCGGGCCGGCGTGCCCAGCGGACGGGCGCGTCAGCGTAGCGCAGAGACAGAGCCTGAGTAAACCGTAAGGATCGCGACTGCGAGATACTTGGACGACGCCGTGTTCACCCCTTGCTGATTGGACCCATGACGACTCAGACGCCCAGAACCTTCATCCTCATCGACACCCAGGCCGAACTCGATGCTCTATTCGAGCGGTCACTGCTCGGGCCAGTGGTCATCTTCAAGCACAGCCCCACCTGCGGCACGAGCGCGCAGGCCTATGACGAGCTCGAGTCCTACCTGCTCGAGGCCGATGCGTTCGACGTGCATCTGGTCGACGTGCTGAGGAGTCGAGCCCTGACTCAGGCGCTGTCGGCTCGCGTGCAGGTCCGCCACGAATCGCCGCAGTTGCTCGTGCTGCAGGGGGGCGTGGTGCGCTGGCACGGGTCACACTGGAAGGTGACCGCCGATGCGGTCCGCTCCGCGGTGTCGCAGGCGGCGCCGAGCAGATAGCCATTCCTACGACAATGTGGTGGCCGACCAGGGCTACCACGAAAATGTTGCTCCGGCAACGGCATCGCGCCGGCCTCTCAGACGCCATCACTCCCGCTATTTCCGGCTCAATTGCGACCCGGTCCTCAACCCGTGATCTGGCACCACCATTGCGACGGCAATCGGCACGATGACGCTGCTGCGCGTGGTGACGTCACCGGACAGGGCCACTGTAATTCTCGACGCGTTACTGGCCATTGGCATCGCTGGCATGACCATCACCGATGTCCGCGGGCAGTCGGTCCGGCAGCGCCAGCGCATGACCTATCGGGGCGCGGCGTTCGATATCAGCTTCGTGCCGCGTGTGGAACTGCAGATGGTGTTTCCAGACGCATGGGTGCGGGACGCCGTCAACGAGATCATCGAGGTGGCGCGAACGGACGCCGGAGGCGAGAACCGAATCTTCATCATCCCGATCGAAGCCGCCTATCGGATCAGGACGGGTGAGGTCGAGTACGCGCGGAACAGGGACATCGCCTGACGCGTGGGGAGCGGGAGGTTCGGGGGAGCCTCCCACTCTTCGTCGTCCGGTGCCCTCAGCCAACTCGGCGGTGTCACCTTTGTTTCACAAACTATCTGGCGGGATGGACGTCCAACCCTACAGAGCGCGCACGAATGGCCGCGTCGCAAAGGAGTCGGAATGACCAGCATGCAGGTGAACGCGAGTGGGGACCAGCCGCCGGTGACGTTGCACGTGGCGGGGGAGGCCTGGAAGTTCTCGATCACCGGCGTGTCACGCATCGGCCGTGACCTCTTCATCTCGGTCGTCCTCCAGGGCGCGGAGGTGTGCACGGCCGTCGTGCATGTGCGCGACCACATCGTGCTGGGTGTCACCGCCAGGGACATTCTCGACCGCGCCTGCGCCTGGTTGCTGGCGCGTCGGGGCGAACGGCACGTCTACATCGAACTGGCCGAAGCCATGGCCTAGTCCGCGCCGCCCACGCCGGCCAGGCGAAGACGGCTCGCGGCGTCAGTTGCAGCAGGTCGGGCCGCAGCAGGCGTTCGCCTGCGGCTTGCGTGCCCGGATGAAGGCGCTGGCGAACTTGCCGTCGACGGCCGGAGCCATCTGGTCCACATCGACGCCGCTCTCGGTCAGGAACGCGCGCGCATCGTCGATTTTGTAAACGCGCCACGGGTCAACATCCACCTCGGCGAAGCCGGCTGCCCGCAGACGAGCCGCGTAGTCGCCTTCTTCGAGCGCCCCGGCAATGCAGCCCACCCACAGTTCCATGCTGCGTCGGACATCGGCTGGCACCTCGCCTCGCACGACGACGTCGGAGACGGCGAATCGGCCGCCCGGCTTCAGCACGCGGAACGCCTCACGCAGGACGGCGTCCTTGTCGCTCGAGAGGTTGATGACGCAGTTCGAGATGATGACGTCCACCGAGTTGTCCGACAGCGGGATCGCCTCGATGGTGCCCTTCAGGAATTCGACGTTCGTCGCGCCCGCCTTCGCCTGGTTCTCGCGAGCCAGCGCGAGCATCTCGTCGGTCATGTCGAGGCCGTAGGCTTTCCCGGTGGGTCCGACCCGCTTCGCCGAAAGCAGCACGTCGATGCCGCCGCCCGAGCCGAGGTCGAGCACAACTTGTCCGGCCTCGAGCTGGGCCAGCGCCGTGGGGTTCCCGCAGCCGAGGGACGCCAGGACCGCTTCTGCCGGCAGTCCGCCGGTCTGCGCGGCGTCGTAGAGGTTGCCGGTGATCGGGTCGCTGCAGCCACACGCGGCGGGGCCACAGCAGCCACCGCCACCCTTCCTGACTGACTGGGCAATGGCTCCGTAGTGTTCCTGAACGGCTTGCTGAATGTCCGACATTGGTTGTATCTCCACGTATACGCAGATGCGAATATAGGGCGACTCTATTGAGCTGTGTTATATTTGTCAAGGCGAATATATATGAAGACGCATCTCACCGAGATGGCAACGTTGTTCAAGGCGCTGGGCGACAGCACCAGGCTGCGCATCCTGGGGCTGCTGCTGACGGGCGAGGTCTGCGTCTGTGATATCCACGAGAGCCTGAAGATCCCGCAGCCCAAAGCCTCGCGCCATCTGGCCTACCTGCGGAAGGTGGGCCTCGTCGATACGCGGCGCGCCGGCCTGTGGATTCACTACCGCATGGGGACCGTGTCCGATCCGGTGCTGTCGGCCATCACGGGCGCCGTGCGCCACGCGCTCACACATCTGGACGAGGTCAGGAAGGACGCGGATCGACTGCAGACACGCAATGGCTGCTGCCTGCCCGTCGTTGACGTACCCGGCCAATCCTGTTGCGCACCAGCCTCGTCCCCGGTTGCGGTCCGCAAGCGTCGCTGAGCGCGAGGGAGTCATTATGTCCACGGGCATTGGCATCAACGGCTTCGGCGGCGTGGGGCGCCTGGCGCTTCGCGCGGCCCGGGGGCACCGCATGGTCGAACTGGCGCAGGGGGTTGGTGCGTCACGGTGAACACGGCGTCGACGATCAGCCTGCGCAACTATGTAACCGTGACGGCAGCCTACTGGGCCTTCACGCTCACCGACGGCGCCTTGTGCGTATTCCGGCCATCGTGATCGCTCAGTCCGGTCATCGTGATCGCCGATTCTGGGCAAGCTGATCACTCGTCGGAGCGACGCGACGCGGTGGTCAGCGCATGAAGGGCTCTCCTCGCATTAGGGACGTCATCTTATCTGCTCGGGCCGGTCTGCGTATCCAAGACGGGGGCCTGTGGAGCGCGGTGAGCGGGATCGGCCTCATGGCTTCGCCTTGGTCCCACGTCTCGTGCCGGGGTCGCGCATCGTGGGCCCCTTCAGCGTGAGCCGGTGCGCGTGGTGGATCAAGCGGTCGCAGATCGCGTCGGCGACACTGGGCTCGCCAATGGCGGCGTGCCAGGCGGTCGGCGGGAGCTGGCTGGCAATCAGCGTCGACGTCCGTTCGCTCCGGTCTTCCAGGACCTCGAGCAGATCCCGTCGCTCCGCGTCGGTCAGCGGCGCGAGCAGCCAGTCATCGATGGCCAGGAGATCGAGCTTGGCCAGTTTGGCGAGCAGCCGGCCATAGGAGCCGTCGCCGCGACTGACGGCGAGGTCGTGCAGGAGCCGCGGCGCCCGGACATACGTCGCCGTGAAGCCGTGGCGACACGCGCTTTCCACGAAGGCCGACGCGAGCCACGACTTGCCGATGCCGGTCGGCCCAGTGATCAGCAGATGATGGTGATCACGGATCCAGCCGCCGGTGCCGAGGCTCAGGACGACCTCGCGCGAGAGGCCCCGCGGCGTACTGAAATCGATATCTTCGAGCGACGCCGGATAGCGCAGCTTCGCATGGCGCAAACGCTGGGCGAGTTTCCGCGACTCGCGGGCCGTCCACTCGGTGTCGACGAGCAAGCCGAGTCGGTCGTCGAAACTCAGGTCGGCGTGGTGACTCGAGCTGCGTTGGTGCTCAAACGCCGTGGCCATCGCCGTCAGGTGCAGCGCGTGGAGCTTCTCGATCGTCGGGTGCGTCAGCATAAGCCTCCTCGTAGTAGGTCGCGCCCCGCAGGTTCTCGTGCGGCAGCGCGGGTCGGGCAGGGGCGGGCTCGTCGAGCGGGAGCCGATCCTGCTGGTGGATGAGAATGCGCTCGACCGTGCGATAGCTGTAGGAGCGGAGCCGCTCGGCGCGCGCACAGGCGGCGTCGAGCCGGTCCATCCCGTGGATCCGGCCCAGACGCATGAGGCCGAGACACGCGCGGTAGCCCTGCTCGGGAGGCGGGCGCCGCTCGAGGATGCCCGCGACGAGCCGCCCCGTGGCGGGCCCGGTCTGGTCGGCCCACGCGATGAGGCGCGAGGGTGTCCACTCCGCATGCGCCCGGTGCGCCCGCGGCATGTGGGCGACGTCGGTGGCATACCGGCCGCGGCCGGTGAGGCGCGCGTGCGACGCGACCCGCCGGCCGGTCAGGAAGACTTCGACGGTGGTCGCCGTGACGCGCGCCTCGACGCGCGCGTGCACGAGTTGATACGGCACGCTGTACCAGTTGTGGTCGACCTCGACGTGATAGTCGAGGTTCACCCGACACGGCTTCCACGTCGCCAGTTCGTAGCGGCTGGCGGGCAGCGGGCGGAGCGCGGGCCGATCGAGTTGCTCGAAGAGCACGCGCCGGCTGACGCCCACGACCTGCATCGGCCGGGCATTCACCGCATCGAGGCACGTGCGAATCGCGGCATTCAGGTCGGCGAGGGTGAAGAAGGTCTGATGGCGCAGGACCGCCAGGATCCACCGCTGCGCGATCTGCACACTCACTTCGACTTTGGGTTTGTCGTGCGGATGCGCGGCCCGGGCCGGCAACACGATGGCGCCGTAGTGGCGCGCCAGCTCGGCATACGTCCGGTTGATCTCCGGCTCGTAGTAGTTGGCGGTGGTCACGCCGCTCTTCAAGTTGTCCGGCACCCAGATCGCCGGACTCCCGCCGAAGTACTCCACCATGTGGACGTGCGCGCCCACCCACGACGCCAGCGCTTGGGTCCGCGTGGCCTCCGCATAGATCAATCCGCTCGCGCCGAGCACGCCGACGAAAAGTTCGACCAGCACGAGCTCCCCGGTCGTCGCGTCCACGAGCGACGGCCGCTTGCCCGAGAAATCCACGAAGAGCTTCTCGCCGGCCCGATGCACCTGGCGCATCGACGGCTTCAGGGTGCGCGCCCAGCGGCGATAGCGGGCGCAGAACTGGCTGTAGGCGTAGCCGGTCGGGTGCGCCCCGCGATACTCAAGCCAGAGCAGCTGCAGAGTCACGCCGGGCCGTTTCAGCTCGTGGTGGAGCCGACTCCAGTCCGGCAGCGCCTGATCACGACGCGCCAGGTCGACGGGGCGCGCAAACAGGCGCGCCTCGAGGGCCGCATCGTCCAGATCGTCGGGCAGGGGCCAGACCACGCCCGCGGCCAGGGCCCGGGCCAGATAGGCCGACACCGTGCCCAGGCCCACGGCGCATGCGTGGGCAATGGCTCGGTGGCTGAGGCCAGCCTCGTATTTCAGGCGGAGTAGTTCGCGGAGTCGTCTCATCAGAAGCCGTGTGGCTGCCATCCAGGGGGTCCCTCCTTACGGGTAACCCTCCAGAATTGCGCACAACGCCCGATGAGTGTTCAGTTGGCCCGGAATCGCTGTTCACGATCACCGGAATCCGTGTTCACCATGACCAGAATCGGTGTTCACGATGCCCGGAATCGCTGTTCAGCATCAGCAGAACGCGCGTTCACGTTGAAACGGAATGGGTGTTCACGATGGACCGGAATACGCACCTTGCGCATGCTGGTGCTGCTGCACTTCAACCAGCTCGGATACGCACCGGTGCGGCTGGCGTTCCTGTTTCTGCTCTACGAGTTCTTCGGCATCGTCACCAACCTGGTAGGCGGATGGGTGGCGTCACACACCGGAGTCCGTGCCACGCTGGTGTCAGGGCTGGCGTTGCAGGCCGGCGCGTTGGGGCTGCTGGCCCTGCTGATTCCAGCCTGGGGCACAGCCGCGTCGGTCGCCTGGGTGATGGGGTGTCAGGCTCTCTCGGGCATTGCCAAGGACCTCACGAAGATGAGTGCCAAGAGTGCTGTCAAGGTGCTCGTGCCTACGGGCGATCAGTCGGGGCTCTTCAAATGGGTGGCGGTGCTCACCGGATCGAAGAACGCCTTGAAGGGCGCCGGCTTCTTCGTCGGCGGCCTGCTGCTCTCGACGTTCGGCTTCCGCGGGGCGCTGCTCCTCATGGTGCTCGCCGTGGTGGTGGTCCTTGCGGCTGTGTTGACGACGCTGCCGTCGAACATCGGCCGGACGAAGCGGAAGGCCCCATTCGCGGGCGTCTTCTCGAACTCCGCTGGCATCAACCGGTTGTCCTTGGCCCGCCTCGTGCTCTTCGCCGCGCGCGACGTGTGGTTTGTCGTCAGCGTGCCGGTGTTCCTCGCGTCGGTCCTCGGCTGGTCGTTCGCTCAGGTCGGCACATTCATGGCCGTGTGGGTCATCGGTTATGGTGTGGTTCAAGCAGCGTCGCCACTTGTGCTGCGGGCGCTGACCGGTGGACGTGTTCCCGGGGCGGGCCTCACCAGTGCACTGGGGTTCGGCCTCGCGGCAGTGACCGCCCTGATTCCCGTCGGGCTGTCGCTCGGCTGGCCGCCAGCCTGGACGATGCTTGGGGGACTTGGGCTGTTCGGCGTGGTATTCGCCTTGAACTCGTCGATGCACTCCTACCTGGTGCTGGCCTACTCGGACGCAGACCGCGTGTCCTTGAGCGTGGGGTTCTACTACATGGCCAATGCGTGCGGCCGGCTGCTGGGCACGCTGCTCTCCGGCGTCCTGTATCAGGTAGCGGGTGTGGCGGCGTCGCTGTGGGGCGCGGTGGTGCTGGCGGGCATCGCGGGGGCGCTGGCGCTGCTACTGCCACGATTGACGTCCGATGTGTCGTGGGGGCGAGCCACCGGTGATGAGTAGCGCCGGCCAGGGCGGGTTGCGCTATGGAAAGAGCTCGAGGCGTGCGTAGCGAGATGACAGAGCTCGCGCGGAGGCGCGAACTTCGTTGCGGTATTGAGTAGGGGTGAGAGTGGTGGCGAGACCCGGGATCGAACCGGGGACACCACGATTTTCAATGCGATACGGCGCGAAAAAGAAAGCCTAAGAATTGCCGTATTTCTTAGGGATTGTTGCTCCACGCCTGTTTCTGCGATAGTGCGGGGAGCGCGTGCAATAGTCCGAAATACGACCGGACAGGGACAAACGTGGGGACAGTCAGCGACTACCAGCGATGGGCCATCGGCCACGACCCGGCGATGACAGCAGACGAGGCGCAGAGGGCGCTGAGGCTGCTGTTTCTCGCTGTGTTGCACCAGGATGCTTTGCCCGTTGTGCACGCGCTGGCAGCTCTCGCGAGCGATTCTGATGTGCCAGCATGGGCCGAGCGGCATCACATTGGACAGCCTTGGGTCCGTGAGGCAGCAATGAGCGCGCGGGCGTTCTGGCGCCAGTTCTGCGGAGCCGATCACAGGCC
>JBKJMH010000135.1:0-15744 GCA_046596625.1 Vicinamibacterales bacterium | reverse complement strand
CTCGTCGTCCTCGTCACCCAGGTGGAGACGGTCCGGCTTGTCACGGCAGCAGCCGCTCGTGTCGCCGTGGCCCGGTCCGCAAACAGGCCGAACACCGCCGAGCCACTGCCCGACATGGCCGCGAACTGCGCATCGTGGCCGCGAAGAGCGCGGACCAATCTGGCGATCCGCGGATGACGCGCGACGACCGGACACTGCAGGTCGTTAGCCCACTCATCCTTACGTGAGCTCCTGCCGGCAGCAGGCCCGCCCGCCTGTGGGCCGCCAGCGGCACGCCACGCCGCGTCCCACCACGCGTACGCGTCCCTGGTGCTGACACCGAAGTCCGGCCGAGCCAGCACAACCCAGGTACGCGGCGCGTCCACCAGGGGAAACAGCAGGTCGCCGCGCTCGACACCGAGCGCGGTGCCACCGGTCAGGAAGAACGCGACGTCCGCACCGAGGTCGCGACCGAGGTTCTCGAGCGCATCGTCGGTGGCGTCGAGCTTCCAGAGCACGCGCAAGGCGCGCAGCGCGGCAGCCGCGTCGCTGCTGCCCCCGCCAACTCCCGCCTGCACCGGCACCCGTTTCGTGATGCGCACCGTCACCCCGTCCGGGGCGCCGCGGCGTCCGGCGGTGCGCCACAACCGGTCGGCCGCCTTCCACACCAGGTTCGTCTGATCATTCGGGCAGTCGGGGTCGCTGCTGATGATGCGGAACGGCCCGGGCACGGCGGAGAAGGTCAGCGTGTCGTGCAGCGCCAGCGACTGGAACGTCGTCCGGAGTTCGTGATAGCCGTCGGCACGAATGCCGAGCACCCGGAGCGTGAGGTTGATCTTGGCGCACGCCCGCACGCGCACGACCGCCCGCGCGTGCGTCATCGCGACAGCGGGCCGGCCGCGCGCAGTTCGTCGAGCGTGATCGGCTCGGTGCCCGGGGGGACCGACACGCGGAACGTCGACGGTTCGAGGTCGATGTTCAGTTCAACCTGCGACAGGGCGAGGCGCAGGTCGAAGCGTGTGGCCTCGCTCGACACCAGACGCACGCGCCGCGGCAGGCCGTCGACGAAGTCGAGATAGTCGGCACGCCAGCCGTCGGCGCCGCTGGTGACCACCGAGACGAGTCGCCACGGCGCCGAGGGACGCTCGCGGCGAAGGTAGCGAAGGCGGTCGCCGCCAACCACACGCCAGCCGTCGCCGAAGGCGCGGACGTCTGGCGACGCGGACGTCTCACGGTCGCATCCAGTCAGCGTCGACTTCAGGGTCGCGGGATCGAGCGGCACGCCGGCGATGGCATCGAGCACAGCCTCCGGCTTGCCGTGTTCGAGCACGCGGCGGTCACGCGGCAGCAGCAGGGTGGCGTCACCGTTCGAGGCGCCGATGATGAACGCTGGCGCACCGAACGGTGCTGGCGCCTCGACGTAGAGGGAGGCCGGCTCGGCAAGCCCCACCAGCAGCCGCCCGCGGACCCGGCGGCCACCCACCGACCCGCTCACGCCGACCTCGGCGCTGATCGTCGTCACCCGGCGGCACGCGGCGGTGGCCTGTTCGAGCAACGAGGCGGCGTCCGCGACGGGGATACCCGGACCGGCCGGCAACTTCATGAGCGGCGCGCCGCACGACGCCGCGAACAGCGACGCGGCACACGCCAGCACTCGGCAGCTCCTCATTTCCGAGGGAGCTTCTGCTTCGCGTTGCGAATCTTCTTGTCGATGTCGCTGCGCTCGATCGAGTCGAGGTCGCCGGACAGCGCCTTCGTCCACGCCGCAATCGCATCGTCGTAGCGCCCGAGGCGGAACAGCACGTCCGCGTAGTGATCCTGCACGAGCGAGTTGGTGGCCATCATCTGCGCCGCGCGCTGCAGGTGGTCGAGTGCCATGTCGAACTTGCCGTCCTTGAAGTAGGCCCAGCCGATGCTGTCGAGATATGAGCCATTGTCCGGGTCGAGGGCCAGCGCGCGCTTGATGTAGTCGACCGATTCGTCCAGGCGCTCGCCGCGCTCGGCCAGCATGTAACCGAGGTAGTTGAGGGCCGGCGCGTTGTCGGGCTCCTTCGAGAGCAACTGGCGGAACACCGCTTCCGATTCCGCGAACTTCTTCTGGCGATCGAGCACCGTGCCCAGCTCGAAGCAAATCCCGGTTTGGGCCGGGAACTTCGCCTGCGCGTCCTGCAGCACCTTCACGGCCTGCGCGCCACGGTTCGCATCGGTGTAGACCTGGGACATGGCGACGAACGCGTCGGGGTCGTCCTGCTTGCGGCGGAGGAACTCCTCCATCGCGGCTACACCCTGGTCCGCCCTGCCACCGCGACGGAGCGCCGTCGCCTCGAGGCTGGCCAAACGCAGATCGTCGGGACTCTGCACGCGCGCGGCGCGCACGGTATCGACCGCCGCCGCGAAATTCTTCGCCGCCATCTGTGCGCGGACCAGATACATGATCATCGACCCGTCATTCGGCGCCAGCTTGCGTGCGTCCTCGAACGTCTGGACCGCCTTGTCGTACTGGCCCAGTTCCTGGTAGGCAAAGCCGAGATGCGGCAGCAGCATGCCGAGCGCGAATGCCCCGTCGGCCGTGCCGCGGAACTGCGCCACTGCCGGCGCCAGCGCATCGACGACGCCCTGGAAGTTCCGCTGGTCCTCGAGCGCCTCGGACAACGCGAAGTAGCCGCGTGGATTCCGCGCGTTCTGCACGATGACCTTGCGCGCCGTCGCCTCCGCCGTCGCGGCGTCGCCAGAGCGACGCTCGGACTGCGAGAGCAAGGTGAGCGCCCGCTCGTCGGTGGCGCGCGTCGCCAGCGCTTCGCGCAGCAGGTCGCGGCCGCGCAGCAGATCGGCGCGGCTGCCCGTGTTCATGAGCATCGACGCCAGGCTGACGCGCAGGTCGAAGCTGCGGGGTGACGCCTTCAGGGCGAGTTCGTAGGCACCCGCGGCATCGACCCACCGCCGCTCGCGCGCATACAGGCCGGCGAGCGACGAATAGAGCTGCGGGTTGTCGGGCGCCGATTCCTCGAGCCAGCTGACGGCTTCACGCGACTTGCCGGCCCCGGTGTAGGCCTCCATCAGGAGCGACGGGCCATCACGCCACGTCGGCGCTTCCTTGACGATGTCAGCGAGAAGAGGGATGGCCTTGTCGAACTGCTCGGCGGCGACATAGAGACGGCTGAGCAGCGCACGCACGTCGATGTCGGTGAGCTTGGCCGGCGTCTCGAGCGACTTCTCCAGGTGCTCGATGGCAGTGGTGACGTGCTCCTGCTGCTGCGCCCGCCCGGCCCGCGTGTCCGGCGCGTTGCCGGCAAGCCCGGCGTGCACCTGCCCGAGCACGCGGTGCGCCTGCTTGTTGGTGCCGTCCACCGCGAGCGCCTGTTCGGCCGCGCCCTGTGCGTCGGCCGGACGGTTCTCGCCAAAGAACAACTCGGCCAGTTCAGCCGGAATGGTGGCGGATGCCGGGTCGAGCGTCATCGCGCGCCCATAGGCGGCAATCGCCTCGTCGGTCTTGCTCTCGTCAGCGAGCACATGCGCCAGAAGAAACTGCGCATACGCCTCAGCCGTGCGGTCCGGCGCGGCAGCCGGCGGCGTGGCCTGCTGACGCGGTGCCGCCTGACGAGTCTGTCCAGCTGCAACAAGCGGCGCCGACGCGCCGAGGACGGCGACCAGGACCACGATCTTCATACGGGGGATTGTTCCATAAAAGGCGGAAGGTGTCATATAGTGCCGGGCATGGCCGTCGACCAGGAATTGCTGGAAATTCTCGCCTGTCCGAACTGTAAAACGCCGGTCACGCTCGTGAAGGACGGCGCCGCCCTGAAGTGCGCCACCTGCCACCGCGTCTATCCGATCAAGGACGATATTCCGGTGATGCTCGTCGACGAGGCCACCATCGAACCGTGAGATTCGAATCTGCGATCTGAGCTCTGAAATCTGCATTCCCCTTGAAGATCCTGCTGGTGCGACTGCGGCAGATTGGCGACGTCGTCTTCACGTCGCCGACGTTCGCCGCCCTGCGCGACCACTTCCCATCCGTCCATCTCACCTATCTCGTCGAACCTGCCGCGGCGCCCGTCGTCGAGGGCAACCCCGACCTGTCGGCGGTGATCGTTGCGCCACGCGCCTCGGGCGCGCGTGGATTGCTCGCCGACCTCGCGCTGGGCCGGCGGCTGGCGCGGGAACGGTTCGACATCGCGCTCGACTTCCACGGCGGCCCACGCGCCTCGCTGCTCACGTGGCTGAGCCGCGCGCCGCGGCGTGTCGGCTACGAGATCTCCGGCCGCTCGTGGATGTACACCGAGCGCGTCGCCCGGCCTCGCGAACTGCGCGCACGACACTCGGTGGAGAACCAGTGGGATCTGCTGACCGCGATCGGCGTGCCGCCTCCTGACCGCGGCCGCTATCCGGTGGTGATGCCGCTCACGTACGACGCCGTGACCCGAGTGCGGGAGCGCCTGGCCGTGCACAACGTCACCCCGGACGCCCGCATCGTCGTGATGCACGTCAGCGCCGGAAACCCGTTCAGGCGATGGCCACTCGAGGCGTTTGCGGCCGTGGCGGCGGCCCTGCCCGCGGTCGACCCGCGCGTGCGGGTGATCGTCACGTCCGGGCCATCGGAAGCCGACGCCGCGGCACAGGTGATCCGGGAGGCGCGCGAGCGGCTCGAACCCGCTGGTCGCGAGCAGGTGCTCGCCTGCGGCGAATTCTCGCTGGCCGAACTGCGCGCACTCGTGGAGGTCGCCGCGCTCTACATTGGCGGCGATAGCGGGCCGATGCACGTGGCCGCCACGAGTCGTGTGCCCATGGTGTCGCTCTACGGGCCGACGCTGCCCGCACGCTCCGAGCCCTGGCGCGCCGCCAGCCTGCCGGCGCTGCCGGTCGAAGTGCACGGACTCGGCTGCCGCCCCTGCGATCAGCGCATCTGCGAACCGGGCGACTTCCGCTGCCTCGGACGGATTCTGCCAGGCCAGGTGATCGACGCGGCGACGCAGTTGCTCACGCGGAACGGCTAAGATTGGGGACCGAACCATGACGAACGCTGACGCGCTCCGGCCGGACCATGCGCACGACACGGCGGCGTCCGGGCACCTGGTCGAGTCGCTCGGCATCGCAGCGCTCTTCGGTGTCGCGGCGTTCACGCAACTCTCGATTGCCATCGCGCAGGCGCTGCTGTTCATCGCCCTCATCTGCTGGGCGACGCTGGTCGTGGTTCGTCGCGAACGGATCGAGGTGCCGGCGTTCTTCTACCCCCTCCTCGCCTACGCCGGCTGGACGCTGCTGTCGGCGGCGTTCTCGCTCGACCCACGCGCCAGCTTCGTCGACTGCAAGCAGCTGGCACTGTTCCTGGTGGTCCCGGCCACCTATCGCCTCATCAACGCTCCCCGCAGTGCCACGATGCTGACCGTGATCATGTCGGTCGGCGCGGCCACCGCCGCCTACGGCATCTTCCAGTACGGCCTGCTCCACTACGACCAGTTGAACCAGCGCCCGCAGGGGACGCTCGGTCACTACATGACCTACTCCGGCCTGCTGATGCTGGTGATCGGCACGGCCCTGGCGAAGCTGCTGTTCGACTCGAGCGAGAAGGCGTGGCCGGCCCTCGTGATGCCGGCGCTGCTGCTGGCGGTGGCGCTGACGTCCACGCGCATGGCCTGGGTCGGTGTCTGTGCGGCGGCTGCGGTCCTGCTCATCGTCAAGGACTTCCGCCTGCTCGCCATCCTGCCCATCGTCGGCGCCATCACGTTTGCCGCGGCCGGCCCCACCATCACGCAGCGGCTGATGTCGATGTTCGATGCCAAGGACCCGACGCGGCGCGACCGCATCGCGATGCTGCTCGAAGGTCAGCACATGGTGCGCGATCATCCGGTGTTCGGCGTCGGGCCGAACATGGTCGAAGTGGTCTACTCGCAGTACCGCGTCGCGGCGGCCGTGGAGCAGGTGAATCCGCACCTCCACAATGTGCCGATGCAGATTGCCGCGGAGCGCGGACTGCCGGCCCTGGTCATCTGGCTCGGCTTCCTCGGCACACTGCTGCGCGGACTCTTCCTGCGGCTGCGGACAACCCGCCCTCGCACGACGTCGGCGGCCGCGCTGGCGGCGGTGGTCGGGATGGTGGCAGCCGGGCTGTTCGAGTACAACTTCGGCGACTCCGAGTTCCTCATGCTGTTCCTCGTGCTGATCACGCTGCCCTTCGCCGTCATGCGGCCCGGCGCCACCGACACGGCCGACGCATGACGCTGCCTCCGCTCGACTCGGCTCGCGCGCGCACGCTGGTGTCGCGCTTCGCCAGCCGGCACGTCCTCGTGGTGGGCGACGTCATGATCGACCGTTTCATTGTCGGGACCGTGACGCGCATCTCACCCGAGGCGCCGGTGCCGGTGGTGAAGTTCGAGCGCGAGCACTCGCGCCTGGGCGGCGCAGCGAACGTCGCCCACAACATCGCCGCGCTTGGCGCAAAGGTCACCCTGGTGGGCGTGGTCGGCACGGACGCCACAGCGGCGCGCCTGCGCGAGCAACTCGAGGTGGCCGGACTGTCGTCGGCTGGGCTCGTCGATGATCCGTCGCGTCCGACGGTCGAGAAGGTGCGCATCATCGCCGGTCGCAACCAGCAGGTGGCACGCATCGACTACGAGGAGGACCGCGACGTCAGCGGTGACGTCGAGGCACGGCTCAGTGAGCAGGTGGCGCGGCACGGCGCGTATGCCGACGTTCTGCTGGTGTCCGATTACCTCAAGGGAAGCATCACCCGCGCGGTGATGGCCGCGCTGCTGTCGCTGAAGCAGAAGGGGGCACCGCTCCTGGTCGACCCCAAGATCCCGCACCTCGAGTGCTATCGCGGCGCCACGCTCGTCACCCCCAACAACCATGAGGCCGAAGTGGCCACTCACCGGCTCATTCGCACTGATGCGGACGCGCAGGCGGCAGCGCTCGACTTCCGCGCCCGCGCCGGATGCGAGTCGGTGCTGATCACCCGCGGTGAACATGGGATGTGGTTGTCGAGCGCGGTGGCAGAGGGCGCCGTGCCGGCAACTGCGCGTGAGGTGGCGGACGTGACCGGCGCTGGCGATACGGTGGTGGCGACGCTGGCGCTTGCCATGGCGGCGGGCGGTTCCCTCGCGGAAGCCGCCGTCCTGGCCAACCATGCCGCAGGCGTGGTGGTGGCGAAGTTCGGACCCGCCACGGTGACGCCGCACGAGTTGCTCGCGGCGCTGGGACAGGAGTAGTCGGGAGAGTCGGGAGAGTCGGCCCAGCCCTTCCCACCCGACCAACCTGACAGACCCGACCCTCCCGGCCTGCCCTGTCAGTGCCTGAAGTGACGGCGGCCGGTGAAGATCATCGCAAGCCCCTGCTCGTCGGCGGCGGCAATCACCTCGGCGTCACGCACAGACCCACCGGGTTGAACCACCGCCGTCGCACCCGCAGCCGCCACGGCGTCCAGGCCGTCGCGGAACGGAAAGAACGCGTCGGAGGCCGCGACGGAACCGGCGAGCGGCTTCGACGGATCGGCCGCCGACGCGCGGGCCTTCATCACCGCGACGTTCACCGCATCGACACGGCTCATCTGCCCGGCGCCAATGGCCAGCGTGCGGCTGGCATCGGTGAAGATCACCGTGTTCGACTTCACGTGGGCCCCGACGCGCCACGCGAACCGCAACGCTTCCCACTCTGCCGAGGTCGGCTGACGCGTCGTCACCACCCTCACGCCGTCAGGCAACGCATCGGGCGTCCAGGGCTGACGCGCTTCGGCGACGAAGTCGCGCTCCTGCGCGAGCATGGCGCCGAGGATGCTGCGGAATTCCACGCCGGCTGAACGCAGCGTCTCGAAGTCGGCGACGACGACGCGCATGTTCGGCTTCTTCGCGAGGATCGGCCTCGCCGCGTCATCCACGGACGGGACGATGACAGCTTCGATGAACGTCGACACAATGGCTTCCGCGGCCGCCACGTCGAGGGTCCGGTTCAGCGCCACGATGCCGCCGAAGGCCGACAGACTGTCGGCCTCGCGCGCGCGGACGTAGGCGTCGGCAGCGGACGACCCGATCGCCGCACCGCACGGGTTCGTGTGCTTGATGACCACGGCCGCCGGTTCGTCGAACTCGAGCGCGATGCGCGCGGCCGCGTCGAGGTCGAGCAGGTTGGTGTACGACAGCTCCTTGCCCTGCAGGACGACGGCAGCGCCGAGCCCGGAGGCGGAGGCTTGCGGCCCCGTGCCGTACCACGCCGCCTTCTGGTGTGGATTCTCGCCGTAGCGCAGGTCGCGGAGTTTCTCGAGCGACAGGCCGACCGAGGCGCTGAGCGACGTCGACGGTCGGCGTTCGAACTCCTCGCCGGTGAGGGTGACCTCGGCCAGCGTCCTGGAAATCGCGGTGTCGTAGGACGCAGTGTGCGCCAGCGCCTTGCGCATCAGATCGAAGCGGAACGCGAGGCTCGGCCCCTCGTCGAGCGCTGACAGCAACTGCGCGTAGTCGGCCGGGTCGACCACCACCAGCACGCCGCGGAAGTTCTTGGCGGCGGCACGCACCATGGACGGACCGCCGATGTCGATCTCCTCGACCAGTGCATCGAAGCGCGTGGCCGGATTCGACGCCGCCTTCACGAAGGGATACAGATTGACCACCACGACGTCGACGAGGCCGAGCCCGTGCGCCTCGAGTGCGGCGAGGTCGTCGGCGCGATCACGGCGGGCCAGGATGCCGCCGTGCAGGGCCGGATGCAGCGTCTTCACGCGGCCATCCATCATCTCGGGAAAGCCGGTGACCTCGGACACGTTCGTGACCTCGAGGCCCGCGTCAGCGAGGGTCTTCGCAGTACCGCCGGTCGACACCAGTTCGAAGCCGCGCGACGCGAGTCCGCGGCCCAATTCCACGATTCCTGTCTTGTCCGATACGCTCAGAAGGGCTCTTGGCATAGCTATAAAAGTCCAGTATTATCACCCCCGACGCCGGGCGGGCCTGGCGCCGTTGGGAAAAGGCCGCACACAGCGGCCTTTTTTATTGCTCCGCTGCTCTCACACTCCGGCCGCTGCCGGAACGACGTGGAAGCCTCGGGGTTGGTTTACTGACGCGACACATCGTCACGTCACAGCAAGCAGGAATTAGAACGATGCGTATCACAGGCAAGGTCAAGTGGTTCAACAACGCCAAAGGCTATGGTTTCATCGAGCGCGACGGCGGCAGTGACGTCTTCGTTCACTACTCGGCGATCCAGGGCGATGGATTCCGTTCGCTCGAAGAAGGCCAGGCGGTTGAGTTCGAAATCGTTGACGGCCCGAAAGGCCCGCAGGCCGGCAACGTTACCAAGATCTAGTCACTGACCAGGTTTGGGCGCGGGACGTCGGTTCCGCGCCCGAGCTGTTTCGGCTTCCGCGCTCGTGCCTCCCCCGCGCAGTCCTCGCAATTTCAACGAACTCAGTTCTGGTCGCCCTGCTTGACGCGCGTTGCGTGATCGCCGTCGCGCGCCGACGTCCCTTTCAGCGCCCGGGCAGTGAAATTCACCTTGCCGTCCTTCACCGCAACCCGGAACGCCACCTCGGGACTGCCTGACGCCTTCATCTTGTCGACCTGCGACTTCACCAGGTCGGCGAACTTGTCGAACGGGACCGGGGCCGCGCCGGCCTCGCGGCGCGCGCTCGCGAGCGACTCGTAGAGGTCCTCGAGCTTCCGCATCTCGTGCGCCGGATCCTGGAAGGCGGCGACGTGAATCACGCGGGTCTCCTTCGGCTCCGGCTTCTCGGCGCGCGGCTTCGGCGCCTGGGCGAACGGCCCTGGCCGTCCCTCTTCACGCGCGCGCTGGCCGCGATCCCACAAATCGATGAAGGTCGAATAGCGTGACTGGAGCGTCAGGAAGCGAAAGCGAATGCCGGTGTTCTGGATGTGACCGCGGTCCAGCTTCTTGACCACGGTCTCCACCCGGGTGCGCGTCTCCCACGGCGGCTTCGGGAGGCGGCCGGCGAAGAACATGTTGTACTCCGCCTCGAGTTGCTTCAGGTCGGTCTCGAGCCGCGCCAAGTCCCGTTCGATGTCAGTCGGGGCCACGATGGTTATCGCGGAAGGAGGAACCACACCAGCGGCAGCCAGAGTTCGCGGGCATACGGCACTGGACGGTCGTCGATCAGCACCTCGGTAACGTGCGCGGTGCCCACCACCTGGAAGACATCACGCAGGCGCGCCGCATCGGTCGAGAGAAAGCGCACGCGGTAGCGCTGGCTGTCGCCGGTGCCGGTTTCACGGAATTCGGCAGCGCCATGAGCGAGGTCGAGCGCGCGAGCGAACTCGGGATGCTCGAGCACCGGGAAGACGAGGGTGATGGAGAATGGCCGGCCCGTGCTGCCGAAGAGCGCCTCGTGCAGATCGGGGTCGAGCGACGCAAGTTCCTCGTCGCTCGGCTGCTCGGACAGTTCGGCGTAGGGCCAGAACCGTTCGAGTGGGCGGAATTTCGGTGGTTCCGGAGTCATGACCGTCCTGGCAGAGCCGTTAGCATACCATTGACGCCGTGGACTTCTCTTCGGCAGACGTGATCGGATCCGCAGCGGGAACACTCACCACGATCGCCTTCATTCCGCAGGTCGTGCGCGCCTGGAAGACCGGGTCGGTCGACGACCTGTCGCTCTGGATGCTGCTGGCGTTCTCGGCGGGTGTCGCGCTGTGGGTGCTCTACGGGGTCGTCACCGACGCCATGCCGCTCGTCATCACCAACGGCGTGACGCTGGTGCTGGCGTGCCTTCTGCTCGCGATGAAGCTGCGCTCGCTCGGGCGTTGACGGACGCCCCAGACGCCGCGATTCTAGCGGCCCGGACTATCCCTTCCGAAGCGACTGGTAGATGCGAAGCGCCCTGGCGGGAGCCGGCAGCAGCCATCGGGCGACGGGAACCTGCCGCAGCCGCATATACGCATACTTGAACAGCGCGCCGGCGGCTGCGCGCGGAGGTGGCTCCGCGGTGATGCGTTGCAGGTAGACGGACGCGCTCCGCATGTCCTCATCGGCCGACAGGTGGGCGGCGTCGCGCCACTCCCGGATCACCTGCTCGTAGAGGTCCTGAAGTTGATCGATGACACCGTCGAGAGGTGCCTCCGCGCGGATGCGGGCGGACACGGTCGCCGCATCCGCGGCGTCGTAGCGGTCCAGCTGCGCCGCAATTGCCGCAACAGAAAGCGGGCCGCGAAGCGTACGCAGACCAAAATTCATGCGCCGGAGCTCATCGAAGTTACGCGAGTCGACCATCGGGCCCAGCCCGCTCCGGTCGCAGAGCACGACGGCAGCGCCGACCGCCATCGCTTCCATGGCGCAACGCGCCTTCGCGAACACCAGATCGTAGGCTGCGAGCATCTGGCCTGGCCGTTCGGCGACGTGGCCGACGTCTGAGCCGACGGCATCGACCTCGATGCTGCGGGCCGCACACGCCGCGCGGACAGTGGCGAGATGATGCGCGGCACTGTTGCTGAACACCAGCGCTCGGCCGGGCCTGGCGGGAAGCGCGGGGCGCGCTGGCAGTCGTGACAGATCGACGAAATTGCGGATCACCTCGATACGCTGGAGCGGGACGCCCCATTCCGACACGAGGCGGTCGCGCACAGTGTCGTCCACGGCGACGTGGCGCACGATGCGGGGGAATGGCGTGGGTGGCAAGTCAACCCAGCCGTGATGCATCTGCACCGCCGGAACGGCCGGGAAGGCGAGCAGCGCAGTGAGCGTCTCGTGCGTATGCTGGCCGTGGATGATGTCCGGCGGCTCGGTCATGGTCCGCAGGTCGGTGACCACCGGAATGGCGCGGGCCTGCAGTTGACGCGCGAGACCACCTGGAGCCGGCGTGTAGAGCACCACCGAATGGCCGCGTGCCACCAGCCCCTCTGCCACTTCTGCGGCGTAGAGCTCGGAGCCCGATCGACCCGCGAGGACGAAGTTGGTGATGAGGACTCGCAGGGCGTCAGACCTCCAGCGCGGCCATCAGCAGCGCGTCACGCACGGCTCGCACGTGCGGGTCGAAGCGGATGACGTCGGCATAGCGGCCGGCCTGCACCTGCCGCTCTCCGTACAGCTCATAAAAGGGCACTGCGGAAGCCGGAGCGTACAACTCGTCGACCGGTCTCAAACACTCGATCCTGAACGCGCCGGCGCCGTTGACGGCCAGCGCGCGATCGACCTCGTCCTTCAGTTCCGGGTAGCGCCGGGCATTCTCCAGTTTTCGCTGGAAAGTCTCGTCATCGAGCTCGAGGCGAACGGCGCGCGGGCGCAGGTGCTCTGGGCACGTGTCAGGCGGGCCAATCAGCGGGAAGTCGAACACCGGGATCGCCACGCCTGATCGGCGCGCTGCGAGGAACGCAGCGGACACCGTGAGGTAGTGGCAGATGTCGTGTGATGGGTTGTAGTACTCCTCCGCATCGCACGCCACGAGGTTCGTGCCGGCGGCAATGAAAGCGTCAGCAAGCTGGTCGCGAACGCCGAGCAGCAGGTCGAGACGGCCGCGCAGCAGGACTTCGTATAACTCGCGGTCGCTGAAGCGGCCGAAGATCGAGCCCGGCACCGCACCGGCGGCTTCGAGGACTTGTCTGGTGGACTCTAGGCGAGAGCTGCGCCCGTGGCCATCGCCTCGCGTGAGCACATACGTCACTGGCCGAACCTGCGTCGCCCACGCAAAGGCACGCAGCTCGTGGCCGGGGTGAGCGATGACGAGTGCCGCCTTCATACCTGTCTCTACCGAGAGGAGAAGCTGCCGCGGGCGTCGCCCGCGGTTCAGCGACCCCTAGAAAATCGTGCCGATCGACGCCGCCGCCCAGTTCATCACCTGCGTCGGCAGCACCCCGAGGTAAACGACGATGATGGCTGACACCAGCAGCGCGGCGCCGGCAAGCTTCGGTACGGACGGCAGCTGCATCGGGGCGGCGGCCGGCGTCATGAACATCATGACGATCACGCGCAGGTAGAAGAACACCGACACCACACTCGTCAGCACGCCGATGATGGCCAGCCACGAATAGCCCGCTTCCATCGCCGCGGTGAAGACGTACCACTTGGCAATGAAGCCGCCGAACGGCGGGAACCCACCGAGTGACAACAGGAAGATGGCCATCAGCATCGCCAGCTGCGGATGCTCGGTCCACAGGCCGGCGTAGTCGCGGATCTGGTCGCGAGGACGGTCGTTGGTCTCGAGCATGCCGATGATGCCGAAGGCGCCGAGGTTCGTCACGGCGTAGGTCAGCAGGTAGAAGAGGATGGCGCTCTTCGCCGTCTGGTTGGCCGACACCAGCGCCAGCAGCAGGTAGCCACCGTGCGCGATGCTCGAGTAGGCGAGCATGCGCTTGATGCTCGTCTGCACCACGCCCACCACGGTACCAATCACCATGGTCGCCGCCGCAATGACCCAGAGCACCTGACTCCAGTCGTCGTGCATCGACTCGAACGAGGTCAGGAAGACGCGGGCGAATGCGGCGAAGGCCGCGGCCTTGACACCGGTGGACATGAAGCCGGTCACCGGCGGCGGCGCGCCTTCGTAGGCGTCTGGCGTCCACATGTGGAACGGCACCGCCGACACCTTGAAGGCGAAGCCGACGAGCAGCAGCCCCATGGCCACCAGGTGAATCGGGCTCGAGGCGAGCGAGGTGGTCGAGAACGCCGCGGCGACGCGATCGAGCTTCGTGCTGCCGGTCAGGCCGTAGGTGAGGGCAATTCCGTACAGGAAGAACGCGCTGGCAAAGGCCCCGAGCAGGAAGTACTTGAATGCGGCCTCGATGGCCACCGGCGAGTCGCGGCGGATACCGGTGAGCACGTAGATGGCGAGCGACAACACCTCGAGCGCCAGGAAGATGACCAGCAGATCGGTGGCCATCGCCATCAGGATCATGCCGCCGAGCGCGAAGAGCATCAGGGCGTAGTACTCGCCCGCCGGCAACCCTTCGCGTTCGACCGTCGGTATCGACAGCGCCAGCGAGAGCAGGCCGACGATGATCAGGGTCCAGGTGACGAACAGGCCGTAGTTGTCGGCACTGACCACGCCGAAGCTCTCGGCCTTGTGGTTCCAGAGCAGAAACGTCGAGGCCGCGGCACCGACGAGGCCGATGATCCCCAGCGGAGCGACCGGCATCCGTTCGCCCGGCGAACGGAACGCTTCGGCAACCATCGCCGCAATCGCCGCGGCGACGACGCACATCAGCGGAACGAGCGCGTGAATGGCGTCCATGTTCATCGCCCCACCTCGGCGGACGCCGGCGCGGCTTGCACCAGCGTCGAACTCGGCATCACCGGCTCGGCCTGCACGCGAATCTGGGCGCCGCGCCTGACCTGCGCCAGCATCTTCTCGATGGACGGCGCCATCGGCTTCAGGAAGATATTCGGCAGCACTCCCATCAGCACGGACACGGCGATGACGGGCACGAGAATGGCCCACTCACGCGGCTTCAGGTCTGGCAGCGACTTGTTCTTCTCGCTGACCTCGCCGTAGTTGACGCGCTGGAACATCCACAGCATATAGGTGGCCGAGAGGATGACGCCGGTGGCGGCGAAAGCCGCGAACATCGGGTTCCACGCGAACGCACCGAGCAGGATGAGGAACTCGCCAACGAACCCGTTCAGCCCGGGCAGGCCGATGGACGACAGCGTGATGATGAGGAAGGCGGCCACCAGGTGCGGCGTCACTGTCTTCAGGCCGCCGAACTCCGAGATGAGGCGCGTGTGGCGCCGGTCGGACAGCATGCCGACGATGAGGAAGAGTCCGCCGGTGCTGATGCCGTGGTTCAACATCTGGTAGACCGCGCCCTGCACGCCCTGCGTGTTCATCGCCGAGATGCCGAGCACGACGAAACCGAGGTGGCTCACCGACGAGTAGGCCACCAGCTTCTTCATGTCCGGCTGGATCATGGCGACGAGCGCTCCGTAGATGATGCCGATGACCGCGAGCAGCGCCAGGTACGGGGCAAAGTAGGTGGCGGCCTCCGGGAACAGCGGGAAGGCGAAGCGCACCAGGCCATAGGTGCCCATCTTCAGCAGCACACCGGCCAGGATCACCGAGCCAGCGGTTGGCGCCTGCACGTGTGCGTCGGGCAGCCAGGTGTGGAACGGGAAGAGCGGCACCTTGATGGCGAACGCCAGCGCGAAGGCGAGGAAGAACCAGAACTGCACGTTCGACGGAATCGACAGCTCGTAGAGCTTCAGCAGGTCGAAGCTGTAGCTGCCGGTCTGCTGGCTGTGCAGGACGGCCAGGCCGAGGATGGCCAGCAGCATCAGCACGCTGCCCGCCATGGTGTAGAGGAGGAACTTGATCGACGCGTAGACGCGGTTGTCGTAGCCCCAGATGCCGATGAGGAAGTACATCGGGATGAGCATCGCGTCCCAGAAGATGTAGAAGAGGAACAGGTCGAGCGAGACAAAGACGCCGATCATCGCCGCTTCGAGCAGCAGCACGATCATGCAGAATGCGCGCGTCCGCTTGTGTACCGACTCCCACGAGCACAGCAGCGCAATCGGCGTCAGGAAGCCGGTGAGGACGAGGAGAAACAGCGTGATGCCGTCGACGCCGACGGCGTAGCTGACTCCGAACGCCGGAATCCATGCGTGCCGTTCGACGAACTGGAAGTCGGCCGACATCGGATCGAAGCGCATCCACAGGAGCAGCGTGACCGCGAACACCACAAGGGATACGCCCAGCGCGAGGTTCCTGATGAGCCCCTCGTTCGCCTCGTCGTCGCGCACCAGGAACAGCAGGAGCGCGCCGAGAATCGGCAGGACGATAAGAGATGTGACTATCGGCATGTCTGTCTACAGCTCAACGCGACAGGTAGTACCCGAACACCA
>JBKJMH010000005.1:0-5915 GCA_046596625.1 Vicinamibacterales bacterium | reverse complement strand
ATTCCGCCCCCTCGACAATACCGCGACTTGTGGCAGCGCCTTTGCGAAATGTCCCACTGGAGGCAGATGCATGGCAAAGAAGGCGACGAAACGGACGAACTCGAAGAAGGTGACCGCAGGCGCACAGGGGGCGACGGCCAGCGCGGCTGACAAGCCGGCCGTGTCCAAAGAGAAGCCTGCTGCTGCAGCGGACGCGAGTGCCGGGGCGATCGAAGTGGCCGCGGCGGCGATTGGCAGAACCCTTGGACGGACAAAGGCAGGCCTCGGCGGGCTCTTTGCGCAAAAAGACGACGGCCTGACGGAGCTCGAGCGCGAACATCGCCTGTTCGAGTCGATTCTGAAGGAAGGGATCGAGTCAGAGGGGCAGCCGGACGCGGCGAGAAAAGCCATTGTGGCGCGCCTCGGCCGCGAGTTGGCCACGCACGAGCTGATGGAAGAGAAAGTGCTCTATCCCGCGCTGAAGGCGCACAGCGAAACCAGGGACATCGTGCTCGAGGGCTACCAGGAGCACCACGTCGCCGACCTCGTGATGAAGGAACTGCTGGAGATGTCGCCCTCGGACGAGCGCTGGGGTGCGAAGCTCAAGGTGCTCAAGGAGAGTATCGAGCACCACATTGGAGAAGAAGAGAACGACATGTTCAAGAGCGCGCGGTCTATCTTCAGTGAGGAGCAGCTCGAGGACATCGGGGCGCGCATGCAGGCGCTGAAGGCGCGATCGCTGGGCAGTTCCGGCAACGAACCGAAGTGATCACTGCCGGGTTTCGGACTCGGGGATCGTCATCTTCGCACTGGCGCGTCGCGTGCTTCGGCTGCCGCGCATGTCGATGCTCCTGAACGGGCAGGAATCCGGCTTCGCGCGATAAGTCGTCAGAGCCGATTGCGCCCTTGCGAAAGCGGCAGGGCGACGCCAAGCTTCGCGGCCAGCGTTGGTGCAACATCGCGCATGTCGATGGCGCCGAGGCTGGTCCCCGCGGCGATGCCCTGACCCATCACGAAGAACGATGCCTCCATGTCCTGAGGTCCGGGCAGGAAGCCATGCGTGCCGCCCGGCGATGCGACCGGCGTGACCGCTGCCCCTGAGAGTGCGCTGCCGGTCCTGAAGCCAGGCTTCAGCCCCACAACCAGCGCCGCACCTGGAAAGCCGCCGCTGGCGGATACGTCAGCCGACTCGATAATGCGCTCGACCGGACTGGCCGGGTCGGCCGCAAGCGCGCGCATGGCCGAACGCGCGCGGGCCAGTGTCTCCTGGTCCGACGGATCACGGAGCACCACCGCCGCAGAGCCACCGGCCGTCCACGCATACGCCCGCCACGCGCTGACGCCGCCCTTCGCGTCGACGTCGATCAAGCCGGCCTGACGCAGCGCCGCATTGATATGTACGGCGCGCTCGGTCTGGATGTGTCCGTGGTCTGACACGACCGCGAGCACGAAGCGCTGGCCCCAGGTCCGCTCGGCTGCCGCACGCACCTGACCCACGAGACCGTCAAGTTGCTCCAGCGTGTCCAGCGTCGTCCTGTCGTACGGTCCGTGTTCGTGCTGGGATTCATCGAGTGACGCGAGGTATCCAGTGAGCAGATCAGGACGCTTTGTCTCGATCATCCACCGCATGAAATTCGCGCGCTGCGCATCGTCTGCCGCCGTGTAGCGATAGCCAGCCGGATAGGCACCGAGCGTGCGCTCGGCCTCATCGAGCAGCCCCGGCGTCGACAGCGCCCGCAGCAGCTTGTGATCTTCGTCGCTGCCAGGCGGCACCGCGACCGGCGCGCGCCAGAACTGGATGATGCTGTAGCGAATCTTCGCGCCGACGGTCACCGGCCAGTCGATGTTGGCGGTCACCAGCCCGGCGTCGCCCGCCACGTCCCAGAACGTCGGCACCTTGATGTCTTCGGCGTACCAGTACCAGCCGCTGGCATTGGTGTTCATCGGGTCGAACGGCGAGTTGTTCAGGATACCGTGGGTTGCCGGTGACACGCCCGTCACCAGCGTCGTGTGACTCGGGTAGGTCACCGTTGGCGTGACGCCTCGGACACCCGTTGCGGACGCGCCGTCAGCCACCAGCCGGCGCAGGTTCGGCAGCTTCACGCCGCGACGGTCGGCCTCGAACACGTAGTCGGGCTTCAAGCCGTCGATGGAGAGCAGCACCACCGGGACGCCCGCACGCTGCGCGCGCGCCACGGTGACACACGCGACAAGGGCGAGCATGGCGAACGCCACCCGGGCCCCGCGTACGGCTGGCTTCGACTGGAGCGGACGCCGGGGCACCGCACGCGGGCCGAGGGCACTGAGCTCGACAGGCATGCCGACATTCTACGTGCGACAAAGGGGTCGGCCCCAGGCGCCGGGGGCAGGCCCGGATTCGACAACGCTTTTCGGCTGAGTCTGCGCCGAACTCGCCGTAAACTTCCTCCATGACCGATACGGCTGCCACCATCAACGCCACCACCCTGGCGTGTTCGCTCACCTGCAAGGACATCGAGACCTCCATCCGCTTCTACCGCGACGCCATCGGCTTTGCGGTGCTGCAGACCTACGACTACGAGGGGAAGGTGGTCGCTGCTGTCATCGGTGCGGGTGACTGCCGCATCGTCCTCAACCAGGACGATGGCAAGCTGGGCTGGGACCGGATCAAGGGACTCGGGTTCTACCTGCAGATCAACGTCGCCGCTGCGGCCGACGTGGACGCGGCGGCCGAACGGGTCACGGCCGCGGGGGGAACGCTGATCGACGAACCGGCAGACCGCCCATGGGGCGTGCGGATGTTCCAGTTCAAGGACCCGGACGGATTCAAGATGGGCGTGTCCACCCCGCTCGCCGGATAGCACCTGCGAGCGTCGTTGCCCGCAACGGCGCGCCGGACGACACGAACGGCGACGCGTCCAGGCGAGCGGTGGAACTGAAGCCGGGAAGCAGGCGATGATCGGCTCATGAACGTGATGTCCGTGAATGTCGGTCTGCCGCGTGAAGTCGTGGTGGACAAGCGCCGGGTGCTGACGTCCATCTTCAAGGCGCCGGTCACCGGGCGCATCCCGATCCGCCAGCACAACCTCGCTGGCGACCAGCAGTCGGACCTGTCCGTGCACGGCGGCCCGGCGAAGGCGGTCTATGCCTATCCGCACGAGCACTATACGTTCTGGCGTGAGCAGTTGCCCGGCGTTGACTTGCAGCCCGGTCACTTCGGCGAGAACCTGACGATTGAGGGACTGCGAGAAGCTGATGTGCACATCGGCGATCGCCTTGGAGTCGGGTCCGCGGAACTGGTGGTGACGCAGCCGAGGTTGCCCTGCTTCAAGCTGGGCATCCGATTTGGACGTGCGGACATGGTGAAGCGTTTCCACGACAGCGGCCGGTCCGGGTTCTATCTGGCAGTGCACGTCGAGGGCGACGTCGCCGCGGGCGACACGGTCGAGGTGCTCGAGCGGAACCCGGCGGCGGTCAGCATCGCGGAGTTGCTGCGCGTGTACTTCAGTGACAACGCTGCTCCTGAGCGGCTGCGCGACATCATCGCGATCCCGGCGTTGCCCGAATCGTGGCGCGAGGAACTGCAGGAACGGCTCACCCGTTCCTGAATCACTGGGCCAGTCAGGCCCGGGAATAGCATCGCCGCGACTGACATCTCGGCCAGGAACGGCATCGTGCACGTTATCAATGCCGTGCTGCTCCCGTAGTGTTCGACTCGGGTGACCCGCTCGCCCGGCGCGCGTGGCCGCTGTGCCCGTGCGCCGGGTCGCGTGAATGGCTCAGCCGTCCCTGAGTCGGTGTCTTCGATCGACCCAATCCGTCCACGCATGACGACAGCTCCGCCGTCACCTCGACTGCGATTGGCGGTTGTTTTCGCGTGATGCGGTTGGCCCGGCCCTCGCAATCCGTGCCGGCACATGGTTCACGCCGCATCGCTGCAGGAGCTGCTCGACACCGGAGCGCATATCACGCCTTACGAGGCCGTCGCCATCGTCCAGCAACTCCTCACCACGCGTGGCGAGGAGGCGCGGGAGACTGTCGTCACGCCTGACGGCGTGATGCTGGACGCCGACGGTGTCGCCAGCTGGCGCGGCGGCGTGCCGTCTGTCGATGCGGTCGGTTGTCTGCTCGACACCGTGCTGCCGTGCGGCAACGGGCAACGCGTTCCCGGTGCACTGCGCTTCACGATTGCCCGCGCCTGCGGCAGCGCTGACGCGCCACCGTTCGCGTCGCGAGCTGCGCTGGCGGCGTCGCTCGAGCGTTTTGAATGCGGCAAACGCGAGGAGGTTGTGCGCGAGTTGGTCGAGCGCAGCGCGCCTGCGCGTCCGGTGCGCTCTCCCGTTACTGCGCCGCGCGTCGATCGCCGGACGAAGCCGAATGCGTCGGAGCTTCGGCGCGAGCTTCGGAAGGCTGATGAACGGCTGTTCGCGATGCTGCAGGCGTCGGCGCCCGGCTCGGCGCCTGCGCCGCTCGACGGTGGCGCAGGTGCATCGCCACGAGTGAGGTGGGCGGCAATCGCACTGGCCGCCGTCCTCGGGTCGTTTGCTGCGGGGTACGCGGTAACGGAGCTGGTGGACGGCTCACCCGCGGGTCCGTCGGTGGCGGGGCACGCGTCGTCGGCGCAGTCCACGCCTGGCCGGTCACCGGCCGCCTCACTGCCGCGGCAGCGCGTAGGCGACGAGTTCGGTGGTGACGCCGCTGCCAACGGCCACGACTACGAACTGACGCCCGCCAATTAGATAGGTCATGGGAGGACCGGCCGGTCCGAGCGGTAGCTCCTTCTCCCACACCAGCGCGCCGGTCGCCTTGTCGAAGGCGCGGAACACCTGCGGCTCCGTCGCCAGGGTCGTCGGCTGCCGTCCGTCGGTCGTGATGGCCGTGCCGCGTCCGAGTCCGCCGGCAAACTGGCTGACGAACAGCAACGACGGTGTCACCAGGACGCTGGCGCGCCGGCCGTTGCCGAGCGGTCCGAGCTGCAGATCCTTGAGCAGCGGGTGATGGCGCGGACCGTCGCCGAGCGGCACCTGCCACGCGATCGTGCCGGTGTTGAGGTCGTAGGCGGTCACGCGGCTGTACGGCGGCTTGAAGAGCGGAAGGCTGTCCAGCGTCGGCAGTGCGGCGGCGGCACTGCGGCGGAACCGCATGTTGCCGCTGTCGTTGGTGTCGCCCTTGTCGAGCCCGACGATGGTGGGCGAGGTGACGGACGTGACGTAGAGGAAGCCGCTGCGTGGGTCAACCCCGGCCCCTCCCCAGTCGGCCCCGCCCACATCGCCTGGCATCTGAATCGTGCCGCGCTCGGTTGGCGGCGTGAAGAGCGGCCCGCGATCCCACGCCTTCAACACCTCGAGCGCCTGCGCCCGCAACTCCGGCGTGAAATCGACCACGTCCGCATCAAGCAGTCCCTGTCGCTCGAACGCCGGCGGTTTCGTCGGGAACGGCTGCGTCGTTGCCGCCCGCTCACCCGGTACGGTGGAGGCCGGAACCGGACGCTCTTCGATTGGCCACAGCGGTGCTCCCGTGGCCCGGTCGAAGACGTAGACAAACCCCTGCTTGCTCACCTGCGCCACCGCCTTGATGCGGCGGCCGTTTACCGTGAGGTCGATCAGGTTAGGTGCGGCGGGGAAGTCGTAGTCCCACAGGCCGTGATGCACCGCCTGGAAATGCCAGACGCGCTTGCCGGTTGTGGCATCGAGACAGACCAGGCTTTCGGCGAAGAGGTTGTGGCCCGGGCGATGACCGCCGTAGAAGTCGTTGGTGGGTGTGCCGAACGGCAGGTAGACGTAGCCGGTCTCTTCGTCCACCGTGATGAGCGACCAGACGTTCGTGTTGCCGGTGTATTCGGCCGAGCCGTCGTCCCAGGTGTCGTAGCCGAACTCGCCCTTCATCGGGATCGAGTGGAAGGTCCACAGCTTCTTGCCCGTGCGCGCGTCGAAGCCGGAGATGTCGCCGCGGGGCTG
>JBKJMH010000295.1:0-2520 GCA_046596625.1 Vicinamibacterales bacterium | reverse complement strand
ACTCGACGGCGGCCACATCTCGTACGCCGTGCTTGGGCGGAAATCGTCGCAGGTCACGCTCGCCACGATCGGCTGCGCGGTGGTGCTCACCTGGTTCTCCCTGAGCTGGCTTGTCTGGACGACGATGATGGTGGTGATGCTGTTCGCGTTCGGCCGCCACCATCCCCGCACGTTCGACGAGGACGTGCCGCTCGATCGCACCCGCAAGTGGCTGGCACTGTTCGCGGTGGTGATGTTCGTGCTCTGCTTCACGCCGACGCCGATCGAGCCGCTCGAACTGCTCCGCTGAACAGACGAGGCCGACGGCCAGTCGTAGCCGCGAACCTTCAGGTTCGCCGATCCGGCCGACCTGAAGGTCGGCAGCTACGTACTGACGGGTTGGCAGCTCCGCATCACTCAGAGCACGGACAGCGGGTCGACGTCGATGGTGGTGCGCCGAGCGAGTTCAGGGCGTGCATTGACGATGGCCACGAGCGTCTCCCGCATCTTCCGGCGGTTCGTCCCCTTCACGAGCAACTGCACGCGGTACTCGCCGCGCAGCTTGCCGAGTGGCGCCGGGGCCGGGCCAAGCACCCGGTAGTGGGCCAGGGACGGATCCTGCTGCCGCATCTGTGCCACGATGTGCGACGCATCGTCCATCGCCGCCACGAACGTCTTCGCGCGGACCACGGCGTTGATCAGCGACACCATCGGCGGATACCGCATCGCCTTGCGGAACAGCATCTCCCGTTCGAAGAACGCCGCGTAGTCCTGGTGACAGGCCAGCAGGATGCTGTAGTGGGTCGGGTAGATGGTCTGCACGATAGCCTCGCCCGGTGTTTCGCCACGCCCCGCCCGTCCGGCCACCTGCGTCAGCAGCTGGAACGTCCGCTCTGACGCCCGGAAGTCGGCCATGCCGAGGCCGACGTCGGCCGAGACGACACCAACCAGCGTCACCCGCGGGAAGTCGTGCCCCTTCGCAATCATCTGGGTGCCGACGAGCACATCGATCTCGCCCGCCCTGAACTTCGCGAGCAGCGCCGTCAGCGATCCCTTGCGGCGCGTCGAGTCGCGATCGAGCCGCGCCACGCGCGCGTCTGGACACTGCAGCTTCACCTGCGCTTCGACCCGTTCGGTGCCGAAACCCATCTGCTCGAGGTACGGCGCCTTGCAAGTCGGGCAGGCGTTCGGCACCCGCGCCGAGTAGTTGCAGTAGTGGCAGCGTGCCCGCCGCGCGGCGCCCTCTCCGTGCACGACCAGCGAGATGTCACAGTTCGGGCAGTCGATGGTCCCGCCGCACTGACGGCAGAACACCGCCGTAGCAAAGCCACGCCGGTTCAACAGGACGATCGACTGCTCGCCGCGGGCGACGCGCGCGGCAATGCCGTCGCGCAGGGCGCGGCTCAGGATGACGTCCGGCCCTTCGGCCGCGTACTCCTCGCGCATGTCGACCACGCTCACCGAGGCGAGCGGCCGGTCGAGCACGCGCCGCTCCAGCACGATGCGGTCGTACTTGCCGCTCATCGCGTTGAAGTAGGTTTCCATCGACGGCGTGGCGGAGCCGAGCACGGCCAGCGCCCCGGCCTTCTGCGCCCGCACCAGCGCCACGTCACGACCGTTGTAGCGCGGGCTCTCATCCTGCTTGTAGGAGTTGTCGTGCTCTTCATCGACGATGATCAGGCCGACATCCCGGAGGGGCGCGAACACTGCCGACCGTGTGCCCACGACCACATCGACCTCGCCACGCCGGATTCGCTGCCACTGATCGTGACGCTCACCGTCAGACAGTCCGCTGTGCTGGATGGCCACCCGGTCGTGGAAGGTCTGGCGAAACAACGCCGCCACCTGCGGCGTGAGCGCGATTTCGGGCACCAGCATCAGCACGCGGCGCCCGGCGTCGCGCACGGCCGCGGAGAGCCGCAGGTAGAGTTCGGTCTTGCCGCTGCCCGTGACACCGTGCAGCAAAGCGGCCTTGAAGGTGCCGGCGCGGGACAGTTCGAGGAGCCGCTGCAGCGCGGCGTCCTGCTCGAGCGTGAGGGCGCGCAGCGGAGCGATCGGCGTCGCCTCGAGCGAGGCGGCGGCAAACGGGTCGCGGTCGACGCGCTCCTGACGCACGGCCACCAATCCGGCCTTCTGCAGGCGCGACACGATGTCGGCGCTCACGCCTCGCCTGGCGAGCTCCACGCTGGCCAGGCCCTCAGCGCTGCCAGCCAGGATGTCCAGCGCCTCACGCTGCCGCGTCGTCACTTTGATGTCGGGATCGGTGCCCGCGGCCGTCAACGACACAATGCGGTTCGTCTTGTGTGCATCGGCCCGCTCGTCGCGCGTCTTCGGCGGCAGCACCGCCGTGATCGCTTCGCCGGGGCCGGCGGCGTAGTAGTCCGCTGTCCAGCGCGCAAGCTCGACGACGTCCGAGGGAATGAACGGTTCGGTGTCGAGCACGCTCTTCAGCGGCTTGACGCCCTTGCCATCAGGCAGTCCAGACGTGTTCGAGACGTCGACGACGATGCCGGTGAGCGAGCGCGACCCGAGCGGGACGAC
>JBKJMH010000281.1:0-19502 GCA_046596625.1 Vicinamibacterales bacterium | reverse complement strand
GTGGTCGGGGCGAGAGGATTCGAACCTCCGACCCCTCGGTCCCGAACCGAGTGCTCTACCAGGCTGAGCCACGCCCCGACAGGCGATGTGTTGCGCGGTAATGATGGCGACTCGGGTGTCGCCCGCTGCGAAGATTATCTTACCCCAGCTTCTGTCTCGATTGAAAGCTCTTCGACCGCAGAAAGTGCATGATGCGCGGTCAGGTCCGGATGCAGCGGGGTAATGGACACGTAGCCGTCGCGCACAGCCTGGTAATCGGACCGGTCGTGCGGCTCCCAGTCGTTCTGCCCTTCATCAATCCAGAAGTACGGCCGCCCCTTGGGATCATCGCGCACCAGCACCTCGGTGATGTGGTTGCGCTTGGCCTGCACGGTGGTGCGAAAGCCGAGCGGCTTCCCCACCGGCACGTTCACATTGAGGAACGTCCACGCGGGGAGCGGCTTCCTGAACATCGCCGCCGCAATCGCGGCCGCGGCGCTCGCCGAAAAGCTGAAGTCGTACTCGTCGCGGGTGCGCGCCAGCGAGACGGCGAGCCCCGGAATGCCAAGCAGTGCCGCTTCGAGCGCCCCGGCGACGGTGCCGGAATAGGTGACGTCGTCGCCGAGGTTCCACCCCTTGTTGATGCCGGAGACGACGAGGTCCGGCAGTTCGCCGCCGTAAATCTGGGTGATGGCGATGTTGACGCAGTCGGTGGGGGTGCCGTCGACGCCGTAGATGTTCTCGCGGAGGTGTTCGAGCCGCAGCGGCCGTCGCAGCGTCAGCGCATGCCCAATGGCACTGGCCTCTTCGGTGGGCGCGACCACGGTCACGTCGCCAAGCGGAGCCAGGGCGTGAGCCAGCGCCACAATTCCCTGCGAACGGTAGCCATCGTCATTGGTGACGAGAATCTGCGGCATCAGAAGTCGGGATTGTATCAGCGCCGCACGACGACGAACAGCAGCACGGTGGCGACCAGCGACAGGGCCGCGCCGGCGCCGAAGGCCACGTGGGCGCCGAAACTGCTCCACAGGACGCCGAACAGCACACTCGCCAGCAGCGACCCGACGCCAATCACCGCGTTGTAGATACCGAAGGCGTAGCCGCGCTGCCCGGACGGCGCCAGGTCGGCAACCAGCGCCTTCTCGGTACCTTCGGCAAACCCGAAGTAGACGCCGTAGACCACGAACCAGCCGACGAGCGGAACCATGGTGTCGGCAGTGGCGAAGCCGACATACACCGCGGCGTAGACCAGCCAGCCCAGGCCAATCACCGTGCGTCGTCCGATACGATCGGACCAGCCGCCAGCGAGAATCGACACGGTCGCCTTCACTACATGCAGCACGGCCCAGAGCAGCGGGATGTACTGCGCGCTGCCAGCTACGTCGGTGAGTTTCAGGAGCAGGAACGCGTCGGTAGAGTTGCCGAGCGTGAACAGCGTCAGTACCAGGAAGAACGACGTCAGCTCGCGGGGAAGAGTGATGGAACCCGGCGACACGAGGTCCCCGGTCTGACTGACGCCGGACACGGCGTCAGGGGTTGGTGCAGCGCGCTCCTCGCGAATGAAGAAGATGAGTGCGACGGCTACCAGCCCGGGAATGATCGTCAGCCCGAACAGCGTCCGGTACGAACCGGGGTAGAACCAGAGGAAGATCGTGGCGAGGAGCGGACCGAGGACGGCGCCGGCATGGTCCATCGCGCGGTGAAAGCCGAACACCTTCCCACGCGTAGCCGGCGTCGCCAGCGACGCGAGGATGGCGTCGCGAGGGGCGCTGCGAATGCCTTTCCCGACGCGGTCCACAACGCGCACCGCGAAGACGTGCGTCCACGATTGCGCGAGCGCAATCAGCGGACGTGCGAGCGACGAGATGGCGTAGCCGGCAAGCACCAGCGGCCGCTTCGTCTCGCTCCGGTCGGCCGCCCGCCCCGACCACAGCTTCAGCAGGCTGCTGACCGCGTCCGCTGCACCCTCGACGATGCCGAGCGACACCGCGCCGGCTCCCAGCACCGTCGTCAGGAAGAACGGCAGCAGTGGATAGACCGCTTCCGTCGCCGAGTCCGTGGCGAGGCTCACCCACCCGAGCAGCCAGACGGCACGCGGCAGGTTCAGCAGGCTGTCAGCGCCGGTCGTACGGGGCGAGCGGACCATCCGGCGTCACTGTGACATAGATGCGTCCATCAGATCCGTCCCGCTCGCGAAACACCGGGAAGCCGCGATAGTCACCGACGCGTTCGAAGCGCGTGGCGTCGTGATCGAGCGCGCGGCCGGCGCTGTACCAGCGGGCCGCGGCGAACTCGATCCACATGCCCTCGACAGCCGACCGTTGCGGCAGCGCCAGCGCGGGAGCGCGCCTCGTCGCCTGTCCGGGGGGCGAGACCATCACTGCACCCGCCGCCACGAACGGTTCGTCCACCCGAGGCACCCGCCGGTCGGCGAGCATGGCGCGCGGCACCAGCACGTACTCGCTCTCGACGCGACGCGGCCCGGCGCCAGGCACGTAGTCCCGTGGCCACTCCAACTCAGTCCCCGCCGACAGCTCGACGTCGCGGCCGATCGGGAACGACGGTGTCCGCGAGCCGACGGTGCCGGTCAGTTCACCATCTCGCCTGCGCTCATACGGACGCATCCGGCCGCCGCCGATCGGGACAAAGACGATGCTGAATGGTTCGAGGGTGACGTCCGAGTAGAGCGGGACGCCCTCGTAGCTGCCGGTACGGGTCATCACCCGGCCGTTGAAGAACACCGTGGCACCCGCCGGATAGTAGAAGTTGCCAGCGGTGAAGACAGGTTGACCGTTGAGCTGCCACGACGCCGACGCCGCGGTCACGGCCGGGGGCGGCGTATCCGAGTAGTAGACCTGTGCGCTTCCCACGAGTGGAAACGCCAGCACCGAGGTGAGCACGACCGTCGCCACACGCACACGCATACGCCCTCCACGGGAGATGATCCGCAACCGGTGTGCCAGACCCTGTGCGATCAGGCGTTCATGGCCTGTACAATCAGGCATTCATGCTCGTCGACCAGTTCCAGCGTCCGCTGCGTAACCTCCGCCTGTCGGTCACCGACCGGTGCAACCTCCGCTGCCAGTACTGCATGCCGGAGCTGGACTACGTCTGGCTGCCGCGCGAGGACCTGCTGCACTTCGAGGAGATCACCCGCCTCGTCGACGTGTTCATGAGCCTAGGCGTGAACCACATCCGGCTCACCGGCGGCGAACCACTGCTGCGTCGCGACCTCTCGACACTCATCGACATGATTGCTGGCAAGGAAGGGCTGAACGACCTGGCCCTCACCAGCAACGGCATCCTGCTCGCCGATCAGATCGACGAACTGAAAGCCGCGGGGCTGCGGCGGGTGACGGTGTCGCTCGACACCCTGCGGCACGACCGCTTCGCCAAACTCGCGCGGTTCGACGAGCTGACTCGGGTCCGCCGCGGCATCGACGCTGCCGCCCGCGTGTTCGGTGGCCTGAAGCTCGACACGGTGGTCATTCGCGGCGTGAACGACGACGAACTGGTCGACCTCATCGAGTACGGCAAGACGGTGAACGCCGAGGTGCGCTTCATCGAGTACATGGATGTGGGCGGGGCCACCAACTGGTCGTGGGCCGACGTGGTGTCGCGCCAGGACATGCTCGAGACCATGGCCCGGCACTACGGCGGGGTTGAGGCGATCGTCGACGGCTCGTCGGCGCCTGCGGATCGCTATCGGTTGCCGGACGGCACGGTGTTCGGGATCATCTCGTCGACGACGGAGCCGTTCTGCGCGTCGTGTGATCGCAGCCGTCTCACGGCCGACGGCATGTGGTACCTCTGCCTCTATGCCACGCGCGGCGTCGACCTGCGCGCGGCGCTGCGCGGCGGCGCCAGCATCGACGAACTGAAAGCCATCATCGTCTCGAGCTGGACCGGCCGCACCGACCGCGGGGCCGAAAGCCGGCTGGCGCTTGGCGAACGGCGTGCATTCGTGCCGCTCTCGACGCTGAAGAAGAACCCGCATCTCGAGATGCACACCCGCGGCGGGTAGGATAGGCAGCCACATCGACGTAGCTGCCGACCGTGAGGTCGGCCGGACCCGGCGAACCTCAAGGCTCGCCGCTACGTTCACGACCGTCGCGTCCCGCCCGACCTGCCGGACCTCCCCCGCCCGACCTGCCGGACCTCCCCCGCCCGCCCCGAATCAGTGGACCGCTGGCGCGCCGCAGAACTTCGCGAACGCCGCCTGCAGGTCGGCCGCAATCTCCAGCGGGCCGCGCCCTTCGATCTGGTGGCGCTCCATCATGTAGACCAGCTTGCCGTCCTGGAGCAGGCCGATCGACGGCGACGAGGGACGGAACCCCGTGAAGTAGGAGCGGGCGCGGTCGGTCGCTTCACCATCAAAGCCGGCGAACACCGCCGTCAGCCGGTCGGGTCGCGGGCCGTTGCGCAGCGCCAGCGCGATGCCAGGACGCGCCTTCCCCGCCGCACAGCCGCACACGGAGTTCACCACCACCAGCACCGACCCGTTCGAGTTCTGGACGGCGGCGTCCACATCGTCAGGTGTGCGCAGTTCTTCAAAACCAAGGTCGACGAGTTCGGCGCGCATCGGCGCCACGAAGAATTCGGGATATGCCATGTGCCCGATCTTAGCAGGCCCTGTGCAGAACGACGTCATCCGTGTATGGTCATGAGCGATGGCTCCGCCCGGGCACGTGCTCATCGTCGAAGACGACCCCGACACGCGCGAGATGCTCGTGGCGCTCCTGAGTGGTGAAGGTTTTCAAGCCGTGGCGGCGGAAGACGGACTCGAGGCGCTCCACCTGCTGCGCAGTGTCCGGCACCGGTCGCCAGACACGCCGTGCCTCGTCCTGCTCGACCTCAACATGCCTCGCCTGGGTGGAAGCGAGTTCCGACGCGCCCAACTGAACGACCCGGTGGTGGCCAGTGTGCCGGTGGCGTTGATGTCAGGTGCACTGGATGCCGACGACTGGGCCAAAACCCTAGGAGCTGTCGCGTCGCTGGGCAAGCCGATCGACGTCGACGTCCTCCTGCAGGTCGTCGCCAGCCACTGTACGCCCCTCCCGAGTGTGTGAGCTCGCCAGCCCGCCTGTTACACGGTAGGCAAAATATGCACGGCGTGTGCGATTGTGTCGCGGCAGCAGACGCCGAACCGGCCGGAATCGCCTGAATAGCAGGGGAATCACAGGCACGCCTGTTGCTTTTCTGGCCGGGAAGCAGGAAATACCGGCATGCAAACCTCACAAGACACCACAGATTACGGTTTCGAGCGGTTCCAGCGGCTGCTGTTGGCGATGCATCACGGCGACGAACTGGTGTCGCGCGAGGCGTCGCGCCTGACCGGCCTGACCGAACCCACATGTCGAACCATTCTCGAACGTCTGGTACACGCCGGGTTCATGGCCAGAGCCGACACCGACCGGTTCATCCGAATCAGTCTCGCCTAGCCGGGCGCCCGGCCGCGCGTTGCTGCCGACCTCAGGTCGGCCGACCCCAGCGAGCCTGAAGGCTCGCGGCTACGTCCTGGAGCACCGACGCGTCCTCGATGGTGGCCGGAATGGTGTATTCCTCACCGTCGGCGATCTTCTTCATCGTGCCGCGAAGAATCTTGCCCGAGCGCGTCTTGGGGAGCCCGTTCACCACCAGCGCGGTCCTGAAGCAGGCGAACGCTCCCACCGTCTGCCGCACCCGTTCGACGAGTTCCGCCGCAATCTCGTGCTCGGGCCGGTGCACGTTCGCCTTCAGCACCACGAACCCGATCGGCACCTCACCCTTCAGTTCGTCCGCATGCCCGATGACCGCGCACTCGGCGACATCGGGATGCGCCGCCAGCACCTCCTCGAGGCCGCCGGTCGAGAGCCGATGCCCGGCCACATTGATGATGTCGTCGATGCGGCTCATCACGTAGAAGTAGCCGTCGGCGTCGCGATAGCCGGCGTCGCCCGTGAGGTAGTACCCGGGGAAGCGCCGCAGGTAGGCCTTCTCGTAGCCCGCATCGTTGTGCCACAGCGTGGGCAGCGTGCCTGGCGGCAGCGGCAGGCGAATGACGATGTTGCCGATCTGGTCCGGTCCGACCTCACGCCCGTCGTCGTCGAGCACGCGGATGTCGTAGCCGGGGACCGCCCGTGTCGGCGACCCTGGCTTCACCGGTTGCAGGGCGATGCCGGCGCAGTTGGCCAGCGCGGGCCAGCCCAGTTCCGTCTGCCACCAGTGGTCGAGCGCGGGTATCCCGAGGTGGTCGGCGGCCCAGTTCAGCGTGTCGGGGTCGCACCGCTCGCCGGCCAGGAACAGCAACCGCAGACGCGACAGGTTGTACGCCGTCATCTGCTCCCCCGCCGGGTCTTCGCGCTTGATGGCGCGGAAGGCGGTGGGTGCCGTGAAGAGCACGTTCACGCCGTGCTGCTCGCAGACGCGCCAGAAGGCGCCGGCGTCGGGCGTGCCGACCGGCTTGCCTTCGTAGAGGATGGTGGTGGCGCCGTGCAGCAACGGCCCGTAGACGATGAAGCCGTGCCCCACCGTCCAGCCGATGTCCGATGCGGCCCAGAATACCTCGCCGGCGCCGACGCTGTACACGTGCTCCATCGCCCACTTCAACGCGACGGCATGACCGCCGTTGTCACGAACGACACCCTTTGGGATGCCGGTGGTACCCGACGTGTAGTGGATGTAGAGCGGGTCGGTGGCCGCCACGGGCACGCAGCCAGCCGGTTCCGCCTCGCTCAGCGCCGTGGCCCAGTCGAGATCGCGGTCAGGGATGAGCGCGGCCTCGCACTGCGGACGCTGCAGCACGACGCAGCGCTCAGGCCTGTGCGCCGCGAGTTCGATCGCGGCGTCGAGCAGCGGCTTGTAGGCGACGACCCGCGTCGACTCGATGCCGCACGACGCCGTCAGGATCACCCTCGGCTGTGCATCGTCGATGCGTGTGGCCAGTTCCTTCGACGCGAATCCGCCAAACACCACCGAGTGGACGACGCCCAGCCGTGCACAGGCGAGCATCGCGAACACCGCCTCGGGCACGCCGGGCATGTAGATGAGCACGCGGTCGCCCTTCCGCAGGTCCAGCGCCACCAACGCGCCGGCCAGTGTCGACACTTCATGTTGCAGCTCGGCAAACGTGAACGAACGCACCGTCCCGGTGACCGGGCTGTCGTAGATCAGCGCCGTCTGACCCCCGCGGCCGCGTTCGACGTGCCGGTCGACCGCGTTGTAGCAGGTGTTCAGGACACCGCCGGTGAACCAGCGGTAGTAGGGTGGCCGGGAGTCGTCGACGACCCGGTCCCAGCGCCGGAACCAGGTGATGCTGGCCGCCGCTTCGGCCCAGAACGCCTCGGGCTCGAGCAGCGAGCGCGCGTGCGCCTCGAAGTAATCAGAAGACATATGCCCTCGATATGTACGTAGCTGCCGGCCTTGAGGTCGGCCCGGGTGAGCGAACCTGAAGGTTCGCGGCTACGCCCGGCATGCTCCTACGCCCGCAGTGCCGTCAGCAACTTCGTCACCGTGGCCTGTGCGTCGCCGAACAGCATCAATGTGTTCTCTTCGTAGCACAGCGGGTTGTCGACGCCCGCATATCCAGCCGACATGCCGCGCTTCAGCATGACCACCTTCCCCGCCTTCCACGCCTCGAGTACCGGCATGCCGTAGATAGGGCTGCCCGGATCGGTCTGCGCACTGGGATTGACGATGTCGTTCGCACCGATGACGAGAACCGCGTCGGTCTGCGGGAAGTCAGGGTTGATCTCTTCCATCTCCAGCACCATGTCGTAGGGCACGTCTGCTTCCGCCAGCAGCACGTTCATGTGGCCGGGTAGCCGGCCCGCCACCGGATGGATGGCGTAGCGGGTTCTGGCGCCACGCTTCGTCAGTTCGTTCGTGAGATCGCGCACCGCATGCTGGGCTCGCGCCACGGCCATGCCGTAGCCGGGCACGATGACCACCGACCGCGACGCCTTCAGCAGCGCCGCCACCTGATCGACCGTAGCTTCCGTGACGGTGCCGGTGACAGCTGCCGCACCGGACGGCTTGCTGCCGGCGTCCGCGCCGAAGCCGCCGAACACCACGTTCCAGATCGACCGGTTCATCGCCTGACACATGATGAACGAGAGGATGGCGCCCGACGACCCGACCAGTGCACCGGTGATGATCAGCAGGTCGTTCGACAGCATGAAGCCGGCGGCCGAGGCCGCCCAGCCCGAGTAGGAATTCAGCAGCGAGACGACCACCGGCATGTCGCCACCGCCGATGGCCATCACCAGGTGGACGCCGAGCAGCCCGGCCAGCCCCGCCATGATGCCGAGCGGCAGCAACCCGTCGACACCGTGCGCGCGCACGAACAGCACACCGAGCCCGAGCATCGACAGCACCACCACGCCGTTCAGGGCATGTCGTGCCGGCAACAGCAGCGGACGGCTGCCGATGGTGCCGCGCAGCTTGAAGAAGGCGACGATCGAGCCGGTAAAAGTCACCGCGCCGACGAGCACGCCGACGTAGATCTCGGCCAGGTGCACGCCGTGGCCGGCAGCCGCTCCAGCGACGACACGGCCGATCTCCGCCATTTCTCCCGTCGCGCCTGGCACTGGCGCCAGGAAATTCGCGAAGCCGACGAGCACCGCTGCGAGCCCGACGAAGCTGTGGAGCACGGCCACCAGTTCGGGCATCGCCGTCATGGCGACGCGCGATGCCAGCAGCGCGCCCACCGCGCAGCCAATGAGGATGACCACACCGAGCAGGCCGAGTGCGCCACCTGACGCCCCAGCACGTGCCGTGCCGCTCATCACCAGGGCCGCCAGCGTGGCCACGACAGCGAGGCCCATGCCAACGGCACCAAGGAGGTTGCCCTGCCGAGCGGTCCGCTGCGAGGAGAGCCCGCGCAGGCTGAGGATGAAGAGAAGGCTCGCGGCCAGCCAGGCGAGGGAAATAGCCGGATGTGTGAAGGTGGTCATCGCGGCCCTACTTCCGGAACATCCGCAGCATGCGCTGCGTCACGAGGAAGCCGCCCGCGACGTTGATGGTGGCCACCAGGACAGCGACGGCGCCGAGGATGGCCGCGGCCGTCAAGCCGCCACCTGCCATGACCAGCATGCCGCCGACGAGAATGATGCCGCTGATGGCGTTGGTGACGCTCATCAACGGGGTGTGCAGCGCGGGCGTCACGTTCCAGATGACATGCCAGCCGACGATGACCGCCAGGAGAAACACCGTGAGGTGCCCGATGAATTCCGGTGGCGCCGTCAGTGCAGCGAGAGCCAGCAGCAGCGCCGCACCTCCGCCCATTGCCAGCGTCATCGTGCCGGACGTGGCCGAGGCCCTCGCTTCGGCATGCGCCCTGGCCTGCGCCTTCACGTCGGGTAGCGGCGCGCCGGTTCGCGGACGAGGCCGCGAAGGCGGTGGCCACATCAGGGCACCCTGGTGCAGCACCAGCGAGCCGCGCTCGACCTCGTCCTCGAGATCGACCCGGACTGCGCCGTCCTCGACGAACTCGGTCACCAGGTTCAGCACGGTCATCGCGTAGAGCTCGCTCGACTGCCGCGCCATGCGGCTCGGCAGATCGGTGAGGCCGATGATGGTGACGCCGAACTTCTCCACCACGCGCCCGCGTTCGGTCAGCGCGCAGTTGCCGCCCTGTTCGGCGGCGAGGTCGACGATCACGCCGCCGTTCGGCATGGCCACCACAGCGCCGGACGTAATCAGCTGCGGCGCGGGCTTGCCCGGAATCAGCGCAGTCGTGATGACGATGTCGCACTCTTCGGTGTGCCTGGCCAGCAGCGTCTGCTCGGCGAGCAGGAACGCGTCGCTCATTTCCTTCGCGTAGCCGCCTTCACCTTCGCCACTTTCCGTGAACTCGAGCTCGACGAACTGCGCGCCGAGGCTCTCGACCTGCTCGCGCGACGCCGCGCGCGTGTCGAACGCCCGTACCTGCGCGCCAAGCGATTTCGCCGCGGCGATGGCGGCGAGGCCGGCCACGCCGGCGCCGACGATCAGCACCTTGGCTGGCGCCACCTTGCCGGCGGCAGTCATCTGGCCGGGAATGAACCGGCCGAAATGCTCGGCGGCCTCGATCACTGCCCGGTAGCCGGCGATGTTCGCCATCGCGCTCAGAGCGTCCATCTTCTGCGCGCGCGTGATGCGCGGCACGCAGTCCATCGCAAACGCTGTCGCCTCGCGAGCGGCGAGCTGGTCGAGCAACGGCTTGTGCTGTGCGGGCCAGAGAAAACTGACGAGCACTGCGCCCTTCTTCAACAGCAGTGGCTCGTCGTAGTCGGTGGCCGGGACCGCCATCGGCGGACGCACCTTGATGAGGATGTCCGAGGTGGCCCAGACCTTCGCGGCCTCCGAGACGATCGTGGCGCCACTCTCCTGGTAATCGGCGTCGGAGTAGCCCGCGGCCAACCCGGCGCCGGCCTCGATCTGCACGTCGAGGCCCATCTTCCGGTAGCGGACGACCGTGCTCGGCGCGGCTGCGACACGGCGTTCGTCGGGGTAGATCTCTTTGGGGATTCCGATGGTCAGCGGCACGTGTGGTCCCGACGCGAGGGGTTGACTGCCAGGTCGGCGCGGTGGTCGACCGCAATGCGGCTCATTCTAGCGCCATTGACTGTACGGCTGCTGGGCCTTGGCCGACGAGCGCGCCGGCTTCAGCCTCTGCCACAGCCCGGTCGGTATCGGTGGCCAGGAGCAGGACGATGCCGCCGACTATGAGGAGGATGAGGGACAGAATGGCCTGGCGATAGGACCCGGTCGCTCCGGCCACCGCCCCGAAGATGAGCGGACCGATCCACGACGTACCGCGCTCGGAGATTTCATAGAGGCTGAAGAACGCCGCCTCCCTGCCGCCTGGAATCATCAGCGAGAACAGCGATCGTGAGAGCGCCTGCGATCCTCCGAGCACCAGACCGAGCACGGCGCCCATGCCCCATGCCTGCGCCTGGGTGTCGAGCCAGCCGTACGCAAACACCACGAGCCCGGCCCACACGACGAGCGACACGAGGATCGATCGCTTGCTGCCGATCACACGCGCCAGACGCTCGAAGGCCAGCGCACCGAACAGCGCCACAACCTGGATCATCAACACCAGGCTGATGAGGAACGCATCGTCGACCGGCAATCCCTTCGCGACGAAGAGCTCCTGTGCCAGCACAACCGACGCCACGCTGATGACGGTCTGGATGCCGTCGTTGTACGACATGTAGGCCAGCAGGTAGCGGCGGGTCTGCGGTAGCCGGCGTAGCTCGCGCAGCGTGCCGGCGAGACCAGCGAGTCCCGCACGGATCAGCGAGCCGCCTGGCCTGGGCGAGACGTGGCGACGGCGTTTCAACCGCCTCAACGCGACGACGGCGAAGCCACCCCACCACACACCCGCCGACAGCAGGGAGATCCGCACGGCTAGCCCCTGGCTGATGCCAAGGGTGTCCCTGAAGGTGATGAGCGCCAGGTTCAAGGCCAGGAGCAGGGCGCCGCCGGCGTAGCCGAGCGCATAGCCGCGGCTCGAGACGGCATCGCGCCGGTCGGGCGTCGTGATGTCGTTGAGGAACGCGTTGTAGAGCAGGATGCTGGCGCCGAAGCACAGGTTGGCAACGATGAGGAGTGCACCGCCCAGCAGATAACGTGGCCCTTCGACGAAGAACATGAGGCAGGTGGCCAGCACGCCGACCGCGCAGAAGCCGCCCATCAACGGCTTCTTCAGATCGGTGAAGTCGGCCACCGGACCGAGCATCGGCAGCAGCAGCACCTGCAGCAGCACCGACACCGAGATGCAGTAGGGGAAGAGCGACTTCGCCGTCACGACGAGCGGACCCAGCGTCAGCACGACGCCGTTCTCCGCCACGTCCGCCTGGGCCAGTGCCGTGAGGTAAGGTCCGGCCAGCACCGTGATGACCGTCGTGACGAAGGCCGAGTTTGCCCAGTCGTACAGCATCCAGCCGCGAATCTCGCGGGGATCGTTGACGGGATCATGTGCAGACATGGAGGCTGGCGGCGGGATTATCGCATGCGTTCCTTGAGGACGATCGTCCGCTCTGGCGCCACGGCCGGCAGTTCGCCGCGGATATACTCCGGAGGTGTGTCGCCCAGCTGGGCGACGTCCCTTTTGTGAGGACTGATGCGGTTGAGTGTCTCGACGATTCTGCTGGCGACCCTGCTGACAGCTGGCCCTGCCGCGGCGGCCACCGTAAGCGGCGTGGTCTCGGACACCACCGGCGGCGTGCTGGCCGGCGCCACGGTGGTGCTGCGCGGCGTCGCCACAGGCGAGGAGCGGACGGTTGAAACCGCCAGCGACGGTCAGTTCACCCTGAGCACCGACACGCCAGGCACCTACCTCGTGATCGTCAGGCGCAGCGGCTTCTCCGACGCGGCTCGGACCGTGGTGATCGAGAGCGGCGCGGACGCCATCACCGTGGCGGTCGAACTCGAAGTCGGCGTGGTCAGCGCCCAGGTCAGCGTCACGGCCAACCGCGCCGAACGCGAAACGCGCACCATCCCGCTGCACGTCGAAAGCATCAGCCGGGCCGCCGTCGAGCAGGCCAATACGCTGTCTACCGGCGACGCGCTTGCGAAGACCGCCAATATCACGCCTGTCGGCAACGGCCCGTTCGGCGTCCGTCCCCGTCTGCGCGGCCTCGACTCGACCCGTATGCTCGTCCTCGTCGATGGCGAGCGTCTCAACACGGCGCGGCAAGCGACCGATCGCACCGGCGCCGAGACCGGGCTGGTCTCGCCAGATGCCATCAGCCGCATCGAAATCGTGAACGGCGCCGGCACGGTTATGTACGGGTCGGACGCGCTCGCCGGCACAGTGAACATCATCACCAACGAACCCGGCTTCACCGACGCCACGCGGCTGATCTACGGCGTGAACGGCTTCTACAGTTCGAACGAGAACGGGCGCCGCGGCACCGCGACTGTCGGCTTCACGTCGCCGGCCGTGTCGCTGCGGGTGCAGGCGGGCCTCGAGTCGTTCGACAACTACACGGCCGGGTCGTTCGATGTCGAGGACACGCGTCCCTACTTCACCGCGGGGCAGTTGAAGCAAACCGACACCATCGACACGAACTTTGGCTTCACGTTCAAGTCGTTTCCCGACCCGTTCAACACGCCGTATGTCCGCACCGGCCGGGAGATTGCGAGTTCGGGCGCCAACGGCAACTTCCTGAACGTCTCGAGCCTGTTCCGCGTCGGCGAGCGCCGGTCGGTGCGCCTGCGGTACCAGCGCCGCCGGATGAACGATATCGGCTTCCCCGACTTCCAGCCGCCGATCTTCTTCAACGCCACGGCGCTGCCGTTCAGCAATCTCGATCGCGTCTCGGCGAAGTACGAAGCGCGGGCCGTGACCTCGTGGCTCGCCAATCTGTCGCTGACGGCGCATTACCAGCGGACCGAGCGCATGCTGCAGAACGTGCTGCCGGTGCAGTTCCCCGCTCCGACCGCCGTGGCCTTCTTTCCGATCAGCGTGTTCCGGCTCGACATCCTGTCGCGGACCGAACAGCGCGTGTGGACGCCGGGCGTCGACCTGCAGGCAGTGCTGTTGCCGGCGAAGCATCACGTGACGACGACCGGTCTCACCTTCTATCGCGACCGCAGCAGCGATCGCCGCACCACGTCGACCACCACGTCGCTGCTCGGCCAGGTGGTGCTCGGGGCCCGCGGGCCGGCTGCCGTGGTCTTCCCGACCCCGACAGTGCTCGGCCCACCAAGCGTGGGGACGCCGGTGCGCGTGCCCGACGCCAGCCTCCGCGATATCGCCGTCTTCGCGCAGGACGAGTGGAAGGTTTTGCCGAACGTGTCGGTGGTCACCGGACTGCGCGGCGACTTCTACACCGTGGTGACCGAGGCGACGCCGGGGTATGACATTCAGGCGGTGGTTGGCGGCGCGACGCCGGCTATCGACCCGTCGACGCTGCCCAATCCGAATGGCGCGACGTATGCGCGCAACGCACTGACGGGCGACATTGGCCTTGTCGCTAACAGCGACGGCACGGTGAGCCCGTTCTTCCGCTACGGCCGCAGCTACCGTCACCCTAACCTTGAAGAGATGCTCTTCGCCGGTCCCGCCACCGCTGGCAGTATTGCCCCCAACGTAACGGTGAAGCCCGAGACCGGCAACAACCTCGACGCGGGTGCGAAGTTCACGCTGCCCCGCTTGTCGGGTGGTGTCTACGCGTTCCTGAACCAGTACACGGACTTCGTCGTGCAGGACCTGGCCATTGCCCAGACCGCTGCGGGGCCGCTGGCCCAGGCGACGAACTACGCCGATGTCCGCATCGGCGGCCTCGAACTGAATGCCGATGCGCCGCTGAATGTGGCGGGCGGCGTCCTGACGCTCAGCGGGTCGGGCGCCTTCACCCGCGGCACCATCACGAGCGGTATCAACCCGCTCAACGGCCAGTCGATAGACGGCGAACCAGCGGACAACATCACGCCGGTGAAACTCGTGGGCAGCGCCCGCTTCACCGAACCGGGCGCTCACTGGTGGGTCGAGTATGGCGTGCGGACGCAGACGAAAGTGAACCGGGTTACGCCGACACTGCTGACATCGCCCTTCACCGTGGCGCAGGACTTCCTGTCGCTGGACGGCTTCACCGTGCAGCGTCTCGGCTGGGGTGTGAACCTCTCGCGTCAGCGCGAGCGCCTGAACGTGGCGTTCGCCATCGAGAACCTGACCAACCGGTATTACCGCGACCAGTTCCAGTTCGCGCCGTCGCGCGGCCGCACGTTCACGGTCGGCATCAGCACCGGCGCGTTCTAGAACAGCACCGCGTTAGACATGGCCAGAATCGTCCGGCGGCTGCTCGAACCGCCACACGAGTGCCCGTACCTCCCCAATCGCACCGCGACTCTCGACGTGGCCGTGCTGGTGGACGTGTCGGCCGATGAACTCGGGGTGCTGCTCGAACGCGGCTGGCGCCGCTTCGGCCCGGCGTATTTCCGCCCCGTGTGCGACGACTGCGCGCAGTGCGTGTCGCTCCGTATTCCGGTTGCCGGCTTCGCCCCATCGCGGAGCCAGAAGCGGGCGCGCCGTCTCGCGTCCCGGCTGACCCGCACCGTCGGCCTCCCGGTGGTCGACGATGAGCGACTGGCGCTGTATGGGCGCTGGCATACCCAGCGCGAGGCGCAGCGAGGCTGGGAACCGAGCGGCCTGAACGAAGAGCGCTACGCGTTCGATTTCGCCTACGACCACCCGTCGGTCCGCGAAGTGACCTTTCGCGACCCGGCCGACGGCGACCGTCTCGTGGGCGTCGGCATCGTCGACGATGTGCCGGACGCGCTGTCGGCGGTGTACTTCTTCTGGGATCCGGAGCATGCCCCGCCGTCGCTTGGGGTGGCGCAGATTGTCTGGATGATGGAAGACGCCGCGGCCAGGGGGCTCACGTACGTCTACCTTGGATACTGGGTGGCGGGCTGCGCGTCGCTCGACTACAAGGCGCGTTACCAGCGTCATGAGGTGCTGGTCGGGGCGCCGGGGCTGGCGACGTCCGTGTGGCGACTGGTGGAGGCGACTGCCGACAAGACGCCGCGCTGAAGGCGGGGTCCGTTCTAACTTACCGGGCGGCCGGACTCGACGGACGAGGCAGCCCGGTCATCAACCTCCACAGCGACCGCGTCTTTCTTCTGCACGTAGCCGACGCGCCGGCCGTAGCGGAAGTCCTGGAACTCGGCGTGATACCAGTCGGCGTCTTCGTCGAGGAACGTGAGCACCGTTCCGGCTTCGAGCAGTCGCAGTGGCTCGCGGTCCGCATCAGGGAGCAGCAACAGCGGCGTTTCTGTAATCACGACTACGAACGTCCGCCGTGCTCTCGCCTGGTCTTGTGCGGCTGGCGACGAACCGCTGGCCGCTGAGGCCGAGACGGACGCTACGAGACGTCCGACGGGGAACGACACGGCCAACAGCAGGCCGACGAGGGGCACCAGCGTGAAGAGGCGGCGGGAGAGCACTGCGACTCCTACGGGCAAGGCAACCGCGGGTGGTGCGGGTGGAACCAACGACGCCGGCAGTGTACCACCGTGCTATGTTCGACTTCCCCACTTTGAGTCGCCGTGCCGGTCATTCCGCTTTGACATTGATTCCTCGTGGTCAGCCTCAATCCCATGAACTCGCCCCCAACGCTTCCAATCTTTCCCACCGAGCTGCATCGTCTGGTTGCCCTCGAGATCGGCGGGTTCTTCGCCGCCCGCAACGAGGCGGACACCGTCTTGGTCGTGAACTCGTGTGCGCGGGGCACAGCGGTCCCTGAAAGCGACCTCGACATGGCCGTCCTGGTGAAGGAGTCCGTCACCTCCTCCGAGGCGCAGAGCCTGGAACAGGAGTGGGTGCGACACGCGAGCACGAGTCGTCTCCTCATCAGGTTTCGCGGCGACGATGAGCGGCCCGTGCATCTGGACGTCTTCGATGGGCGATTCGTCGCAGCGCCGTGGGACGACGGCGGCGGACCTGACGCATTCGAGGTGGAGGTCGGAAACCGTGTGGCCTACGCGGTTCCGCTCGGTACGCCTGGCGCGCACTTCACGTCTTTGCAGTCGCAGTGGCTGCCCTACTACCCGGACAGCCTGCGGCTGGAACGACTGGCGATGGCGAGAGAGGCGTGTGCGCACGACCTAGCCCGCATACCGCCACTGGTCAGACGTGGACAGAGCTTTTCCGCGTTGGCGTACCTCAACAAGGCGTTCCAGGAATTCCTTCAGGCCCTGTTCATCGCGAGGCGTCGCTACCCGCTGTCCTACTCGAAGTGGATACGCGAACAGGTCACTGAGACACTGGCCTTGCCGGAGCTCTATCCGAAGTTGCCGCCGATCCTCGCCGTCCAGGATCTGGAGAGCGACGAAGTGGAGCATCGGTCTCTGGCCCTGCGTGAGCTACTCGACACGTGGACACGCGAAGTCTAGAGGGCGGGCTCGCTAACCTGGTGTAACCCCGGTGAATCGGCCCGCCCGCGAGCAGTCTCACCTACGCCACCTTCACCTTCCGCGGCGCCTGTGAGTTCTGCTCGAGGAACGAGCGCTTGCTGGCGAGATCTTCGGCAGTCGGCTGCACAAGTCCGGTGACGTCGGTTGCGCGCGAGACGATCGTGTGGTCGCCCGGTGTGGCGCCCTTCCATTCGTATGTGTAGAACTTCCAGCCGAACTTGTCTTTCGTCGACGCGTCCGGTGTCGCCGTCCGCCACGGGCCGTCATCAATCTTGATCTCGACCGACTTGACCGGCGTGCCGTCGTTGAGCACCACGGCGAGCACTTTGTGCGCGCCGGCGCTTACCGTGACCCTGGCGACAAACGACTTGAGCTGCATGTGCGTGACCTCGGTCTCGCTCACTTTCAGCTCGCCGTCGACCATTTCGGTCCGTACTGTGCGGTACCAGCGCGTCTGGTACTTGCCCACGTATTTGTCTGCCTGCGCGTGGATCTCGGACAGCCACTTGACGTTGGACACGCCGTACCAGCCCGGCACCAGGAGTCGCAGGGGCGCGCCCTGATGCTTGCTGAGCGGGGCGCCGTTGAGCGCCCAGGCCAGGAACGGCTCCGCGCTGAGGGCCTTCTCGCGCATCAGGCTGCGACCGAAGTGGTAGTCGAGCTTGTACTTCTCCGTGCGCCACTCGACTTCTTCCTCGCCATGATCGGCGCCGAAAAAGACGATGTCGCGGGCGGCCGCCTTGACGCCGGCCACGTTGAGCACCGTCCGCAGCGGCACGCCTGTCCACTTGCCGTTTCCGCTCAGGGCGTTGAGGGGGCCCCGGTTGCCCGAACACTCGAAGCCCGCAACGAGATCGGTGCTCCCGAGTTTCTTCAGCTCGTCGAGCGGGAACGCCCTGGGCGTATTCACCAGCCCCGAGATCTTCAGCTTGAAGCTCATCGGATCCACGCTAGGGTGTCCGTAATGCTGCGTCGTGGCGAACTTGTCGGCGGGCGTGAACGGTCCGTCGATTGTGCGGAGGTCGAGCGTACGCCGATCCGGCGGCGTGTCCCATCGCACGTTGTCGGGGATGTCGGTGAACGGCACAAGTGTTTCGGTGTCGGCCATCAGCGGCAGCGCCCAATCCGGGATGCCGACCAAGCCCAACCCCGCAAGTGCGATGCCGCCCCGAAGAATGGTCCGGCGCGAAGTGTCAGCGCTCATGTGTCATGTCCTTTCGTCTGGAGTCCATGGTTGTTCGGCGAGTCGGATGAATCATTTCAGGCTGACGACCGCCACCTTGGCCGCGTGAATTAGGTGTTCAGCCATCTGTCCCGAGGCTCGTGTCGCCAAGTCCGAGCGAACCGGTTCAGGGGCTCGTCGCTCGTGCGCGAGCGACATAGCCCAGACTTTAGTCGCCCCGCTACCTCGGTGCTACCCCGGCGTACAAACAAAAAGAGCCACCAGTTACGGCGGCCCTTCTTGTTGAGGAAAATTGGTCGGGATGGCGGGATTCGAACCCACGACCCCCTGACCCCCAGTCAGGTGCGCTAGCCAGGCTGCGCTACATCCCGATGCGCGAATTCGTATTCTACGCTGAACGCTTGCGCCGAGGCGAGGCCGACTTTGCGCTCTGGCCGGTCGCGCCCGCGTTTTCATCGGCGTCGAACGCATCGGGCGACGCCAGCGCGAGCTCGGTCTGCGTGGCGGTGACACCCGCAGCGGGGCGAGGCGTCGCATCGAGCAGCGTGAGCAGCGCCTGCAGCCCGCGCTTCACGTGCGCCAACCGCTCGCGCGCCTCGGCGCTGAATCCCTGAACGGCGGCGACTGGCTCCGGCTCGCCGAGATCGAGCGGCGGTTCAGATTCCTCATCGAGCTTTCGCCGAACGCCAGCGAGGGTGAGCCCGTCTACAAGCAGCAGGTGCTTGATACGCAGCACACGTTCGATGTCCACCCGACGATAGACGCGCGTCGTCGATCCGCTCTTCGCCACGCCGAGGTCCTTGAACTCCGCCTCCCAGGATCGCAGCACGTAGGGCTGGAGCTTGGCGAGTTCGCACACCTCCGCCGCCTTGAAGAGAGGGCGATTCGGAATCTCTACCTGCGATATCTCGGCCATTTCCGCAGTCTACCGGGCGAAAGTATAGCATCCGCGTCGGCTAACATAGACCCGCCCGGGCGCGATGGCGGTCTCTCCCCTCCGCATTCTTCATGCGATCCACGACTTCCTGCCACAGGCGCAGGCAGGATCGGAGATCTATGCCCACGATCTCTGCCGTGCGCAGCTCGATCGCGGACATCACGTGACGCTCGTGTGCGCCACCTTCGACCCGGCGCGGCAGCACGGCTCGGTCGACTGGCGCGTGGTCAACGGCATCCCGGTCGTCGAGATCACCAACAACTGGATCTGCTCGCGCTTCGAGGACACATATCGTCCGCCGCTCATCGCCGACCGTCTCGCCTCCGTGCTCGACGCGGTGCAGCCGCAGGTGCTGCACGTCCACAACCTGCTGAACCTGTCGTTCGATCTGCCGGCAATGGCTCGGGCAGCCGGCGCGCGCGTCGTCGCGACGCTGCACGACTACACGCTGGTCTGCCCGTCCGGCGGGCAGCGCCTCCACCGCGCGGACGCCCACGTCTGTCACCGCATCGAGCC
>JBKJMH010000274.1:0-4118 GCA_046596625.1 Vicinamibacterales bacterium | reverse complement strand
TTCGACGTCGACGACACGCCGTACTCGGCGGGTACGCTGGTCGTGCCGATGACCCAGGTCTTCGCGCGCTACGCGAAGGACCTGCTGGAGAAGCAGACCTATCCCGAGGTGCGGCGCGCGCCAAACCTGCCGCCCGAAGCGCCCTACGACATGACGGCGTGGTCGCTCGGCCTGCAGTTCGGGGTTACCGTCGACTTCGCGAACGAGCCGCTGCCGAACGTGAAGCTGACGCGTGTCACAGCGCCGCTGAGCAGCGCCGGCCGGGTGACCGGCAACGGCCCGCGCTTCATGTTCGAGTACACGGGCGCCGACAGTGCGGTGGTCGTGAACCGCCTGCTGAAGACCGGCGTGAAGGTGGCCTTCACACCCTCGTCGCACGCGCTGGTGGACGGCGCCAGCCGCACGCAACTCGAGGAACTGGCTCGCGAGCTCGGCGTGTCGTTCTCGACGGTGGACGCGCCGCCGCCGGGCGTACCCGACGAACCGAAGCAGCCGCTGCGCGCGCCGCGTGTGGCGCTCTACGCGCCGTGGACCGGCGGCAACATCGACGAGGGGTGGACGCGCTGGGTGCTGGAGCAGTACGAGTTCCCGTACACCACCGTGCACAACGCCGACATCCGCGCCGGCGGACTGCGCCGCCGCTTCGATGCCATCATCCTCGCGGACCAGGCGCCGCGCGAGATCGTGGACGGCAACCTCGGCGCCACGATCAGACCCGAGTATCGCGGCGGCATCGGCGATAGCGGTGTCGACAGCCTGCAGCGCTTCGTCAGTGACGGCGGCACGCTCATCGCGCTCGGCGCGGCGTCCGACCTCGTGATCGACCGCTTTCCGGTACCGGTGCGCAACCAGAAGCGCGCCCTGCGCCGCGATCAGCACTTCGCGCCGGGCACGATTCTGCGGATCCAGGTCGACACGTCGAACCCGGTGGGCTACGGCATGGCGGCGGATACGTACGGCTTCTACAACAACAGCCCGTTCTTCACGCTGGTCGACGGCTTCAATGCCACGCGCGCCTCGGTCATCGCGCGCTATCCGAACGAGGGCATCGTGGCCTCGGGCTGGCTGCGCGGCGAAGACGCCATGGCCGGACGCGCGGCCGTGGTGGAAGTGGACCTGCGACCCGGCCACATCCTGTTGTTCGGTCTGCGGCCGCAGCACCGCGCCCAGACACACGCCACGTTCCCGATGCTCTTCAACGCGCTGTACCTCTCGGCCGGTGGCACGTCGATCGCCTCCGAGAACCAGCAGCAATGATTCGCGTCCTGGTGACGGGCGGCACCTTCGACAAGGAATACAACGAGCTGAACGGCACGCTGTTCTTCAAGGACACGCACGTGCCCGAGATGCTGCGGCTGGGACGTTCGCGCGTTGAGGTGCAGGTCGAGACACTGATGATGATGGACAGCCTCGACATGCGCGACACCGATCGCACGCGCATCGTCGGCGCCTGCCGCGACGCGGCCGAGTCGAGGCTGGTGGTGACTCACGGCACCGACACGATGGTCGACACCGCCCGCGCGCTGGCCACTGCCGACGACGCCGCGCTGGCGGCCAAGACCATTGTCCTGACCGGCGCGATGGTGCCCTACGCCTTCGGCAGTTCTGACGGGTTGTTCAATCTCGGCAGCGCACTCTCGTTCGTGCAGGTGCTGCCAGCAGGGGTCTACGTGGCCATGAACGGCCAGTGCTTCGACTGGGACGCCGTGATCAAGGATCGGGCGGCGGGCGTCTTCAAGGAAGTGAGAACTTAGAAGTTCACTTGCCCAGTAGCGTCAGCTGCTCGAGATGATGCACCTGGTGACCGGCCTCCTGATAGATGATCCAGTCAACCGTCATCGCGCCATACTCGTCGTGGGTGAGCGGAGTCTCGCGGTCGGTCAGCGTCAGCGACGCGTAGAGCGCCAGGTTGAGCGACGCCAACGCGACGAAGACGTTCACGGCATCGGGGCCGCTGATGCCGAGCTCCCTCGCCAGCCACTTGTCCTGATCGAACGAACTGGCCATGAAGCCTGGCCGCGTCAGCGCCATGCGCGAGCGGGCGCCGAGCGCAAGCTCAGTCTGTGCCAGATGGATCAGCACCTGACGGGCGGTCCACTTGCCGGGCGCCACCGGCCGGTCGAACTGCTCCGGTGTCCACCCGTCCACGGCGTTCGAGATGGCAGGGATGGTTTCCCGCATGACCACGAGCGGGTCGCGACTGTCGAGGTGGTGGCTGTAGGGCGTCTGTGGCGGCATGAGGTTCATGCGGTGGCCTGCACGACCCTGCGCGAGCTGCGGTGCCGCTCGAGCAGTTCGGGGTGCAGGCGCTTGCTCAGATACACCTTCGATTCGGCATTATCGAGCGAGTCGCGCTCGTACTTCATCACTTCGAAGCGCAGGTGGTCGAGTGTGCCGCGCATCTCGTAGAACTTGTTCTTGGTCTTCACCACGACTTCGTCGAAGCCGTGCTCGACGGCCCAGAACTCCTGCTGCTCGGTGAGCGCGCGGAAGTGCCCCTGGCCGCGCCAGTCGCGACGCGTACCGCCAATCCAGGTGTAGAGCACGCGGCGGCCATCGAACTGCACGTGCCCCTGCAGGCGGTGCACCAGTTCGAGCAGCGTCGGGTCCAGTTCCTCGACCCGGATCTCGTGCGCGACCTTGTACGACACCGGCACGATCATGCCGGGATCGGCCGGTGCCGGCCCGGAGGCAATCAGGATCAGGTGCGCCCGATCGCTCAGGCGCCGTACGATCTCGGTAGCGGTCTTCTTGCGGGGGTACTCGCCGAAATGCTCTTCGATGTACTGAATCTCGAGCGCCCCCTGCTCGAGGTCGTACTGCGTGATGTGATATTCCACAGGAATGCGGCATTGTACTTCACGCTCCGGCCCGCCCGTCCCGGTGTCACGGCCGATCCAGCGTGCTGGCGAGCGTCGTGCATCTCTTGCGCGGCGTGAAGCTGAACCGTCTCCCATTTCTGACCGCTGCGACGGTAGCTGCCACACTGGCCGCCATTTCGCCCGTCGCCTGCACCTCCACGACGACCTCGGCCACGGCGCCTTCGAACAGCAAGTGCCAGGTCACCGCAGCGGCAGCGCCGCAGCAGTTCACCGCAGCAGGCGGCACTGGACAACTCACCATTACCGCCGCTCGCGAATGCGCCTGGTCGGTCGACTCATTAGTTGGCTGGGTAGCGGTCACAGGTGAGCGCAGCGGCAATGGCAGTGCGACTCTACCGTTTACCGTGGCCAGCAACCCCGCACCCGCCGTCAGGTCGGCTGACCTGCTGGTGGACGAGGTACGCTTGGGGGTGACGCAGGCTGCCGCTGCGTGCGGCTTCAGCCTCAACCGGACGAGCGACACGACCCATGCAACCGGCGGCACGCTCTCGGTGGATCTCACCACGCTGTCCGGCTGCAACTGGTCCGCCTCGTCCTCGGTGCCGTGGCTGACCCTTTCGCGCTCGAGTGGCCAGGCAAGCGGTCGCGTAGACATTACGGTCGCCGAGAACACGGGCGCCGCCCGTGGGGCCCGCATCACTCTGGGCGGACAGGACTACACCGTTGAGCAGGCGGCCGCCACGACCACGCCTCCCACACCGCCGACCACTCCGCCCCCGACCTCCCCACCACCTACGTCACCACCGCCGCCGCCGCCGCCGCTGCCACCGACTGACCCGCCTGGCCCCGTTTCCCTGTCAGGCACGGTGTCAGGGCTGAGCGGATCGTGCCCGACACTGAGTTTCCGTGTCGGTGGCAAGGACGTCGCCACCGACCGCACCACCGACTTCAGCGGGGGCAAGTGCCGCGACCTGTCGAACGGCGACACGGTGAAGGTGTCGGGGCTCGTCCAGTCGTCCGGAATTGTCCGCGCTACCGACGTCGAGATCACCCGCAATGAAAAATAGCCGCCTCACGCTGTTGGTCGTCTTCCTGCTCGCTCTCGCCAGCACGGCACGGGCGCAGCCGGGGGTCCGGGACGCGCTGGCGTTCCTCGTCACCAACTAGTCCGTGGACACCGGCAGCGTCGAACGCGACACCGCGGCTGCGGCGGCGACCAGCCGCACAATCTCGCGAGCCGTGCTCGTAAACCTGGCGACCCTTCCCGTGAGTTCAACCTCCGGTGCGTTCGCCTAC
>JBKJMH010000245.1:0-7659 GCA_046596625.1 Vicinamibacterales bacterium | reverse complement strand
TCGTACACGGCTTTCAGCAACTGGCCCATGCGCGGCCCCGGCTTCAGGCCGAGCGCGAGCAGGTGCCTTCCGAGCAGCAGCGGCGCGGGCGGCGCGTGCTGCACGCCGAGGGCGAGCGCGCGTTCGAGAAACCAGTCCATCGCCTCAGCGCTGAAGACACCCGGTGCGCGTCCGAGGCAGTCGGCCTTCGCCAGCCGCGCCAGCAGCTCGAGGTCGACCTTCTGCGCGAGGCGGCGGAAGGCACCATCGCCGACCGGCGTGGGTGCCTTGAACCACATGCCCGGCTTCAGGTGCTGCTCGGTGAGGCCAAGCACCTGCGCCCGCACGTCGTAGCCGTCGAACGAGTGAACGTTCAACCGGTCGAGAAACGCCGTGGCCGGCGGCACTCCCTGCGCTTCGTGATCGATCGAGCGGATGCGCCCGTCGCTGAACGCCGTGGTCGCCGGCTTGCCGAAGTCGTGGCAAACCGCGCCGAGCATGATCGCGAGTTGCTTCGGTCGCGGCAGATCGTCCACCCGCGTGCGCGCCTGATCGACCACCTGCAGCGTGTGCACCCACACGTCGCCTTCGGGGTGCCACTCGGGTTCCTGCGGACAGCCGACCAGCGCATGCAGCTCGGGCCACAGCCGTTCGACGATGCCGAGGTCGAGCGCGAGGGCGAAGCCGATGGACGGCCGCGGCGCGAAAAGCAGCTTCTCGAACTCGCCCCATATTCGTTCAGCCGGCAGATCGTCGAGCGGAATGGCGCGGCAGATGGCGCGTGTCTCGTCGTCGAGCGTCAGCGCGAAGCGCGCGGCGAACTGCACGGCGCGCAGCACACGCAGGCTGTCGTCTGCGAAGGTGCGTGGATCGACCACGCGCAGCAAGCGATGCTCGAGAGCGGTGCGGCCATCGAACGGGTCGATGTAGTCGCCGGTCAGCGGATCGAACGAGATGGCGTTGATGGTGAAATCGCGGCGTCGCGCCGCCTCGTCGTAGCCCATCGACGGATCGCCGGCGACAACGAAGCCGCGATGGCCGCGGCCCGCCTTCGACTCGCGACGCGGCAGCGAGACGTCGATGTCGCCACACTTGTAGACCTGGAAGCTCTCGCCGACAGCCTCGACCCGGCCGAGTGCCTCGAGCAGCGCGCGCAGTGGCGCTGCGTCGACGCCGAAGACCTCGATATCGATGTCCTTCGACTCGTGTCCGAGCAGTCGGTCGCGCACCCAGCCGCCGACGATGAGCGCGCGGCCGCCCTCGCGCCGCACCGCCCTCGCGATAGCCAGGGCGGCTGGCTGCTGCGCGGCTTCAGGCTTCAGGCTCTTGGCTTCAGGCATGGACTTCGGGAGAACTCTGAACTCTGAATTCAGCCTTCTGACTTCTCACTCTTGATAGGTTTCCGTCCCCACCGCTTGGTAATCGTGTCGGTGAGTCCAGGGAAGATGGCGTTGAGCACGGCGAGGCCCTTGGCCGGCAGGTAGGGGTAGATCTCCGGCACCGGCTTTCTGATGGCGCGGGCGATGGCATTGGCGACGCTGTCGGCGGATTGCCTGGGGCCCTCGGCGCGTGTGGCGAAGCCGGAATTCTGCGTCATCACCTCGAAGAACTCGGTGTTGGTCGAGATGGGATAGACGATGGAGACGTGCAGGCCCGTGCCCTTCAGTTCGGCGCGCAGGCTCTCCGCCATGCCGATCTGCGCGAACTTGGTGGCGCAGTACGGACCCATGAACGGGATGCCGCGCTTGCCGGCGACCGACGACACGATGATGGTGTGGCCGTGTCCCTGCGTGCGGAACAGCGGCAGCGCGGCGCGCACGGTGTGGAACGTGCCGAAGTAGTTCACGTCCATGATCGACTGCATCTGCTCGGGCGTGACCTGGTCGATCTCGCCGTAGACGCCGAAGCCGGCGTTGCAGATGACGACGTCCAGGCGGCCGAACGCCTGCACCGTAGCGTCGACGAACGCCTGCATGTCGTCGGGCTTCGTGACGTCCGCCGCGATGGCGATCGCCTTCCCGCCGGCACGCCTGATCTCGTCGGCGACCACCTCGAGCCGGTCGAGGCGTCGTGCGCAGATCGCGACGGAGGCGCCGTCGCGAGCGAGGCGGAGGGCGGTGGCTTTACCGATGCCTGCGGACGCGCCGGTGATGGCGACAACGCTGCTCATGGTTGGCTCATAGCTAACCACGAAGCATGACCGTTGACCACGCATTGTGCGAGCGAACCTGAAGGTTCGCGGCTACGCGCACGCCGACGCGCAAGACGGACGTGTGTAGCTGCCGACCTTTAGGTCGGCCCGCAGCGCGTGCTAGTTCGACGCGAGCCGGCGCGGCGCGAGCGACGGCAGGAAGCGGCGCTCGGGCGCACTCACCGGTGCCGGTGCGGCGGCGTCGGTCTTCTGCAGGTTCCAGCCCGGTGTCTCATGTCCGCACGACACGCATTTCAGGCTCAGACGGGCGGTTTCGAACTGCAGCAGGCTATCGTGCCCGTGCAGTCCACAGACAAACTGGCGCATCCGCGAGACGTAGTCGTTTTCCATCGTTCCGCTCCTTCGCGTCCCCGGGTAGGTGGGGGGCCGCCGGCTCTCCGGCGGTACCGTAGAGTTCAAGTGGCGTGCCGTGCTGAGGTCGCTCTGGAGAGGCGCTGAATGGGTGCCGACGAGCCGAGACGGCCCATTTACGGGGGATTTAGCGGACGAGGTCGGCTGTTACGTGCCCAGTGTGGGTAAGGCGCTACCCACGGTCAGCGGCGAGGCCGCGGAGCACGAACAGCAGGTTGGCGGGGCGTTCGCCGAGCCGGCGCATGAAGTACGGGAACCACTGACGTCCGAACGGCACGTAGACACGGACGCGGTAGCCGTCCTTCACCAGCATCTGCTGCAGGTCGCGGCGAATGCCGTAGAGCATCTGGAACTCGAAGGCATCGTGTGCCAGCCCAAGCGAGGCCGCGTGCTCGCGCGCAACGTTGATCATGTTGATGTCGTGCGTGGCGATGGCGGGGTAGTGGCCACGCTCGAGCAGGCGGCGGGTCAGCGTAGCGAACTGCGCATCGACATCGGCTTTCTTCTGGTAGGCCACCGCCTTCGATTCGCGGTAGGCGCCCTTCACCAGCCGCACGCGTGCGCCGAGCGCGCTGATTCGTTCCTCGTCGGCCGCGGTGCGGTAGAGGTCGGCCTGCAGCACAACGCCGATGTTGCGATAGCCCTGCTGCCAGAGCAGCTCGAAGATGCTCAGCGTGACGTCGGTGTACGCCGAACTCTCCATGTCGATGCGTACGAAGAAGCCCGGCGCCTTCTCCAGGATCTTGCGCAGGTTGTCCACCGCGGAGGCGCGATCGACGTCGAGACCGAGCTGGGTGAGCTTCAGCGACAGGTTGCGGATGACGCCGGCCTGGGTGATGGCGTCGGCCACACGCACGTAGTCTTTCGTCGCCGCGTCGGCTTCGGCCAGTGACGACACACTCTCACCGAGGTAGTCGAGGGTGTGCATGAGGCCGCGCGCCTCGATGGCGCGGGCGGCGGCAATCGCCTCCTCGACCGTTTCGCCGGCAATGAAACGCCGCGCGAAAGCCGACTGGCGCCGCATCCCGTAACGGGACGCGACCGCACGCAGCGTGTCGCTCTGGGCGAGGAGGTGGAAGACGGCCTTGGCGGCGTTGGAGAACATGCTGAGCCTGACGATTGGCGATCGGTCGGATAACCGTTCGAACCTTATGTCGTCACGTTCAGTGTGTTCTTCCAGTGGTGACGAGCAGGTGTTCGATGGAACGAGCGTAGAACTTCAGCACGTTGCGTTCCCGCACGCGGAACCGGCCGTTCTCGAGCACCACGATGCCGCGGGTTTCGAGCGGCTCAGCGGCCTCGTCCACGGCCTGCCGGCCGCTGGTGACGGCGAGGTTCGCGTGCTTGGCCGCCAGTTCCTCGATCATGCGGTCGATCCGCTCCTCGATGTCCTTGCGGGTGATGGAGGGACGCATGGCCGATGCGAAGAGAGCGGTCGGCAGCACCTTCACCTGCGACCCGATGCGCGCCCGGATCAGCCGGCTGAGCTCGAGCACCTCGGTGCGGGAACTCGGGTCGTAGCCACTGGCGGCGATCGGCGCGCCGAAGGTGACGAAGGCTCGCGAGCGGTAGCCGACGGCGTAGCGCACCATCTCGGCCACTTCGCGCGAGAACGCACGCTGGCGCTTTTTGGTGCCCTGCTTGGCGAGGATGTGGTCCTCGAGCACGAGGTCGTAGGCGATGGCCACCGGCACGACGACCAGGTTCGGACATCCCGCCTGGAGCGTGGCGTGAATCAGTCCGGTCTTGGCGGCCTTCAACTCGCCGCTGTAGCTGCGGCCGCCTTCCGGGTAGAAGAAGATGTCGTGCTTCTTCAGGATCTCGGCCACGTAGGCCTTCAGCGTAATCAGGTACGCCGGGTCCTTGGTATTGCGTCGAATTGGGATGGCACCGGTGACGTGCTTGTGAATCAGGCCGAGTGGACCACCGAACAGGTTGATGCCGGCCGCGATCAGCGGCGGGCGGACCCCGTTGTCGTCGAGCACGAGCGGCTCGACGAGATAGTCGGTGTGGCTCTTGTGATTGGAGGCGTACACCACGCGGCTGGTGCGGACCGCGTTCACCACGTGGTGCAGGTGCTCGTGCACGCGCTCGATCTTCCGCAGGATCGGATAGAGCGGGTGCTGGAGCGCGCGGTAGATATTCGGCCGCTGCGTGGTGCGCAGTTCCTCGAGATACGCGTAGACGCGCTCCCGGGCCTGGTCGCCGCGTTCGCCCATCCCACCGCGGAGGTATTTGACGACTTCCTCGCGCGCCAGGACGGCCTGGGCGATGTCATCCATCATGGATTCCTCGGACTATAGCACGGCGATCAGGCGATCGCCCGGCAGACTGCGTCCGCGAATTCGAAGGTGGAGGTCGTGCCGCCAAGGTCGCGCGTGCGCGACGCACCGGAGGCCAGCACGCTGTTCAGCGCTGCGACAATCCGATCGGCCGCAACGTCCTCGTTGATGTGCCGCAGCATCAGCACGGACGACAGCAGCAGTGCCGTCGGGTTCGCGAAGTTCTTGCCCGCGATGTCCGGCGCGCTGCCGTGCACGGCCTCGAACACGCCGATCTCGGTCCCGAGGTTCGCCGCGCCGACCACGCCGAGGCCGCCGACCAGGCCGGCGCACAGGTCCGACACGATGTCGCCGTACAGGTTCGGCATCACCAGCACGTCGAACTGTTCGGGCTTCATCACCAGGTGCATGCAGGCAGCGTCGACGATCTTCTCGTCGTAGGCGATGTCCGGATACTCGCGCGCGACGGCGCGCACGCTGCCGATGAACAGGCCATCACTCAACTTCATGATGTTGGCCTTGTGGATCGACGTCACCTTCTTGCGGCCATGCTTGCGTGCGTACTCGAACGCGAAGCGTCCGATACGCGTCGAAGCCTTCTCGGTGATGATCTTCAGGCTCTCCACCACGCCCGGCACGATCTCGTGCTCGAGGCCGGCATAGAGGTCCTCGGTGTTTTCGCGCACGATCACCAGGTCGATGCCGGTGTAGCGGCTCTCGACGCCCGGCATGTTCCAGACCGGACGCAGGTTGGCAAACAGGTCGAGCGCCTTGCGCAGGCCGACGTTGACGCTGGTGAAGCCGGTGCCGATCGGCGTGGTGACGGGACCCTTCAACGCCACCTTATTGCGGCGGACCGAGTCGAGCAGTTCGATCGGCAGCGGCACACCACCGCGATCCACTGCGAGCACGCCCGCGTCGTGGCGCTCCCAGTTGATGGAGACGCCGGAGGCGGCGAGGATGCGAACGACAGCTTCCGTTACTTCGGGGCCGATGCCGTCGCCAGGAATCAGGGTGATCGTGTGCGTCATGCGCGCTGGTACTCGAATGAGGGCGGCCGCGCCGTCCGCACCATGTGTGGGAAGCGGTCGGGGTCCGACTGCAGGCGTCCCGTCATTATAATTTGCCGGTGAATCCTGCCGCGATCGAATGGGCCCGGGATCGTGTCCTGGCCGGACAGCTCGAAGCCCAGCCTCCCGATGCGGTGTCCTTCCTCCTGCGCCTCTACGTCGCTGGCGACGGCCTCGTCCAAGACGGGGTCGAGCAGGGGCTCACCAAGGGGCTGTCGCTCGCCGGACCGGCGTCCGAGCCGTGCAGCCGCATGCAGTGGCTCCGGCTCCTGGCCGAGGCCGCCGCGGTGTCCGACGACGAGCGCCTGCGCGCGGCGGTCAGCCACGACCTGCCGGATGCCGTCGATGCGCTGGAATCGCTTGTCCGCCGCAGCTACGAGCCGGGCGACGGCCTGCTGGGGCTCGATGCCGCCGGGCATCTGCACTGCGCGTCAGCCCTGCTGGCGGCATTCGACCTGTCCGGCCAACTTCCTTACGCGATGCTGGCCGAGGAACTGCTCCGGCACGCCCGCCGCCACTGGTTCCTCGAGGAGACGGGGGCCTTCGACGTCGATTTCGGCGCTAATTGCGTGGCACTGCGCGTGCTCTGCCGCGTTGCCGCGCTCCACGCCGACGCCGAGTACCTCGCGGCCGCCGTCATTGCTCCAGGAAGCGACGACGAGGGGGACGCGCGGCTGCTGGCGACGGTCGTCGAGGCGCGTTCGGGCGAACACCCTGGCGAGGCAGGCCGCTTCGGCGCCGCCCTGCTCGACTGGTTCGCGTTAGCGGGGGATCTGCACTAGACTTTCCACGCTCTTCCGCTGAGTGCTTCACCTGCAATTTGAACGGCATTCTGAATTCTGACCTCTGACTTCTGCATTCCCGCGATGACCCACATGGATCGTTCCGTTCTCGTTCCCGCTCTCACCAACATTGCCACCCGGCTGCGCATCGACTCCGTCATGGCGACGTCGGCGTCTGGCACCGGCCATCCGACCAGTTGCGCGTCGGCAGCCGAGCTGATTGCGGCCCTGTTCTTCGCGGAACTTCGGTTCGATCCGAAGGACCCGCAGAACCCCGGCGCCGATCGCTTCGTCCTGTCGAAGGGGCATGCGGCACCGATTCTCTACGCGGCCTGGGCTGAGTCCGGGTTGTTCGATCGCTCCGAGCTGCTGAAGGTGCGCGACCTGCACTCGGACCTCGAAGGGCACCCGACGCCGCGCCTGTCGTTCGTCGACGTCGCCACCGGGTCGCTTGGCCAGGGCATCTGCGCCTCCATCGGCAGCGCGCTGAACGCACGCCGCATCGGCTCCGACTACCGCACTTACTGCCTGATCGGCGACGGTGAATCGGCGGAGGGCTCGGTCTGGGAAGCGGCGGACGTGGCCGCGCAGGACGGACTCGACAACCTCTGCGTCATCACCGACGCGAATGGTCTCGGTCAGAGCGGTCCCACCATGTGGCGGCACGACCTCGAGCAGTTCGCACGTCGCTGGCGCGCGTTCGGCTGGCACACCATCACCATCAATGGCCACGACCTGAACCAGGTGCTCGACGCCCTCGCCGAGGCACGCGCTACCAAGGGTCAGCCGACGATGATCGTGGCGGGCACGGTGAAGGGCAAGGGCATCTCGTTCACTGAGGGGAAAGAGGGCTGGCACGGCAAGGCGTTCAAGAAGGGCGCGGAGCTCGACGCAGTGCTCGCCGAGCTGAACGCGCAGTTCGTGCCGCAGCAGGACGGCCTCGACCTCGCCGCGCTCATCGTCAAGCCGGTGCGTCCCGCGGC
>JBKJMH010000232.1:0-5451 GCA_046596625.1 Vicinamibacterales bacterium | reverse complement strand
TTCTGGGTGATCTCCGCACCCGGAATCACCAGCAGGTCGTACAACTTCTTCGCTCGCGCCGCCTCGACGTCGATCTCCGCCAGGTAGTCGGCAAACCGCTCGCGCGTCACCGAGAAGTGCCGACGGCCCAGCGACAGCAGCCGCGCCGCGCGCCCGAGCAGGTCGCGCTCCATCAGGATGTGGTCGGTGATCGCGATGACGTCGAAGCGTCCGGTCTGGCCGTAGAGATCGACCACCTCGCGAATGGACAGGCGTCCGTCGCTCCACGTCGTATGAACGTGGAAGTCGCAGAGGAGAAACGGCTCGTACCCTGGCACGTTCAGGCCCGGATGTCCACGTGGGTGCGGTCGGCGGGCCGGTGCCTCAGAATTTCCGACCAGAAATTCCGAACGTAGAGCCCGATGACCCGGCGTGTGCCCATCGCGCGATAGCGGCGCGCCGACGTCCAGACCCAGCACTCCAGCGCCACGTCCACCTGACCGAGCGGCGTGAGGCGGCGCCCGAGGTTCGTGTCTTCGCCGTGAAACTCGATCGAGCGGTCGAAGCCGTCGATGCGCGCAAGCGCCTCGCGCCTCACGGCAAAGTTCCCGCCGTAGAGAACGGCGCCGAGTCCGAGGCCGTGATGCACGGCCAGGTGGGTGAGGGGCGCCACGAGCAGGTCGTAGGCGCGAATCAGCACGCGCCCAACGCGGTCCCAGTCGTAGAAACGGTACGGCGGTCACCGCCACGAGCGTCGGCCTGCGCACGAACCGGCGCTCCACTTTCTCGAGCCACGTCAGCGGCGGCCGGCAGTCGGCGTCGACGTAGGCCAGTATCTCGCCTCTGGCCAGGCGCCGGCCGGTCTGTCGCGCCACCACCAGCCCGCGCTACGGCTCGTGCACGACACGCACGCGGGGGATTGCTCGCGCCAACTGGCCGGTCCGGTCGGTACTCGCATTGTCGACGACGATGACCTCGTCAGCCTGGCGCGTTTGTGCCAGCAGCGCCTTGAGACACGCCGGAAGGTATGCGGCCTCATTGTACGCGCAGACGATGACGCTGATGGTCGGCCGTGGGTCCCTCTGCATCCAACCCCAGCGTAGGGGCAGCCTGTAACGGCGGGCACCTCCCTGCGTTGACGTCGGTACAAACTCTGGCGGAGTGTGGGCGGTGCGGCTAGTGCGAGTGCGTGTCGAGGGGCGCGAGGACGATGTACCAGCTCTCGCAGTCCATCGTGGAGCCGCCACCGAGCGTCACCGTGAAACTCAGGTTCAGCGACGGCACGTCCCAGTGCTGGCGGGCGCGGCTGCCGTCCATCAGCACGCGGTAGGGCTGCAGCAGGTTGTCGCGGAGTTCGTGCTCACGGTGTTCCTCCTGCACGCCCTTGAAGACAGCGAACTCGCGACGAGGACCGAGGTGCACTTCGAACTGCGGCACGCTGTTGACGTAGTGGTCGTAGATCTTCTCGGCGTAGCGGCCGTCCTGCTGGACGCACGACTGCCAGTTGCCTTCGAGGATGTTCTTCGGGTCGCTGTTGTACGAGATCCATTCCTGCGCGGCGGCCACCCGCGGCCACCCGAGGGTCAGCACCAGCAGTGCGCCCGCCATCGACAGTCTGACCACGCCACGACCCACGTTCACCCTCCAGCGACCCGGGACTCAGGCTCACGATAGCACGCGCGGTGATGCGGCTGTAACGCGGAATTAACAGGCCCGACACGACGCCGAAACGTCGGGTCTGTAGTGTGAACGTCATACATGCAGAAGCACCGCGTGCTCATCGTCGAAGACGAACAGGATATCGCTGGCCTCATCAAGCACACGCTCGAGCGCGGCGGCAGCGCGGAGGCGGAGATCGTCGGCAGCGGCGATGCCGCGCTCAGGGCGGTCACAGCCCGCCCGCCCGATCTCATCATTCTCGATCTGAACCTGCCGGTGCTCGGCGGCCTCGAGGTGTGCCGCCTGCTGCGTCAGCGCTCCGATTCACGGCACCTGCCGATCATCATGCTGACGGCGAAGGGGAGCGAGTCGGACCGGGTCACCGGTCTCGAAATGGGTGCGGACGACTACGTGACAAAGCCGTTCAGCCTGCGTGAACTGGCCGCCAGGGTGAAGGCAGTGCTGCGGCGCGCGACGGCGCCGGACGAGCGTCAGGCCTCGGCCTATCGCGGCACACACCTGATGGCCGACTTCGATGCCGTCGCCGTCGCGGTGGACGGCGAGCCGATCAGGCTCACGCGGCGTGAGTTCGAGCTGCTGCGTTACCTGGTGCAGAACAAGAACCGCGTCGTGTCGCGCGATCGGCTGCTCGAGCGGGTGTGGGGCTACGACCGGCTCGTCGAGACGCGGTCGGTCGACGTGCATGTGGGCCGCTTGCGCCAGAAGCTTGGCAGCGCCGGAAACCAGATCGAGACCGCCGTCGGCCTCGGCTACCGCTTCATCGACTAGACGGCAGAATGGTCCAGCCGCGCGCGAGCAAGTCCGACACTTCGCGCTTCACGCGCGCCAGGCTGCGTTCCACGCGGTGCCAGTCCTCGTAGGTTTCGCTCCACCGCACCGCACGGTCCTCTTCCACTCGCACTTCCCAGCCGGCCTCGCCGGCCAGCACAACGGTGTAGTGACGAACATGACCGGCAGACGCAAGATTCAGGTCGAACATGATGGCCTCTCTGGAACGAGTTCATCTTGCCCGTACGAGCTGTAACGCCGCTGTAAATTCTCAGGCGCTGCGTGGCGGGAGAAACTCTGCCGTAAGATCGTGCGCGGAGGAAGTGAATGCCTGAAGCGCAGACTTACCAGAACCACGTCCGTCGGCTCCCGATGATCTATACCGTGATGGCGCTCATCGTCATCGCCAATATCCTGTGGTCCGCCTATCGCCTCACGGGCGGGCTGACCGGCGACAGCGTCATGGCGTTTCTCGTGAGCCTCGCGCTGTTCATCATGGCGCTATCGGCCCGCACCCAGACGCTGACCGTACAGAACCGCGTCGTGCGCCTCGAGATGCGCCATCGGTTCCGCGACCTGCTGCCGGCCGATGTGGCCGCGCGCGCGTGCGCCCTGCCGATTCCGCAGCTCGTCTCGCTTCGCTTCGCGAGCGACGCGGAGCTGCCGGAACTGGTGAACGAGGTGCTGTCGGGCCAGCTGAACGAGCCGAAGGCGATCAAGCAGCGCGTGAAACAGTGGCAGGCCGACCACCTGCGCGCCTAGACGGAGGCCAGGCCAAGGGCGCTCTCCTTGGCCTGGAAATCTCTGCCGCCAGCAACGTGGGTATGACGGGTGGCCTCGCGCTTACGAGATGCTGCGAAGGATCGACGGCGGCAGGAACCATCGCAGGGTGCCCGAGCGTTCTGGCGGCAGCGCGTCGACATCGATGCGACAGACCGCCCCTTTCTTGAACTCGAGGGCGCGGCGCGAGCCGGCCAGCCTGGCGGCGAGGCGCCCGAGGTCGGGCTCGTGTCCGACGAGCGCGATCCGGGTGCGGCGGACCTGCTTCTGCAGGTCGGCAAGCAGGTCGGAGTAGCGTCCGCCCGGCGCCAGCGCAGTGGTGAGCACCAGAGGCGGCTTCTCGTCGAACACGCCGGCCACCACGTCGGCCGTCTGCCGGGCGCGCACGAGCGGGCTCGTCATCACGACGTCGAGCCGGACACCGAGCCGCTTCAGCCCCTTCGCGGCCTTCTTCATGCGGGTGAGTCCATCATCTGTCAACGGCCGCTTCGCATCGTCCGGCCACTCTGGACCACGTTCCTCCGCCACGGCGTGCCGAATGAGATAGAGCTCGAACATCCCCTATCTTCGCGCCGCGGATCCGCTTTGTAAACCGGAGTAGTGTAAGGACACCATGCGGCTTGCAGCCATCGACATCGGGACGAACTCCATCCACATGATCGTCGTCCGGGTTCGGCCGGATCTGTCGTTCGAGATCATCGATCGCGAGAAGGAGATGGTGCGCCTCGGCGCTGGCGGCCTCGATGGCCGCGCGCTCACTCCGAAGGCGATGCAGGCGGCGCTGCAGGTGCTCTCCAAGTTCCGCCGGCTCGCGGAGTCGCACCAGGTCGAACGCACCCTGGCCGTGGCCACGAGTGCAGTGCGCGAGGCGGAGAACGGCGGCGAGTTCCTCAAGGCCATCGTCGATCAGACGGGCATCCGCGCTCGCATCATTTCGGGGCCGGAAGAAGCGCGCCTCATCCATCTGGCGGCTGCCTACGGCCTCGGCCTGTCGGGCGATGTGACGGTGGTGGTGGACATTGGCGGCGGCAGCGTCGAGATCACCCAGGGCACCGGGTCGACGCTGGCCACGGGCAAGAGCTTCAAGCTCGGCGTCATCCGTCTCACCGAGCGGTTCGTGCAGTCGGACCCGATTACCGAGCGCGAAGAGCGCCGGATGGTCCGCTATATCGAATCGGCATTGAAGGACTACCTGAAGGCGATTACTGCAGCCGGCTTCGACCGGGTCGTCGGCACCTCGGGCTCCATCCTCAGCGTCGGCATCATCGCGGCCACCGAGGAAGACGGCGAGATTCCGGCGAGCGTCCGCAACCGCCGCGTGTCCGCGAAACAGATGCGCCGTGCCCGCAAGGCAATCTGCAGTGTGCCGCTGCAGAAGCGGCTGACCATTCCGGGCCTGGAGCCACGCCGCGCCGATATCTCGGTGGCCGGGTCCATCCTCATCGACGTGATTCTCCACCGGCTGAAGGCGACCGAGATCACGCTATGCGACATGTCGCTGCGCGAGGGGATCGTGCTCGACTACGTCGCACGGCACCGCAAGGAGATTGTGCACGCCGAGCGCTACCCCGACCTCCGGCGCCGCAGCGTCATCGAGCTCGCTGAACGCTGCAACTACTCGGCCGAACACTCGCAGCACATTGCGACGCTCAGTCTGCGGCTCTTCGACACGACGCGCGGCATGCACGGCATGACGGACCGCGAGCGCGAGTGGCTCGAGTACGCGGCGCTGCTGCACGACGTCGGCGTGCACATCAGCTACGAGAAGCACCATAAGCACTCCTACTACCTGATTCACAACGGCGATCTGCGGGGGTTCGAACCACTCGACGTCGAGACCATCGCGCTGATTGCGCGCTATCACCGGCGGGCCGTGCCGTCCACGGCACACGCGGAGTACCGCGAGCTGCCGAAGAAGCGGCGTCGATCCGTCCGCGCACTGTCGGCGATGCTCCGCCTGGCTGAGGCGCTCGAGCGCAGCCACTCGCAGATCATCACGGGCGTGACCCTGCAGGAGCGCGAAGACGACGTTCTGCTCGAGCTGCAGGCCTCCGGTGACGCCGAACTCGAACTCTGGGCGGCGTCGCGACACGCGGCTCCGTTCGAGGGCGTGCTGGGTAAGCCCCTGCGCATCGAAACACCATCGCTGGGCAGGGAAAGCGGCGGCGATGAGGCGCCCCGGGCCGACGGGCCGGACGACAGCGCGAAGACCGGTAGCCGTGTCGCCCGCGGCCATGGCGTTGC
>JBKJMH010000181.1:0-6981 GCA_046596625.1 Vicinamibacterales bacterium | reverse complement strand
TCGTGGATTCGTCAGTTGATGGCGCACGAGCTGGCCAACCCGACCGAGGCCCTCGACGATGTCGTGCGGGAGGTGATCGCGCCGCGCATCTCCTACATGGCGGAACTGGTCGCTGAGCTGCTCGGCACCACGCCAGACGACGAGCGGGTGCTGCGGTGCGTGCTGAGCGTCCAGTCGCAGTTCCAGGTGGCCATGGCTAATCCGGTGTCGGCGCGGCTCGTGCCAGGGCTGGTGATCGATTCGGCATTCATCGACCGCCTCGCCCAGCACATTGCCGACTTCTCGATCGGCGGCATCAGGGCGATGCGGGACGAGGGAAGTCGCAAGTCGCAAGTCACAAGTCGCAAGTCGAACGACTAGACCGCCACAAGTCCTCTCCTTATCGCTTTGCGAACGGCGTCGGTCCGGTTGGCCGCGCCGAGCTTGCCGCAGATGGCGGCGGCGTGGAACTTCACCGTCTGATCGCTGATCCCGAGGCGCGCGGCAATGACCTTGTTCGACAGCCCCTCGACCAGCAGGTCGAGCACCTGCACTTCCCGCGGCGTCAGCGGGTCCGCCGGAGTTTCATCGTCCTCTTCGCGCGCGGCAACCACGATCGCGTCCGCGGCGATGCGCGAGCCGCGAGCGGCGCTCATGGTGACGAACTCCGCAGTCACGTCCACATGCTCGGCGAGCAGCTGCACGCGCAGCCGCTCCCGTTCATCCGGCAGGCCGACCAGCAGCACACGCATCAGCGCTCCGGACGCTCCTGCGGGGTGACCACCAGCGTGGCGGTGGAGGCACCGCGCAGCACGCGCACAGACACCGTGCGACCGACGGTGTCGCCGATGAGCAGCGCCAGCAGATCCTCGGGCGATCGCACCGCGGTGCCGTCGAAGTCGAGTAGCAGATCGCCGATGAGCACTCCCGCCTGTTCGGCCGGGCTCCCCGGCGTCACACCGACCACCAGCAGCGCTGATTCGCGGGCTTCGCCGCGCTGCTGCGATTCAGCCAATGCCGCCGGCTGCCCCGCGATGCCGAGATAGGCGCGTCTCGGACGGCCATGTTCCAGCACCGACGCGACCGTCGTCCACGCGATCGCCGCCGGGATGACCACGCCCAGTCCGCGGATGGCGGCTGCCGTGGCGATGCCGACGAGCCCGCCTTCCGTGCTGACGAAAGCGCCGCCCGCAAAGCCGTCGTGCATCGGGGCGTTGGTGCGGATCACCTGCTCGATGGCGCTCCGGCGCCCGGTGGCGAGCGGACCGCCGATGACGGCGATGGTGCCGATGCTGGCGGTGACGGCATTGCTCCACGAGCGGGCGATGGCCACGGCCAGCTGTCCGACACGTGCCGGCGTGGTGGCGGGTGCCAGAGCCGGCGCGGTCAGTCCGGGCACCCGGAGCACCGCAAGGCTGGTGGCCGGGTCCCACCCCGCCAGTTCGGCCTCGAAGAGCGTGCCGTCGGCTTGCCGCACGTGCAGGCCGTCCTCACGGCCGAGCGTCCGTGCCAGCGTCACCACCACGCCGTCCGCATACACGACGCCGCTCGCCGGGCGCCGGCGTCCATGCACCTGCACCACCGAGATCGCCGCAGCGTCCACGACATCCGCACAGGCGTTCGAGATCGACGTGAGCACCGTTTCTCCAGCCATCAGTCACCCTCCGCCTGCATCGTGGCAGACGTTCGCGCCGGGCACATCACCCGGTGGGGGAGGGCCCGCTCTTGCGGTGATGATGAGGGTTCTGACAGTAAAATCACGGGAATGGCCGACACCTGGATCGTCGAGGCAGCCGACGCCGGGCTGCGCCTCGATAAGTTTCTCGCCGCCGAGACGCGGCTTGGCTCGCGCGGGCGCGCCTCCGATGCGCTCGAGCGAGGGAAGATCTTCCTGAATGACGCCGAAGCGACCCCTCGGGATGCACGGTTCAAGCTGAAGACCGGCGACGCAGTCCGTCTCTGGATGGACCGCCCGGGCAGTTCCCGCAAGATCTCCCAGCGCGCGCCCCGCGCCGGCGAACTGCCGATCGTCTACGAGGATGAGGCGCTGGTCGTGGTGAACAAGCCGGCCGGACTCTTGACCGTGCCGCTCCCGCGCCGAGAGGAAGCCGCGTCGGTCGAGGATGCCCTCGTCGAGCACCTGCGGTCCAAGGGGCGGCGGCGCCCCTTCGTCGTACACCGCATCGATCGCGACACGTCAGGACTGGTGGTATTCGCGACGCGCGCAAACGCGCAGAGCCGGCTGAAGGACCAGTTCCGCCGCCACGACGCCGAGCGTATCTATCTGGCCGCGGTCTACGGCGTGCCCTCGCCGCCGCAGGGCATGTGGCGCGATCACATCGTCTGGGACCAGGACTCGCTCATCCAGAAGGAAACCAGCGTCAAGGACCCGCGAGCCAGCGAGGCCAGCTGCGAGTACGAAGTACTCGAAGCCTACAGCGGCGCGTCGCTGCTCCAGGTGACGCTGATTACCGGCCGGCGCAACCAGATCAGGCTGCAGGCGCGGCTTCGGGGACATACCCTTATCGGCGAGCAGCGCTACGTGTATGGCCCGGAGGACATGCGGAGTGTGATGTTCGACCGTCAGGCCCTGCACGCCTGGCGGCTGGGCTTCGTGCATCCCCTGACGGGACAGCCGATGCGCTTCGAGGCGCCGTTGCCGCCCGATATGGAAGGGCTGATCGAGACCCTCCGCACGAATTCTTAGACTCACCCCCAGTTTTGGGGACCCTCCCAAGGGTCGTACCGGTCTAAGATGTTGAGGGAGTTCCTATGGCAAAACGGTCTACGTCCGGGGCGATTGTCTGTCCGCGGTGCGGCGTTCCGAGCGCGAAGGTAATTGGTCGCTCCGAGTCGCTGCCGGTCATCTACCTGCGTTGTGATGATTGCGGCAGAACCTCGATCTCGCCCGAGTAAGCCTTACATAATTCGGGGGGCAGGTACGGTCCTGTAATCGGCCGGCCCCTTTTCTTTCCCGCCCCCAGCCGGCTTTTCCCGCTCAACTTCTGCATCTGCCATGGTTTGCCCGGTGTGCCTCATCCGGCACGCTTTCGGCAATGGTGCGTCGCATTCCGATCCCGGATCCGACCACCATGGACGCTGCTGCCCGCCGTTACTCGCTCCCCGACTCGCTGCCCATCGTCTTCGAGGATGGCCTCGGGCCACGTACGCGGCACGCTGATGCGGCCGGCGGACCGGCCATCGAAGTGCTCCGGCTGCGCCCGTCGTTCGCCACCGTGCCGTCGTTCGAGTTCGCCCTTCGCGAGCGGGCGGGACGCCTCGCCGGATTCCGTCACCCCGCGTTCGTGCGCGTCCGCGGCGTCGAGCGCAGCAGCGGCGACGAGTCGCTGCTGACGGTAGCGTCGGATGCGGCGCCCGGCCTGCGCCTCTCCGTCATCCTCGCCGGTACGCAGGCGCGCCGTGTGCCGCTGGACATCTACGCAGCCCTCTGCCTGATCCGGCAACTGGTGTCAGCGGTAGCCATGCTTCACGAGGGTGTTCGTGACGTGGCGCACGGGACGCTCGCTCCCGAACGGTTGTTCGTCACGCCGCAGGCACGCCTGCTCATCGCCGAGCCGGTGCTCGGTGCGGCCATCGAACAACTGCGACTGCCCTGTGAACGCTACTGGCGGGAACTGCGCGTGGCTGTCCCGCCAGGCACGGCGCGGATCCATCTGGATGCCCGAACGGACGTGATGCAGATCGGCGCCGTGGCGCTGGCGCTCGTCCTTGGCCGTCCGCTTGGCGACGACGACCTCCCCCTGCGCACCGCCGAACTCGTGTCGTCGGTGTGGGCCGTGTCGCCGCGCGGCGGCTTCGAGCCGCTCCCACACGGCCTGCGCGGCTGGCTCGCGCAGTCACTGCAGCTCGACCCCCAACGCGCCTTCGCGACGCCGCGAGACGCACGGGCAGAGCTCGACGCCGTTCTCGGCGACGGCGAGCTGGTCTCGTCACCGGCGAGCCTCGACGCCTTCCTCGCGCGCTACAGGGCGAGCGAGGCTCTCGCTCCCGCCGTCGTGCCCGGCGCACCGTGGCGCGAATCGCGAGCGCTCGACCCGGTGTCGATTGCGACGCCCCTGCTGCCGGACGTGCCGCTCCGGCCGGTGCTGCTGGCAACGCCGCCAGCGTCCGTCTCCGTACCCCGGCTCGCGCCGGCACACCTGCCAGGCGGCACCAGCCGCGACTGGTCGAAGACGTGGCGGCAGCTCGCGGTCGGGCTCGCCGTGCTGGCTGTCGTCGGCGCCGCGGCGACATTGGTGGCGCGCCGCCTGTGGCAGAGCAGCGGAAACGTGGCCGCGCTGGGCACGCTGGAGCTGTCGACCAGGCCGACCACGGTGGAGGCGTTCATCGACGGGACACGCCGAGGCTCGACGCCGCTGGTTCTACCGCTCGACGCCGGCACGCACACCGTGGAACTGCGGGGTGCGGGCAAGCCGAGGCGCATCCAGTTCACCATCAATCCGGGGATGAAGGTGTCGCAGTACGTCGATCTGACCGTGGCCGAGACGGCGCACGCCAGGCGGGTGCAGGTGCGTCAGCGCTGAGGGGTGGCGGCCGCCGGGTCGTTCTTCTGGCGTGCGTCGCGATCGGCGCGGAGCAGGTCGACCACTTCGGTGTGGTTGCCCATGGCCGCGAACAGCCACGCCGACTGGTCCTGCTTGTTCTTCAGCTCCATGTCGGCGCCTTTGTCGAGCAGCAGTTCGACGAGGTCGGCGAAGCCGTCTCCAGCCGCGCGCATCAGCGCCGTCATCCCCTCGGCGTTCGCGAGGTCGACGTTCAGCCCCTTCGACAGCAGGAACTCCACGCCAGCGGGGCAGTTTGCGCCGGCGGCCAGCAGGAGCAGATTGTCGCCGTTCAGGTCGGTCGTCAGGTTGGCGCCGGACGACAGCAAGGCCGTCGCGAGCGGCAGACGGCATCCGCGCATGGCGAACGCCAGGGCCATGTCGGCACCCTTGGTCACGCCGGCCTTCTGCAGCACCGCCACGACCTCGTCGTGCCCGGTCGACGCGGCATAGACAAGCGCATTCATGCCGTTCTCGTCTTCGACTTGCGGATCAGCCTTGCGCGCCAGGAGCAACGACGTTACCGCTTCGTTGCCACCGAGTGCTGAGGCCATGATGGCCGTGCGCCCGGCGCGATCGCGCACCGCCGTGTCGGCGCCGCCGCCGAGCAGTGCATCGGCTGCCTGGGCATGCCCGCCGTAGGCCGCGGCGATGAGGGCGGTGGCGCCGTCCTTGTTCGTCTCGTTGACGTTGGCGCCCTTTGCGAGCAGCGCGCGAATCGCCGCGGCGCGGTTCGACGAGGCGGCGGACATGAGCGGCGTGATGCCGTCCTTGTCCTTCACGTTCACGTTGGCGCCGGCGGCAACGAGCGCGTTCACCGCGTCGGTGTGTCCCTCGTGAGCCGCCACCGTCAGTGCCGACTCGCCGTCCTGGTCGGCTGCGACGTTCGCCCCGCCCGCCGCGAGCACCCGGATGACGTCAGCCCGTCCATACAGCGCCGCGATGCCGAGTGCCGTCATGCGCGAGTCGCCCGGCGCATCGAGCGAGGTCTTCGCCGCGATGGCCGCCCGGACGCCGGCGAGGTTACCGTTCATTGCCGCCATCTGCAGCTGTACGGTCGCGTCGGAGGCCGGTTCCGGTGCTGGCGCTGTCTGCGCCGCGCCATAACGCGCCACAAGTGCAAACGTCAGCAGGGCTCCGAGCGTCATACGAGTCATATGGATGATCACAGCACGTGAAGTATAGCGAAGCTGGTGTTGCGGGGGTGGGAACCGTGTGGCAAGATTCGATTCTGATACTGTCGCTTCGTCTGCACTCTTACCGGCCCGCAACTCCGTCGGGCACAGCTTCGTTGGACTCAGCAATTGATTAGGAGAGCGGGATACATGCACCGCGTTGCATCTTCACTGATCGTCGGCTTCGGTATCGTCCTGGCGACGATGACCGGGCTCAGCGCGCAGAATCCTGGTGGCAGCCCCGAGGGCAAAGCGCTCAAGAATCCTGTTGCCTCTGGCGCCGAGTCGATCGCCACGGGCCAGGCCGCCTACGCCAAGAACTGCCGTTTCTGTCACGGACCCGAAGCCAAGGGCAACGGTCCGATGGCTCCGCGCGACACACACCCGTCGGATCTGACCGACGTGAAGTGGGACCGCGGTGCAACCGACGGCGAGATCTTCCTCGTCATCCGCGAAGGCGCCGGCCCCGACATGAAGATGAAGGGGTACAAGGGCCGTCTGACCGACAACGAAATGTGGAGCGTCGTCAACTACCTCCGCAGCGTCGGTCCGAAGAAGAAGAAGTAGTCGATCGCTCGTCAACCAGCCGCCACAACGGGCGCCCCTCCGGGCGCCCGTTGTCTTTTTTCCACGCGTCATCCCTTACACTGCGTCTCGCCGAGCCGAGTGTGGCCGGTCCACAGGAGTCTCCCGATGCGTGTCCGACTCTCCGTCGCCCTGGCCGTCGCCCTCGCCGTGATCGCCCTTCCCGCGGCTGTGGGTGCGCAGACCCCGGACGGCGCGTCCGTCTTTCGCGGCAACTGCGCCACCTGTCACGACGGCGCCGAGGCGTCGCGCGCGCCGTCGCCCGGGCAACTGCAGGCGCGCTCGCCGGAGTCGATCATCGCGGCGCTCACCGGCGGCGCGATGCGCTACCAGGGGCTGTCGCTCAGAGGTGCGGAACGACGCGCGGTTGCGGAATACCTGACCGGGAAGACCGTCGGTGCCGAGTCGGCGCTCGATCCCTCGATTGGCCGCTGTGCCGCGCCGTTGCCACTGACGAATGTTGCCAGCGCACCGGCGTGGAACGGCTGGAGCGCCGACCTGGCGAATACCCACTTCGTGCCGGCGAAAACCGCGGGCATGACCGCCGTCGACCTGCCGAAGCTGACGTTGAAGTGGGCGCTCGGCCTGCCGGAAGCGACTTCCGCGTGGGCGCAACCGACGATCGTCGGCGGACGATTGTTTGTCGGCACCCAGAACGGCACCGTCTACTCGCTCGACGC
>JBKJMH010000089.1:0-8492 GCA_046596625.1 Vicinamibacterales bacterium | reverse complement strand
GTGAAGTCACTCGGCGAGATCATCGAGGGTGGATTGGCGCACGAACAGCTCGATCGGACGTTTCGTCTGCGCGACGCCACCGAACAACGGGAATCGGAACACTATCGGCAGGCGCTCATCAAACGTCGCACGTTGCGGGTGGCCGTCCTCGCGGCGCTCGAAGAACAGCGCGTGATCGCGTTGGCCTACCCGGTGATTCGCCGCAAGGCCGCGCTGATTGGCGAAACGCAGTTCGGGACGAACTGTCAGCTCAGTGCCACAACGGGCCTGCCGGCCATCTCGATGCCGGCCGGCTTCACACCCGATGGGATGCCGATCGGCATCGAGTTGTTGGGCGGCGCGTTCGCTGAGCCTCAGCTCCTGTCGCTGGCGTATGCGTGGGAGCAGAGCGCGAAGCCTCGGCGTCCGCCATTCAGCACACCTCCCCTCATGAACGGTCTCGCGCCGATTCCAGTGTCGGTGACCACCGAGCTCGCCGGTGCCCGTGGTACGTCCGCGCATGTCGTCTTCACCTACGACGCTGTGACAGGCACCCTTCGTTACACAGCCTCGGTCGGTGGACTCGGCACGGATAGAGTGGTGGCGTTGACGCTGCAACGCGGCGAGGCCGACAGGCCAGGTCCTGTTGTAGCGCACCTGATGCTTGCAGGACACACCTCTGCGACCGCCGCCCTGACCATGCGTGGCAGCGACCGCGAACGGTTGGTGGCAGGGAAGCTGTACGTTCATCTCTACACGCTGCAGTCGCCGCTTGGTGCGGGGCGCGCGGTACTCGCGATCCGGGCAGACACTGCCGACAGACCCACTGAGAGCCGCCGTCCGCTACCATTAGCCCCGCATTGACGCCCACCACGCTGACTCCCGGTTCTCGACTCGGCCCCTATGAGACTGAAGGCAAAGCTATCGACGAAGTAGCCGCGTCGGCATCGGCGCCTTCATCGACGCGACACCTCAGTTCTTCAGTTCAAGGCGGCTTGCCAGCACCAGGCCGTCGCTCTGCTTCGACCCTGCTCCGCTCGCCGTGTCGCCGACCTGGATGGCGCCGCAGCTCTTCCCCGGGAATGCGGTGGCTCCGTTCGTCACCACGTAGGTGTCGCCGACTTTGAGCGTGAGTGACGGACAGGTGCCTCTGAAGCCGGCAACCGTGCCACTGAAGCTGACCGGCGGCGGTGGTGGTGGTGGCGGTGCAGACGCGACCGTCAACTGCACTGCGAGTACGACCTCGTCACCCTGCCGCGTGCCTGCGCCGCTCGCCGTGTCGCCCACCTTGATGTCGCCGCAGCTCTTCCCGGGAAACGCGGTTGCCGCGTCCGTGCGGACGTAGGTGTCGCCGACTTTCAGCGTCAGCGAGGGACACGCATCCCTGACGCCAACGACCACGCCGCTGAACGTCACGGCAACCGGAGCGGGAGCGGCCGGGGGCGGGGGCGGGGGCGTCGTCGGTGGGGGCGTCACCGGCGGGACTGGCGCTGTCGTCTGGGATCGCGCGGTGATCTCTGACGCACGAATCGCGCTGCCGTCGGTCGTGCCACGGACGTGAACACGCTCGCCCTGCTTCAGGTCCACGAACGCGATGGCCGCGTCGCCTCTCCGGATTGACGCTCCGTCAGGGGCGACAACGACGATGCCGCTCAGCACCAGCCGCCGGCCGGCGACATCGATGCTGTCGATCAATCCTTCTGCCTCGGCTGCCTGGTTCGCCATGACGCGGTGTTCGGCGTCCAGCGTTGCGGTCGAGCCGCTGAGCGTCACCATGATGTGGACCGTGTCGTGGTCGCTGACGACGCCGAGCGGCAGCACCGCATCGATGCCAGGTCCGACGAAGGCGAGCACGACGTCTGACGAAGGCACATCGTTCAGCGTGAAGTTACCGGTCGCATCAGTCGTCGCGGACACGCCGGTGCCCGTGATGGACACCGAGACACCGACCGCGGACACACCAAGCGTGCGCACTCCGGCAAGGGCGGCCGGCGACGCTCCCACGATGTTGCCGGAGATGGTGGCTCCAGCGAGGGAAGCGCCCGACGGTACCGGGGCTTGAGCGGAGGCTGGTGGTTCACCACTCGGCGCAGTGGGCGATGCCGACCGACTACCGCAGCCGACCGCAAACATTCCGACAACACCGATCGCGGCCCACCGACAGGTCATCGCATGCATGGGTTCGTCTCGAAGTGTCCTGGGGGGACGACAAGGCCGAGTGCAACCGCGATGCCGCTGAACCGCTGATGGCGCGCCTGCGAAGAGTCAGGCATTTACGGCGAGTGCACTGAGGCCGCGTCGACGCGGCTGACACTATTTGTCGGTGAGGACTGCGGATTTGTGGCGCCGCTCACGATTGTGCGGAACGGCTTCCGTGCTCGCTCTTCCAGAACGCCGTTGGTATGCTCGACAAGGGAATGACAGGGGACGAAGCGCGGCTCTACGTACGTCGGTGGGACGAGGCTGGCCGGCTGCTCGAGCAGCAGAGATGGCACGAGCTGTCGACCCTGAGCCCCGAACGCGCGCTCGCGGCGACGAGCGCCCTCATCGAAGCCGCCCTTCTGGTGCCAATGCCGGCGACGCGTCGGGTGTCGTCTGGGCTCGTCGAGCAACAGCGCCTGTTTCATCGGACGAGACTGTGAATCCTCTGTTCGCGGCCGCGCTCGACATTCAGTCATTTCTCGCGGCGCGGGCGTGGCGGAGTAGCGTGATCGGCGGGCTCGCCGTGCAACGATGGGGCGAGCCGCGGCAAACGCGAGATGTCGACCTCGCGCTGCTCACTGGACTCGGCAACGAAGCCGCGTTCATCGACCCGTTGCTGGCACACTACGGCGCCCGCCGGCTCGACGCCCGGGCGTTCGCGTTGTCCTACCGCGTCGTGCTGATCGAGACGGCGTCCGGTATCCCTATCGATATCTCGCTGGCTGCCCTGCCCTTCGAAGAGCGAGTCGTCGATCGTTCGACGAGCTTTGCGTTCGCGCCCGATTGCGTGGTGACAACGTGCTCGGCCGAAGACCTGGTGGCACTGAAGGCCCTTGCGGATCGGCCCCAGGACTGGCTCGACGTTGAAGGCATCGTCGTGCGGCAGGGAGCGGCGCTCGACCGAGGGCGTGTGATGAGCGAGTTGGGACCACTCCTCGAACTGAAGGAAGACGACACTCCAGCCGCCACGCTGCGGAAGGTCTTCAGCAGGCACGCACTGACGCCAGGCCACAGCACGCCGAGTCGCGGGGCGCGACAATTCAAGCCATGACTATCCACCGAGAGGGCCGGCGTGATGGACACCAGTGAGATCCGCTCCGCGTCATTGGCTTCCTCGACAAATACGCGCCTTTCCACGCCGTTGACGAAGCCGATCTCCTCGCGCTGGTGGCTGGCGGGCGTGTCCGCTTTTATGAGCCACACGAGTACATCCTGTGGCAAGGCGAGCCGCACAAGGCGTACGTATTCGTGATCCAGCAAGGTAGCGTCTCGTTGTGGGATGAGTCAGGCGCCAAGGCCGAATTGCGCGACATTCGCGGCGCCGGCGACTTGCTCGGCATCGAACGCTACAGCGGGGCACGGTCCTGTCTGCACTCCGCGCGGTCGGAGAGCGACACGGTGTTGTATGGGTTTCCAGCGGACGACTTCGAAACCCATGTGCTCAAGTACCCGCAGGCGGCCCAGTACGTGATGGCCGAGGGGCGCGTCACGGCCGACTATCAGGCGGCGGGCGGGCGGCGCGACCCACGACAACTGTTCCTCCACGATGTCGTCGGTCGCAGGCCGGCGCCAACCTGCAGCGCGACTGACACCATTGCTCACGCCGCTCGTCGTCTCCTGGACAGCCGTTCCGAGGCGATCGCAGTGGTTGACACGCAACATCGGGCGCTCGCCGTGCTCACTGCGGCCCCCTTCCTCGCCTGGGTCGCCGCCGGGGGCGGAGACGCACAGGCACCAGTCACGAGTCTCACGTTGAATGCCCCGGTGTGCCTGGGCGTCGATGCAACCGTTGCTGACGGTGTGCTGGCGATGGGCTCCGCCAATGCCGACGCACTGGTCGTCACCGCCGATGGCACGTCGGACGGCGCCCTGCAGGTGCTCTGTACTGCTCGCGACATGACGACGGTCTTCGGCGACCAGCCGACGATGTTGCTCCGCGAGATTCGTGGCGCATCAACCCTTCAGGAGTTGCGCACACTCAATCGTCGCGCGCGGGCGTTCACGCTGGACGCGCTGACCGGAGCTGCCTCCGTCGAGTGGCTGGCGCGCCTCGCGCACCTGATCGATGCCGCCATCGTGACCAGGATCCTGGCGGTTACGGGCGCGGAGCGTGGGCCCGGGTGCTGGTGTTTCGGCGGCTCCTCGGGGCGCGCGGAATCCTTGACGCTGCAATCGCCGTCGCTTCTGCTCATTCTCGACGCCGACCAGCAGCGGACGCAGGCTCGAGCCGCGTACGACCGGGCGGTGGAGGCCCTGCGGGAGTGCGACTACCTTCCGGGTCTGGACGTGCCGTTCGACGCGGCATTCCACGTGGCATCCGTGGACGAGTGGCAGGTGCGCTACCGCGCCTGGATCACCGACCCCGTCATGCAGCAGACGTATCGTGCGCGCGCCCTCTTCGACCTGCGTCCCGTGCACGGCAACCAGACGCTGTGGCGGGACCTCGAGGCCGTCGTCATGAACACCGTGGATCAGGACTTCGTGCACGTGCTCGCCAACGACTGTCTCAACAACCTGCCCCCGCTCACCTTCTTCAAGGACGACGTCGTGGACCGGGTCGGCGAGCACAGCGCCGTCTTCAGGCTGGAGCACAGCGCGCTGCTGCCCCTGGTCGACGTGGGCCGGGTGTTCGGTATGGCCGCCAGGAAGGTGATGGGCCGCACGACGCTCGAGCGCCTGGCGACCGCACGCGGGCTGTTGCCTGAGCACGAGGCGATCTTCCGCGACGCGTCCGAGACGCTCCGCGTCGTGCTGTGGCAACAGGCACGCGTCGGCATCAGCCAGGGTACGGCAGGTTTCGAACTCCCACCCGCCTTGCTGAGCCGCTACGACCGTCAGGTGCTCAAGGGCGGCTTCCGTTCGATCCTTCGCCTCCTCGAGTTCACCGCCGACCGCGAATGGATCAGGCGCGTGTGACGGAGCCGGACTTCCTCCGCCGGTATCGCGAGTGCTTCTCTGCCACGTGGAGCGAGCAGACGCCGAATCATGAGGTGCGTTTCGTCGTGCTGGATTCGGAAACCACGGGCCTCGACCCGACGACCGATCGCATCATCACCATCGGTGCGGTCGCCGTGCAGGACGCCGAGATCAGGCTCGATGACGCGTTCTCGGCCTTGTTGAAGGTGGACTACAACACGTCGGCGGTGACCGTGCACGGCGTGACCAGGGACGAGAGCCGGCAAGGCATGGAGGAACCGCAGGCGCTCGAGGCCTTCCTGAACTACCTCGCGGACGGCGTCATCGTCGGTCACCATATCGGCCACGACATCACCGCACTCAACGTCGCCCTCGGGCGACACTGGGGCGTCGGCTTGCGCAATCGCAGCCTCGACACCATGGACCTGACGCTCCACCTCGAACGCAGCGGCGCATTCGGCGCCGGTCCGGCCATTCGTCATTTCTCACTCGACGCGCTGTGTGAGCGCTTCGGCGTGATCCCGCACGATCGGCACACCGCCAACGGCGATGCGTTCATCACCGCGCAGGTGTTCCTGCGGCTGGTGCGGCTCGCGTCGCGATTCGAACGCGATCGACTCGGTTGCATCTGCGAGCCATTCACCGTCGACGGATAGGCCGCTATAGATCGGGCAGCGGCACCCGGCAAAGGACATCAACATGAAGCTATCGGTCGTTCCCGTCATCATCATGGCAGTCGTCGTGCTGGCTGCCGCCACTCCGTCTGGTGCTGGCCCAGTGGCGCAGGCCGCCGCCTCGCAAAGCGCAGAGGCTGAGGTCCGGCAGTTGAACGGCGCGGAAGTCGACGCGTTCCTGAAGAAGGACCCGGCAGCCATGGCGCGGCTCTGGTCTGACGACTTCGTCGTGACCAACCCGTTGAACAAGTTCGCCAACAAGCAGCAGGTCCTGGGGATGGTCGCGTCGGGCTTCCTGGTGATCACCTCATACGACCGACGCATCGAGTACGTCCGTCAATACGCCGATGTCGTGGTGGTGGCGGGTGCGGAAACGGTCGTGTGGGGCGGACAGATGCCGAACGCCGGGAAGACGGAGTTGCTGCGGTTCACCAGTGTCTGGATGAAACAGCAGGGACGGTGGCAGCAGGTGGCGCGCCACGCCAACGTGGTGCCGTAGGTGCGGTGAAGCCATGGCAGCCGCCGCCTCACGGCAGGCCGTCGATTCGCCGCCCGAGCACGCTACCGACGCGCGAGAATGTCCGCGAGAGACGTGACGGGCAGTTCAGGAACCTTATGCGCTCCCTCGGTGTAATCTCGATGCTTCTGGCCATCGTCGCCCTTCAGCCTCAGGTGAGCACCGCACAGCCTGGACCACAGGGCGCTGCCGACTCGGACAATCGTCTGCGTGCGCTCGTCGCGGCGGTGCCGCTGCTCGACATGGAACGCATCGAGCTCCATCCAGCGGTCACGCTCGAGGGAATCTCGTCGATCGCGTCTGACACAACCGGCAACCTGTACGTGATCCACCGACCGACGGATCCGAACGCGGATCCGGTCGTCGTCCTGAACCGCGACGGGGTGTTCCTCCGCTCGTGGGGTAAGGGGATGTACACCATCCCCCACGGCATCGAGATCGATCCGGACGGCAACGTGTGGACGACCGACGCCAACACGTCGAGAATCTACAAGTTCACGCCCCAGGGGAAGACGTTGCTCGAGATCGAGGTGGGCGGCATTCCCGATCCGAACGCGGACTTCTGCAGCATCACCGACGTCGCATTCTCGCCCACCGGCAACGGCCACGTCTTCGTAGCCGATGGCTACTGTAATGGGCGGGTGCTCGAGTACGACGCGGCGGGCAAGAAGGTCGCCGAGTGGGGGAGCCAGGGCGACGGCCCTGGGCAGTTCGACAATGCGCACGGCATCGCGTTCGGCCCGGACGGGAACATCTACATAGCGGACCGCGAGAACGGCCGCCTCCAGTGGTTCGACATGCACGGCAGGTTCCTCGGCATGCGAACGTACGGGGGCCAGTTCTACAACGTGGTGTTCGACCGCCACGGCGAGCTGTGGGCGAGCGTCCATCCCAAGGGGGTGTCGCTGGACGAGGAGTTCAACGTGGTGCATATCGATCTCACGACCGGGCGGATGCTTGGTCGGGTCCCTGGGCGGTCGCACCAACTCGCGATCGGCGACGACGGCACCATCCTTCCGGCAAGCCGGAGCGGATCGCTGATCATCTATCGCCCGAAGCCGTAGCAGCGGTGGCCGGGGCGCCAGGGAGCACTGACGATGACTGCACAACGTTCAACAGCCGGGAACCGGCGTTCCCTTCGCAGGTCAGCGGCCATCCTGCTCTGCGTGGCCGCGCTCGCAATCCGGGCGACGCTCAGTGCTGCCGCCGACGGTCGCGAGCACTGGGTGGCCAGTCGGGCGACCTCTCCGGCCGCCTTCTTCCAGACCATCCGCTCGATCGTCGAACATTCGGCGGGGCGACGTTGGTGACGATTCCAGTCGGTGTCGTGTCCGTCGGACGCACACTGCGGTAAAGAATGAGGACTGACTTCGATGACCGAGACTGCGCGGAGGCACTTCGACCAGCGTCTGTTCCTGGTGACGGCGATCGCATTCCCCGTGATCATCCTCCTGGGATTCGGCCCCACGTATTACCTGAAACCCTTTGCCGATGCACCGCCACTACCCTCGGGCCTGGTTCACATCCACGGCCTCCTCATGACCGCATGGGTGGTGCTGTTCGCGGTGCAGGTGAGCCTCATTTCGTCGAAGCGGATCCGACTGCACCAGCGGTTGGGATCGTCGAGCGTGGCGTTGGCAGCGCTTATCATCGTGACAGGAGTGCCGGTCGCACTCCGCGCGGCCAAATACGGATCGGCATCGTTCCCGCCGGCGATCCCACCCCTCAGTTTCCTCGCGGTACCCTTGTTCGATGTGGTGATGTTCGCGTTGCTCTTCGGCGGCGCCATCTACTATCGAAAGCGTCCCGCGGCACATAAGAGCCTCATACTGCTGACGACCCTCAACTTCCTCCCGCCGGCGCTCGCGCGCATCCAGGTGGCCTCGCTGCAGGCCCTGGGTCCGCTGTGGTTCTTCGGTTTTCCCACCCTCATCGCCGTCGCGGTGCTGGTGCTCGACGGTCGTCGATTCGGTCGCCTCAACCGCGTGCTCCTCGGCGGTACGATGCTGCTGGTCGCCTCCTACGTTGCCAGGCTGGTTGTCATGACAACGGCCCCCTGGCTGACCTTCGCCGCCTGGGCGACGAGTTTCGTGTAGGTGACCGCGCCGATCACCATGGTCCAGAATTGGCAGCCAGACGCGAAGCCGTAGAAGCGCGACTACGTAGCGGGCGGGCGGCGAGTGACTCGACCTGCCGTCCCTACG
>JBKJMH010000368.1:0-5115 GCA_046596625.1 Vicinamibacterales bacterium | reverse complement strand
GCGGTCACCTTCTTCGAGTTCGTCCGTTTCGTCGCCTTCTTTGCCATGCATCTGCCTCCAGTGGGACATTTCGCAAAGGCGCTGCCACAAGTCGCGGTATTGTCGAGGGGGCGGAATCAGACGTGAAACTTACTGACCTGCGCGGCATCCTCCAGTACGTCCCCCAGTTCCGCGAGAAGACTTTCGTCCTCGCAGTCGACGCCGGCATCGTCGGCGACGAGAACTTCCCGACGCTGCTGCTCGACGTCTCGCTGCTGCGGTCGCTCAACATTCGCGTCGTGCTGGTCCACGGCGCCGCCGAGGGCATCCGCGCTTTGGCCGGCGCGCAACAGGTGCAAGCCTCGGACCTCGAGGGTACCGGCGTCACCGATGCCCGCACCCTTGAACTGGCGCTCACTGCCGCCAACCGCCTCACGCACGAAATCCTCGAGGGGCTGTCGGCCAACGACCTCCGCGCTGCCTGTCCCAACGTCATCACCTCGCATCCGGTCGGCATCCTTCAGGGTGTCGACCACCTGTTCACCGGCCGCGTCGAACGGATCGACATCGAGTTCCTGCAGTCGCTGCTCACCCTCGGCGTCGTCCCCATCCTGCCGCCGCTCGGCTTCGACGGCGACGGCAAGACCTACCGCGTGAATTCCGACGATGTGGCGGTGGCGGTGGCGGCGCAGTTGAAGGCGGTGAAGCTGATCTTCATCACCTCGCAGAAAGGGCTGATCTACCGCGACCAGCCGATCCGTCAGATGCAGGTGGGCGATCTGCTGCACCGGTTGCAGCACGACAGCGCCGGCTTCACACCCGAGATGCTGTCGCGCGCCCAGCATGCGGTGCAGGCATGCACGGCCGGTGTGCCGCGCGTGCATGTCATCGACGGCGGACTCGAGGAAGGGTTGCTGGCCGAGGTCTTCGACAATCACGGGCTCGGCACGCTCATTCACGCGAACCAGTACGAGTCGGTGCGGCCGGCGAAGAAGAAGGATGTGCGCGCCATCCTGATGCTGACGCGGCAGGCTGTTGCGTCGGAGGAACTCGTGCGTCGGACGCGCGCGACGATCGAGAAGCAGATCGACGACTACTTCATCTTCGAGATCGACGGCAACCCGGTGGCGTGTGTGGCACTGCACGTGTTCACGGACCAGCGGACCGGGGAACTGGCGAGCCTGTACGTGAGCCCGGCGCACGAGAACCAGGGCATCGGGCGCAAGCTCACGCAGTTCGTCGAAGATCGCGCCCGCGCGCACGGCGTGACGCAGTTGCTTGCACTCTCAACGCAGGCGTTCACCTACTTCCAGTCGAAGGCCGGCTTCATCGAAGGCACGCCCGACAACTTGCCGCCGGCGCGACGCGAGCGCTACGACCAGAGCGGGCGGAAGTCGAAGGTGCTGGTGAAGCGCCTGGGGTGACACCCTGGCCAGGGCGTTCTCCAGATGCGCGTAGCTGCCGACCTTCAGGTCGGCCCCTTGAGCGAACCTGAAGGTTCGCGGCTACGTTCTGCACATCCTGCCCGCCCGACCAGCCCTTCCCGCCCTAGTCAGGCCCAACCACTCCGAACACCGCGCCAGTCGGATCGGTCGCGATCACAATCCACTCCCCCGTCGGCACCTGGTGCGGCCCCATCATCACCGTGCCAGCATTGGCCTCGATGGCGGTCTTCGCCGCGGCCACCGACGGCACGCCGATGTAGAACAGCCACCCCTTCGGCTGCTGCGGCGACTGGCTTTGCACCATCGCCCCGATTCGCATGCCGTGATGGTCGATGAAGCAGTAGTCGCCCATCGGTCCCATGTCCATCGTCTCGTTCACTTCGAAACCGAAGTGCTTCAAGTAGAACGTCTTCGATGCGGCCAGGTCCGGGCTTGTGAGTTCGTTCCAGTTCACATGCTGCGGCTGCGTGCGGTTGAACACATCGCTCGTCGCGTCGGGCACACCGGGCGGCGGCGTGGGCGTCATGACGTAGAACGGGATACCCTGCGGATCGGCCACCATCGCGATGCGGCCCACAGGCGGGATGTCCATCGGCGGCAGGTGCACAGTTCCACCGTCGGCCTTGATGGCGGCAGTGGTGGCGTCCACGTCCACAGCACTGAAATAGGCCAGCCAGACCGACGGCATCGTGCCCATGTCGGGCGTGATCTTCAGCACACCGCCGGCATACCTGCCATCGGCGCGGCCAATCATCCGGTAGTCCTTGCCGTCGGTGCGATGCCCGTCAGGCGCACTGATGCGCCAGCCGACGACCGCGGCATAGAACGGTGTGACCGCATCGGGGTCCGTCGTCATCAATTCGTACCAGATGAAGCTGCCTGCCGGGTTGCTCATGTGTGCGTCTCCCTGGCGCGATTCTGCCATAGCCGCAGAGCGCCGGCGCAGTAGGATGGCGCCATGAGCCTGTACGACGACGCCGGTGGATTCGACCGGATCCTCGCGCTTTGCAAGGCCTGGCACGTGCGGTTGCGGCAGGATCCGCTCGCCTGGCATCCGTTCGAACACGGCACACACCCGCGTCACGACGAGCGGCTTGCTGCCTACCGGTCCGAGGCGTTCGGTGGTCCTACGCTGTATACCGCCGGCTTCGGCGACGAAAGCTCGATGACGAAACTCCACGCCGGGCATGGCGAGCACGTCGATCTGGATGAAGCGTGCCTGAAGGCTTTCGACCTGGCAGTTGCTGATGTCGGATTCACGGGCGATGTCGCGCAGCGCATCTCCGCTTACTTCCGGCGTGCGACCGAGGCACAGCGCGAATGGGGCGACCCGACGCACGCTGTGCCCGAGGGGCTGCCGTTCAACAAGGCGTAGGCGGCGAGCGAGCGAGGTTCTGCGGGCTCAGGCCCGTCCTGTGCCTTCCGTCTGGACCTCGGCAATCATCTCGATCCACATCTGGAGCGTAGTGTCCTCGCGCTCGGGCCTGGACACTTGAAACCGCAACTCGTCCCGATACCGCTGTTCAAGCAGGTCGCGGTCCAGACCGGGATAGCGCGCGAGGCGCTTCACATCGTCGCGATCCCGATCGATGTTTCTGGTGAGCTTGGCGAGAACGAGATCGTGAACCTCCAGAGCCCAGAGGCGCAGGTGCCGAAACGTGCCCGGGTGCAGCTCGGTCAGCCGTCCTTCGTAATCGTCAGGGACGATCGCCACAGTGACGACATCGATGTAGACCTTGTGTTTCTCGTGGAGAGGTGTGCCGCGCCCCGCTAACTCGAGGAGGGTGCGGGAGGTTGCGTTCACGGCGTGTAGCACGTCCAGATCAGCCGTCGTGCGCGATACGTCGTAGCGGTCGGCGACGACGAACCCACCGAGGCATTGCAGGTCGAGCACCCGGTTCAGCTGACCGTCGATATCGGCCAGGAACGAGCGCCATGGTTCGGCCAGCCGACCGTCAGGCACTCGTCAGCGCCTCGACGCTGGTGTTCGAGAGCAGATTCCACTGGGCGGCCTCTGGCGACCGATGTGCCTTCAACCATCGGCGCTCGCTCGCGGTGAACGTCGCGCCTCCGAACGAATCTTCCCGTTGCAGGCGTGAGTGGACCAGGCGCTGCTCCCATGTCGAGAGCAACTGGACCGCTTGCGGGTTTGACTGTCGTTCAGCGAGTTCCCTGCCCAATGTCACGACGAAGCCCAGGCGATTCTGGAGATCGTGGAGTTTGGCCTGGCTCACCAACCAGACCCAGTCGAGCGTCAGGTAGCGCACCGCTACCCACGGGAGCGCTTCGACGAGCCGCGGTTCGAGACTCTGAAGGGACAGAGTTCTGAACAGGAGTTCAGCCGGATTGACGGGACGCGTTCGCTTCAGGTGAGCAAACCCTGGGTATCCCAGCGAGCCAAGCGCGCGACTGGCGGCTTCCGGTGACAGCGGGCGCGCCGGTGCTGCCACCGGAACACTCGTCGGCGACAGCGCCAACAACGTCACCGCGCGTGGGGCCAGATGCCGCGGCATGGAGCGCTCCCCGGACTCGAGCAGCGACACGTAGGTCTGCGAGACCCCAAGATGCCGGGCGAGCGCTGCTTGAGTCCACTTGCGGCTGCGCCGTGCTGTCCGAAGGCTGTTTCCGTCCATGACCGTTCACATAATATTACACGCCGTGTAATATTGTCGCACGCTGCTCTCACCCCAGGCGATGCTGCCATAGCCGCAGTGCGCCGACGCTGTAGGATGGCGCCATGAGCCTGTACGCCGACGCCGGCGGATTCGACCGGATCCTTGCCCTCTGCAAGGCCTGGCACGTGCGGCTGCGGCAAGACCCGCTCGCCTGGCATCCGTTCGAACACGGCACACATCCGCGCCACGACGAGCGGCTTGCTGCCTACCTGTCCGAGGCGTTCGGTGGTCCTGCGCTGTATACCGCCGGCTTCGGCGATTAAAGTTCGATGACGAAACTCCACGCCGGGCACGGCGAGCACATCGACATGGATGAAGCGTGCCTGAAGGCGTTCGACCTGGCGGTGGCTGATGTCGGATTCACCGGCGACGTTGCGCAGCGCATCTCCACCTACTTCCGGCGTGCGACCGAAGCGCAGCGCGAATGGGGCGACCCGACGCACGCTGTGCCAGAGGGGCTGCCGTTCAACAAGGCGTGAGGGACAGCGGGTCGACATCCGTAGCTGCCGACCTTCAGGTCGGCCCGTCACGCGAACCTGAAGGTTCGCGGCTACGTTCTGCCCGACCCGCCAGTCCTGCCCGACCCGCCAGTCCCGCCCGGCCCGCCCCACCTGCTCTCACCCCAGGAACAGGCGATACGCCGGGTTGTCCGACTCGACAACGTAGGCGTAGCCGAGGCCGTCGAGGAACGCGGTGAACGCGTCGACCTGCTCGTCTTCCACCTCGAGCCCGGCCAGCACGCGACCGAAGTCGGCGCCGTGGTTCCGGTAGTGGAACAGACTGATGTTCCAGCGTCCGGCCAGCGCCTCGAGGAAGTCGGCCAGCGCGCCAGGGCGTTCGGGAAACTCGAAGCGACACAGCCGCTCGTTTGCCACGTCCGGCGCATGCCCGCCCACCATGTGGCGCACGTGCAGCTTGGCCATCTCGTTGTGCGTGAGGTCGACCGCCTCGTAACCCTGGCCCTGCAACTGCGCCACCAGCGACTCGGCGTCCTGCCTCGAGTGCGTGGCGAAGCC
>JBKJMH010000372.1:0-16830 GCA_046596625.1 Vicinamibacterales bacterium | reverse complement strand
GAGCCAGAATGCCGCGAAGCCGGCCACGACCTGCCCGCCCAGGTTCAGCCCGGCCCAGAAAAATTGCCCGTCGCGCACGAGCACCACACTCTCGTTGATGTACGACGAGAAGGTGGTGAACCCGCCGAGCAAACCGGCCAGCAGCAGCGCCCGCGCGTCAGGCGAGAGGGTGATGCGCTCCTGCGCCGCACCGGCGATGGCGCCGAACACCAGGCAGCCGATGACATTCACGACGAAGGTGCCGGCGGGAAAGAGCGAGCCGAACGCGCGCACCACCGCCGACGACACCAGGTATCGGCACACGGAGCCAACGGCGCCACCAATCGCGATGAGCAGGATGTTCACGTAAGATGGAGTGAAGCCGCATTATGCCAGTTCTCGAGCTCCTCACCAGCTCCGGCTTCGGTTCGCTGCTCGGGATGCGTCACGCGCTCGAGCCGGATCATCTGGCGGCGGTGTCGACGCTGGTGAGCCGCGAGCGCAGCAGCGTAAAGGCCGCACTCCTCGGCGCCTGCTGGGGACTCGGACATACAGCCGGACTCATCGTCGTCGGCGTCGTGCTGGTGTTGCTCCGCGCCGAACTCCCGGTGCGGATTGCGGACTTCTTCGAGCTGCTCGTCGCCGCGATGCTGATCGGGCTTGGCTCGCGCGCCGTGCTCCAGGCCGTGCGCCAGGGACCGGCACACCTGCACCAGCACGCCTTCGCCGTGCACCGGCACTCCGGCCTGCCGGCGCATGTGCACATCGGCGCCTGGACACTGGCCCGTCGCCCGCTCCTCGTCGGCGCGGTGCACGGGCTTGCGGGCAGCGGCGCGCTGACCGCACTGGTGCTGACCACGCTGCCATCGACCGCAGCACGGCTTAGCTATATGGCGTTGTTCGGACTGGGATCAACGGTGAGTATGGCGGCCCTCTCGGGCCTGCTTGGCTGGCCACTCGCCCACCTCGGCGCGCATCGCGCGGTGGCGCGCGGCGTCTCCTTCGCGGTGGGTGCCATGTCGATGGTGCTCGGCCTGGTCTGGGGCTATCCGCTGCTCGGACGCTTTTTCTAGCGCGCGCCCGGTTCCCGCACGACAATCGACCACGTCACCGGCGCCGTCGACGAGGGATAGCACAGTCGGTCGTCGCACGCCTGGTAGGTCACCACCCCACTCATCGTCAGCCGGTCGCCGGCATGCGCCGACTTCGCCACGGTCACCGGCAGCGCAATGCGGAACGGCTTCCCATAAGCAGGGACGTTGCCGATGGAACCCTGCGCCGTTGCGACGTCCGGCTTCGGATAGACCACCTTGCCCAACATCATCGACGCCTGCGGAGCGACCGCGAGCGCAACAGGCACGAAGTCTGTCGCGCCCGCGGCGTAGATGTGCACCGAGTGATACGGTGCCACATCGACCCACAGTGTGGTGGCGCCACCAGGAGTGACGGCGTCCGAACTGGCCGTCGCGGCAAACGTCGCGTGCTGCGGGGACGGTTTCGCGGGAAGCAGCCCCTGCGCCAGAACGAACGCCGCGACGAGCAGTGCGTGCATGGACGGATTGTAGCCGGATGCCCGGTTACTTCCGGGTCTCGTAGATCGTGCTCGCGCCGCCGCCGATCGCGGCGCCAATGAGCGCGCCCTTCTTCCCGCCGAAGATGGCGCCGAGGCCGGCGCCGGCCGCCGACGAGCCACCGATGATCATGGCGGTCTTCTTCCAGTTACGACGAGGTGCGCGCTCGACGTAGCGCTCGTTCACGGCGCGCCGGGGCGCGTCCTGCTCATACGACACGGTGCGAACGGGACGGCCCACGGGCGCCTCGACGGCCATTGGCGGGGCGGCCGCAGCAGGCACGTACGTCACCATCTGCGGCCGCGGCTGGACCGCGTAGTCCGCCGCCGACCCGGCGGCAATCGGCACCTGCACGTAGGCATACGCGGGAGTCGCCGCATACGACGCTCCCACGGGCTGCGGCAGCGGGCCCGTGTCTGCCACCATCATCGGTTGGGTCATGGACGTCATCCCGGCCGCATCGAGCGCAGGCATCCTCGGCACAAGCAAACCGTACGCGACACCGAGCACACCCACCGCAATCACGGTCAACACGCCAGCCAGGTACTTTGTCATCTCCGCCTCCTTCGCGTCACAAAGCGCGCGATGCCACGGTGATGTCCAAGCTCGATGCCAGCGAGAAACACCAGCAAATCGTCGGTTCTACTGCTGGAGTGTTACCGGATCAGGACACGTGTGGCCTCCTTCCGGACCCTCCCGCCCCTCCCTGTCGAGTGCGTGGAGTACCATCGGGCTACCGCCCATGAGCCGCATCCTTGTCGTCGAAGACGATCCGGACATCGCCGACCTGATGCGCCGATACCTGCAAAAGGCTGGGTTCGACGTCGACGTGCGCGGGTCTGGCCGCGAAGCGCTGGGCGTCATAGCCGCGCAGCCGCCCGACCTGCTGGTGCTCGATCTCATGCTGCCGCACGTCAATGGCCTCGAGATCTGTCGCCAGGTGCGGGCAGACGCGACGACCACGACCATTCCCATCATCATGGTGACCGCGCGCACCGACGAAGCGGATCGGATTGCCGGCCTCGACCTCGGCGCCGACGACTACCTCGCCAAGCCGTTCAGCCCGGCCGAACTCGTGGCGCGGGTCCGCGCCCTGCTTCGCCGAACCGCCCGCAGCCCCACGGTGAACACCGCCGTCGCCTACGGCCCGATCGTCGTGGACGGCGTGCAGCACACCGTCACCAGCGGCGGCAAGCCGGTGGTGCTGACGGCCAAGGAATTCCTTCTCCTGCAGTACCTGCTGCGCAACCGCGGACGGGTGCTGTCGCGCGACGTGCTGCTGACCGACGTCTGGGGCTACACCTACACCGGCGGCACCCGCACGGTGGACGTCCACGTGCGCCGCCTGCGCGAGAAACTGCCCTTCCTGGAAACGGCGCTTGTCACGGTCAAGCAATTCGGGTATCGCCTGCTCGACACAGCTCCCGAACCGGCGTGAGGAACTGACGTGCCCCGAGCGTCCTTTCAAACCAAACTCTTCCTGGCCGGCCTTTCGGCGGCGGTCCTGACCCTGGCTGTCGCCGGCTCGCTCTTCGCGGTGACGATGCAGCGGCAGACCAACGCGAGGGTCGAGCAGGCGCTGAAAACCGCGGCGCAGATCGCTGTGGAACTACTGGCGCGTGCCAATGACGCGGGAGGCGACAACCGGTCGCTCGATCTCGACGCCGACCACATCGGCACGTTGCTGACCGCGCGCGTCACCTTCATCGCACGCGACGGCAGCGTCCTCGGCGACTCGGCGGAGCCGCCAGAGGCACTGGCCTCGATGGAAAACCACGCGACGCGGCCTGAGGTGGTGCAGGCGCGCGAGTCGGGCAGCGGGCTGTCGCGCCGAGCCAGTACAACGCTCGGCGAAGATATGCTCTACGTGGCGCTGCCGACCACCCATCCGACGGTCGCCTTCGTGCGCGTGGCGCTGCCGCTGACGAGCATCCGGGCGCAGCTCACGGGCATCCTGACTCCTACCCTCACGGCGCTCGGCCTGGCGCTGCTCGGCGGTATCGTGATCGCAGGCATCCTGGCCGGGCGTATCGGTCAACGGGTTCGCGCCATCGCCTGGGTGGCGCAGCGCTATCGGCAGGGCGACCTCACGCCGCCGCGTCTCGACTACGGCGACGACGAACTGGGCATCGTCGCGCGGGCCCTGGACGACTCGGTGCACGAACTCGGCAACCGCATCCAGGAACTCGAGCGCGATCGGGGTCGCATCGCTGCGATCCTCGCCGGCATGGTCGAGGGCGTGATCGTCGTCGATCATGCCGGACGTCTGCAGCTCGTGAACACCGCGGCGCAGGAGATGCTGCGGATCGACGATGCGCCGATTGGACGTCACTACCTCGAAACAATCCGGCATCCGGCCATCACCGATCTCGTGACCGCCACGCTCGACGGCCGCGCGCCCGCGTCGCTCGAATTCACGCCGCCTCGCGACAACTCGCGCACCATCATCGGCCGCGCCGCGCCGGTCACCGCCGGATGGCCGCACGGCGTGGTGGTGGTGCTGCACGACGTCACCGAGCTGAAGCGCGCAGATCGGATCCGTCGCGACTTCGTCGCCAACGTCTCACACGAGCTACGCACGCCGCTGACGGCGATTCGCGGCTATGTCGAGGCGCTGTCGGAAGGCGATACCAGTCCGGACGAGACTGGTCGCTTCTTCGAGATCATCATGCGGCATGCGCAACGCATGGAACGTCTGGTGCAGGACCTGCTCAGGCTGGCCCGGCTCGATGCCGGCCAGGAGACGCTCGACATCGTCGACTGCGATCTGCGCAGCCTCGTCCAGTCGGTGTTCGCTGACCTGGAGCCCGCGCTCGACGCGCGTGCGCAGACGTCCCACATCGACGTGGGTGCTGACGCCGGCAGCGTCAACGCCGATCCGGCCAAGCTGCACGACGTGCTGCGAAACCTCGTGGCGAACGCCAGTGCCTATTCACCAGAGGCTTGCATCATCACCGTGGCCACGCGTCGCGAGGGGGACGAGCTGGCCATCGCGGTCCTCGACAGCGGCCCCGGCATTCCCGACGAGGATCGGCTGCGCGTGTTCGAGCGCTTCTACCGTGTGGACAAGTCGCGCGCGCGCGACCCCGGCGGCACGGGACTCGGCCTGTCGATCGTCAAGCACCTGGTCGAACTTCATGGCGGCCGGGTGCACGTGACGAACCGCGCCGAAGGAGGCGCGTGCTTCACCGTGACGTTGAAAGCGGGCGAGGGTGCGCGGCCGACCTGAAGGCCCGCGACCGCGCCCGTCAGTTCGCGCCGGCGAGACGCAGCAGCCAGTAGGTGCTGGCGCCGATGGCGAATGCGGCTGGAATGGTGAGCACCCAGGCCCATACGATCTGGCCCGCGACGCCCCAGCGCACCGCTGAGAGGCGGCGCGTCGCACCGACGCCGACAATCGCACCGGTGATGGCGTGGGTGGTGCTGACCGGCACGCCGATCAACGTCGCGGTCATCAACGCCAGTGCCGCGCCGGTTTCCGCGGCAAAGCCGCCCACCGGCTGCAGCTTCGTGATCTTCGACCCCATCGTGTGGATGATGCGCCAGCCGCCGGCCAGCGTGCCGAGGCCGATGGCCGTATGCGCGAGCAGCACCACCCAGAATGGGATGTAGAACGTCTGGATATAGCCTGACGCGAACAGAATGCCCGCAATGATGCCCATCGTCTTCTGGGCGTCGTTGGCGCCGTGGTTCAGGCTGAAGAATGCGGCCGACACGAGCTGCAGACGTCGGAACCAGCGATCGACCCGCGACGGCGGCGTCCAGCGGAAGATCCAAAGGATGGCCGTCATCAGCAGTAAGCCGGCCGACAGGCCGATGAGCGGCGACAGGAAGATGAAGATGAGAGTCAGCGTCCATCCACCCGGGAGGATCGCCGCGAAACCCGCCTTCGCCACGGCAGCACCTGCGTAACCGCCGATGAGCGCGTGCGACGAGCTGGTGGGCAAGCCGAAGTACCAGGTGATCAGGTCCCACACGATGGCGCCGGTGAGCCCGCCGAACACCACGGCGAAGGTGACGATCTTGATGTCGATCATCCCCGAGCCGACGGTCTTGGCGACAGCGGTGCCGAAGACGAAGGCCGCCACGAAGTTGAAGAAGGCGGCCCAGATGACCGCCTTGCCCGGCGACAGAACGCGCGTCGAGACGACGGTGGCGATGGAGTTCGCCGCGTCGTGGAAGCCGTTGATGTAGTCGAAGAGAAGCGCGACGCCGATGAGCGCCACGACCATCCAGAACATCTGTGCCTAACCGTGCTTGACGACGACGCCTTCGAGGACGTTGGCGACGTCTTCGCAGCGGTCAGTGGCGTGCTCGAGGAAGTCGAGCGTTTCCTTCCACTTCATCACGACGATCGGATCCTTCTCGTCCTCGAACAGTTGCTGCACCGCATCCTGGTGGATCCGGTCGGCTTCGTTCTCGAGCCGGTTGATCTCCACCGCGTGTGTGGTCACCCCTTTCTTGCGTTCGAGGGCGTCGAGCGCCAGGCGAATCTGCTTGGTGCTCGACGTGATGGTCACCGCGAGCTCGCGCGCGCCGAAGCGGATGTGTTTCAGCTTGTACAGCTTCACCAGCGTCGCCGCCGCGTCGATGGCGTCCATCACGTCGTCGAGCGACTTGGCCAGTTCGTGGATGTCTTCGCGGTCGATCGGGGTGACGAAGGTGCGATTCAGGCGGGAGATGATGTCATGCGTCAGGAAATCGCATTTGTGCTCGACCTCCTTGATTTCCTCGGCCTTGTTCCAGACGGGCTCGTCGCCAGCGAGCATTTCCTCGAGCATGGCGGCTCCACGCTGGAGCTCGTCGGCCAGCGCTTGGAAGTCTCCATAGAACTTCTCTTCGCGCGGAATCAGACGAAATGCCAACGGATCCTCCCCCTCACCTGTTGCGACGAAATCTGTGGTGCGAAACGCCCGGATTGTAGCAGATCCGTTTACACGGCTGTTACACGCCACGACACTCTGGCGGCGTCGACAACTCGCACCGGGTGTACCATTTGCCGCACGGGGTGACCGTGAATAACGAGGTTCTTGCAATCATTCTGGGGGGCGGTCAGGGATCGCGCCTTTTCCCGCTGACCCAACTGCGCTCGAAGCCGGCCGTGCCGCTTGGCGGCAAGTATCGGCTGATCGACATTCCGGTCAGCAACTGCCTGCATGCCGACATCCGCCGTATCTTCGTGCTGACGCAGTTCAACTCGGCGTCGCTGAACCGGCATATCAGCCAGACGTACCGGATGGATCTGTTCAGCCCGGGGTTCGTCGAGATTCTCGCAGCGGAGCTCACGCCCGAGAACACGAACTGGTTCCAGGGCACCGCCGACGCGGTCCGCAAGGCAGCGCGGCACTTCCTGCGCTACGACGCCGACTACTACCTGATCCTCGCGGGCGACCATTTGTACCGCATGGATTACTCGGAAATGGTGGACGCGCACATCGACCGCCGCGCCGACATCACCATTGCCGCACAGCCGTGCACACCAGAGGATGCGACCCAGATGGGCATCTTTCGCTTCGACCGCGACGGTCACATTGTCGCGTTCGAGGAGAAGCCCAACGCCGGGCGGCTGGCGGAGATGGGCCAGAGTATTCCGAAGGGAGCTGTGGCCGCGGGTCACACGCCGGAGAAGCCGTTCGTGGCCTCGATGGGCGTCTACGTGTTCTCACGGGAAGTCCTGATGGACCTGCTCGAGAAGACCGACGCCACCGACTTCGGGCGCGAGGTGATTCCGGCCGCGCTGAACAAATACCGGGTGAACTCGTACTTGTTCCGCGGCTTCTGGGCGGACGTCGGCACGGTGGAGTCGTTCTACGACGCCAACATCATGCTCACCAAGACCGGGTCGCCGTTCAAGTTCTACGATCCGACGCGCCCCATCTTCACGCACCCGCGTTTCCTGCCGGGTTCGCGCCTGGTAGATGCGCGCCTGCACGACGCCATCGTGTCGGAAGGGTGCTATCTCGGGAAGTGCACGGTCGAGGAGTCGATCATCGGCATCCGCACGCACGTGCTCGAGGGAACGACCATCAAGCGGTCGGTGCTGCTCGGCGCCGACTACTACGAGGACGGCGATGTGGCGCCGGCGCGCGGCGACCGGCCGCGCCTGGGCATTGGCCGCAACGTGGTGCTCGACCGCGTCATCGTCGACAAGAACGCCAGGGTCGGTGACGGCTCACGGCTGGTGAACGAAGCCGGGGTGCGTCACGCCGATGGCGATGGCTACTACATCCGCGACGGCGTGATCATCGTCCCCAAGGACGGCGTGATCAAGCCGGGCACTATCGTCTAGGCGCGCACACCCTCGCAGCAGCAGCGAGCGGGGCGTGGAGAGCCGAGAGGTCCTCCACGCTCCCTTCTCCTACCCTCCAACCTCCGGGCTCTGGGCTCTGGGCTTCGAAGTTCTGACTTCTGGGTCCTGACTTCGCACTTCGCTCCGCAGTTAACGCCGCCGTAACACAGGCGTCACGTCGCTCTTACCCTCGCTCTCTACGCTGTGAAGGTGCGAATCGGGCAGCCGATGCGCACGGCGCAGTTCGGCCTTCGAGCCGAGCCCCTGATCCCGATGTTCGGGGTCGAGCGGAGTGGGAGGAATCAATGAGAGTGTTTCGTTGGGCGGTCGTGGCGATGGTTCTGGCGCTGCTGCCCTCGCTGGCGGCGGCACAGAGTGACGGTCGAATCAGCGGCTCGGTGCGCGATTCGAGCAACGCGTTCGTTGGCGGTGCAACCGTCAAGGTGACGAACGAGAAGACGGGCGAGACGCGGCTGGCACTCAGCAACGACGCCGGCTTCTTCGTGGTCAGCCCGCTGAAGCCGTCCACCTACACCATCAGCGCCGAGAAGTCGGGCTTCTCGATTATCGAATACGCCAGCCTCCCGCTGGCGGTCGGTCAGGAACTCGCGCTCGACTTCGATTTCCGTCCAGCCGGCGTGCAGGAAAACGTGACCGTCATCGCGACGGCACCGGTCCTCGACATCAGCTCCGCGCGCATCGGCGCGAACGTGAGCGAGCGCGAAGTGCAGAACCTGCCGGTGAACGGCCGCCAGATGTCGCAGTTGATGCTGCAGGCGCCAGGCTCGCAGAACGCCGGCGACGGGACCTGGCAGGATATCCGCTTCTCGGGCCGCGCCAACGAGCAGAACGTCATCAAGTACGACGGCGTCGAAGGCTCGGCCATCGTCGACGCGTCGCCAGGTAATGCGAACGGCGAAAACAAGACGCCGTTCAAGCTGCAGGCGAGCCTCGAGAACGTCCAGGAGTTCCGCGTCGAGTCGAGCGGCTACGCCGCGGAGTTCGGGACGGGCACCGGCGGACAGGTGAGCGTCGTCACCAAGAGCGGCGGCAACAGCTTCCGCGGCTCGCTGTTCGAGTACGTGCGCAGCGACAAGTTGGACGCGCGCAACTACTTCGACGCCATCCGCAACACCGACGGCACGGTGCAGTCGGCCGGTCCGAAGTCGTCGCTGAAGCAGAACCAGTTCGGCGGCTCGGTTGGCGGCCCCATCCTGAAGAACCGGGCGTTCTTCTTCGGCAGCTACGAAGGCTACCGGCTCGATGCCGGCAAGAACTTCGTGGAAGCGGTGCCAAGCGCCGCGGCCTGGTCACGCGCCGTCCCCGCGATTGCGGCACTGCGCCCGGGCTTCCTGGCGCCTGGTGCCGTCATCATCCCGGGCGCCTCCGCCAACGCCGACCTCGACATCGTGCAGTTGCAGGGCGTGCAGCGCGTCACCGAGAACGCCTACTCGGCGCGCCTCGACTACCGACTGAGCAGCAACTGGTCGGCTTACACTCGCGTCTTCCACGACCAGGGCGACAACCTCGACCCGGTTGGCGTCACGGGCAAGCAGTTGTACATGACGGCCAAGCCGTCGAACGCCGTGGTGAATCTGCAGGGGCTGCTCGGCACGAGCGTGAACGAGTTCAAGTTCGGCTACAACGCGGCGCCGACGCGCATCGGTGCGAACACGAGCGCTGGTTTCGAGAACCTCAACTTGAGCCTGAGCGGCACGGTGGCCAACAGCGGCATCGCCGGCCAGGGTTCCTCGACGGGCCTCGCCACACCGGGCGGCCTGGTTCGCGTGAACAGCGCCGGCAACGGCCGCAGCGCTCCGTACGACCCGTATTCGCTGACGTTTGCCGACACGCTGTCGCGCACGGCCGGCAATCACCTGATGAAGGTGGGCGGCGATGTGCGCCTCATCCGCATGGCCACCGACCAGCAGGGCGGCATCACCTACACCTTCGCGAACGTCTCAGGCTTCCTCGCCAACACGCCGACCAGCATCCAGTACTTCGGCGACCTGAGCGAGCCCAGCCCGTTCAACGACGGTGCGAGCGGCATGAAGCACACGGTGCAGAACTACTTCGTGGCGTTCGCCCAGGACGAGTGGCGCGTGTCGCCCAGCTTCACGCTGAGTTACGGCCTTCGCTACGACTACTACACGCCGCTGCGCGAGCGCGACAACCGCATCGTGAAGTTCAACATCGACACCGGCCTCATCGACCCGAACACCACGCCGTTCCTGACGATGAAGAAGACGAACTTCCAACCGCGCGTGTCGGCCACATGGATGCCGTCATCGAAGACAGTGATCAAGGCCGGCGGCGGCATCTTCGTCGGCCCCGGCCAGACGGAAGATCAGCTGCAGCCGGTGGAAGCCGAGCGCATCAGCACCACGGTGACGTCGGGCGCCCTGCTCGCTTTCCCGGTGGATGCGAACGCCATCCGGGCCAACTTCATCAACAACCCGAAGAACCGCTCGTACCAGCCGCGTGCCTACGCCAACGAATACACGCTGCCGGAAAAGGTCTACAGCGAGACGGTGTCGCTGCAGCAGGAACTGCCCGGCAACATGGCCGCCACGGTTGCCTACGTCGGCAGCCAGGGACGCAACCTGTTCCTCCGCAGCATCGCCAACCGCACGATCGGCGTGCAGAGCAACGGCGCCGCGGCCGGCACCCAGGTGCGCGAATTCGACATCGTCACCTGCGCCAGCGGCCAGGTGCTGTCCGGCTCGCTCTGCCCAGGGTCGTCGATTGCGAGCATCCAGCGTCCGTACGCCGAGATCGACTACAAGACGAGCGGCGGTCGTGACAGCTACAACGCGATGCAGCTGTCGCTGACGCGGCGCTCGGCCAGCGGCCTCGTGCTGAATGGGCAGTACACGCTCGGCTCCAGCAAGGGCAACACCGGCGGTTCGAACGAAGCCGTCACCGCCGGGAACAACGCGCGGGCGATCGACGACTACGAGTACGACAACGGCTACAACAACTTCGACGTGCGCCACACCTACAACTTCAGCGCTCTCTACACGCTCCCCGGCAAGGGACTGTTCACGGGCGGCTGGAGCGTCGGCGGCATCTTCAACGGCCGCAGCGGTCTGCCCATCAACGTCACCATCGGCCGCAACGACATCGTCTACGTCGACGCTCTGGGAAACACCTTCCTGAACCCGGCGGCCGACCGCACGGCGGTCGTCAACACGCCCGGCGGCGGTGCCTCGCGCGCCACGCGCCGGCCTGACCTGGTTGCTGGCGTGGACCCGTTCGTCACGAACGGCGGGCTGCTGTTCCTGAACCCGGCCGCATTCGCCGCACCGAAGCCCGGCACGTTCGGTAACCTCGAGCGCAATGCGCTGCACGGCCCGTCCTTCCGACAGATGGACATGGTCATCGCCAAGAAGGTGCCGTTCGGCCGCGCCAGCGGCGAGTTCCGCGTGGAGGTGTTCAACCTCTTCAACACGAATAACTTCACGAACCCGCCGTCGACGCTCGCCAACGCGCTGCCGAGCAGCAGCACGACGGAAGCGAACAAGGTGCAGCCGGGACAGCCCTACACGGCGGCAGCCGCGGGCAGTGCCTTCGGGCGCCTCGCCAGCACGGTCGGCACCACGGTGGGCCTCGGCACCAACCGCCAGGTGCAGCTTGCGTTCAGGCTGAACTTCTAGACGGCTTCGGGCTTAGGGCTTCAGGCTCTGGGCTCCCACAACACTGACGACCGAAGGCCCTGGGGCATATGTCCTCAGGGCCTCTTTCATTGCACCAGCGCAACACCATCGTCACGCGACCGCAATGCCCGCCGCCTATAATCCGCTCATGACCTCTTACCGTCTCACTTCCCTGCTGTTCGCTGGCCTCGGCGTGGTCGCGGCCACGATGCTCGTGCGCGGAGCCGACGCGCCGAAGGTGCTTATCGCGCACCGCGGTGCGTCGGGCTACGCCCCCGAACACACGTTCGCGGCGTACGACCTCGCCATCAGCCAGAAGGCCGACTTCGTCGAGCCCGACCTGGCCGTCTCGAAGGACGGCGTGCTGGTGTGCCTGCACGACGACACGCTGGAGCGCACGACGAACGTGGAAGACGTCTACGCCGCGCGGTTCAGCCCGGTGGTGAAGGGGCGCAACGGCGAGAAGCGCTGGGTGGCGAACGACTTCACGGTGCCCGAAATCAAGCGGCTCGACGCGGGGAGCTGGTTTGATGCGAAGTTCACGGGGGCGCAAGTGCCAACCTGGGATGAGATGCTGGCGCGCGTGCAGCAGCACCCGGGCGTGGGCGTGTATCCGGAACTGAAGTCGCCGCCGCTCTACGAGAGCCGCGGCATCGACATGGCGAAGCTGTTCGTCGCGTCGATGAAGAAGCACGGTCTCGATACGGTGGAGTCGCTGAAGAAGACCCCGGTCATCATCCAGTCGTTCGATCGGCCGACGATCAAGCGCATGTCGGTGGAATTGCCCACCGTGCCGCGCGTGTTCCTGACGTCGGATGAGAAGGACATCACCGACGCGCAGCTGAAGGACCTGGCGACATTCGCGCAGGGTATCGCGCCGGAGAAGAAGCTGGTCGCGTCGCACCCGGACCTCGTGACGCGCGCCCACGCACTCGGTCTCACCGTCACCGTGTGGACCTTTCGCGCCGACGAGAAGACGAGCTACCCGTCGGTGCGGGATGAGATGGCCCAGTTCCTCTACACGTTCGGCGTCGATGCGGCCTTCACGAACAACCCGGATCAGTTCCCGCGGCGGTAACCCGCCGAACACGACGCGCCAGAATACTCACGTTCGAGTGAAACCCGACATGTTGCGCGTCGCGAACCGAGCCAGCAGCGAGCAGACGAGGACGATGGACACGAGCACGAGCGCGCCGGCCCAGGCCTGGCGGTGCCAGTCTTCGTAGGGCGAGATGGCGTAGGTGAACACCTGCACGGTCAGCGACGAGATCGGCTGGGTGACGTTCGAGCTGAAGAAGCGGTTGTTGAACGACGTGAACAGCAGCGGCGCGGTCTCCCCGGCGATGCGCGCCAGGGCGAGCACGATGCCTGTCACGATGCCTGGCGCAGCCGCCGGCAACACCACGGTGAAGACCGCGCGGGCGCGCGTCGCGCCGAGCGCCAGCGCCCCCTCACGCATGGTGCCTGGCACCAGCAGCAGCAGTTCCTCCGTCGTGCGCGCGATGATCGGAATCATCATGATGCCGAGCGCCAGCCCACCGGCCAGGGCGCTGAACTGCTTGAACGGCAGCACGGCGATGCCGTAGGCGAAGACACCGATCACGATGGACGGGACGCCGTTGAGGGTGTCGGCGGCGAACCGGATGGCCGATGCCATGCGAGTGCCGGCGTACTCCGACATGTAGACACCGCTGAGCACGCCGATCGGGATGGCCATCACCGAACCGAGGGCGGTCAGGATGAGCGTGCCGACAATGGAGTTCGCCATGCCGCCACCGGCTTCGCCGACCGGCGTCGGCATGTGCGTGAAGAAGTCGAGGTTCAGGGCGCGAACGCCCTGCGAGATCACGAAGAACAGGATCATCGCCAGCGGAATCAGCGCCAGCAGTACGGCGCCGGCGCAGAAGCCGACGAACAGGCTCGAGACGAGTTTGCGTCGCATCATCGCGTCAGCCCTCGACCGTGGCCGGCCGTGCCGCCGCGGGCACGCGAGCCGTTTTGGTGCTGTTGGCCATACTCCAGATGAGCAGGCGCGACAGACCGTTGACGATGAGCGTGATGACGAAGAGCACGAGCCCGATCTCGGTGAGCGCGTGGAGGTAGAGTTCGTCCGCCGCTTCGGTGAACTCGTTGGCGAGCACGGCGGCCATGGTGTACTGGGGCGCGAAGAGCGACGCCGACACCTGCGGGTTGTTGCCGATCACCATGGTGACGGCCATCGTCTCGCCGAGGGCGCGGCCGAAGCCGAGCATCACCGCGCCGATGATGCCGGTCCTGGCGTAGTGGAGCGCCGCGGAGATCGCCTCGAAGCGTGTGGCGCCCAGCGCATACGCCCCTTCCCGCTGCGCCATCGGCACAGCTTTCAGGACTTCGCGGGTGACCGAGGACGTGAACGGCACCACCATCACCGCGAGGATAAGAGTGGCTGCCAGCATCCCGACACCCAGCGGCGGGCCGGTGAAGATCGGCAGCGCGCGCAGCCCGTCCGGCAGCGCGGTCTGCAGCCAGCGCACCGCCGGCACGAGCACGAAGATGCCCCAGAGGCCGTAGACGATCGACGGGATGGCCGCCAGCAGTTCCGTGAGGAACACCAGGGGCTGGCGCAGCCACGGCGGACACAGTTCGGTGATGAACACGGCGATGCCGATGGCAATCGGGGTTGCGATGGCCAGCGCCAGTACCGACGAGTAGAGCGTGCCCCAGATGAAGGGCAGCGCGCCGAATTCGCCGGCGACCGGGTCCCACGTGGACGAGGTCCAGAAGCCGAGGCCGAACTTCTGGATTGACAGCATCGACTGCCGCGCCAGTTCGAACCCGATTGCCGCGACGATGAGAACCAGGAGGGCTCCGAAGAGCCCCGTCCCGACTCTGAATCCCAGATCTTTCCGCATACGACTACTGCGTCTTCACCCGCTCAAGCACGGTCAGTTCCTGCTTCACCACGTCGGCTGGCAGCGGCGCGTACCCAAGCTGGCTCGCGAACTGCTGACCATCGGTGAGCGCCCACTTCACGAAGTCGACCATGGCCTTCGACTGCGCCTTGTCCTTCGGGTCTTCGTAGAGGAGCATCCATGTGAACGACGACACCGGATACGCGCCTGGACCGGCGGCATTCGTGATCGACACGCGGAAGTCGGCCGGCATCGTGCCTGCCGAGGCGGCCGCGGCGGCGGTCACCGATTCCGTGGTCGCCTTCACGAACTCGCCGTTGGCATTCTGCACCGAACCGAACGCGATCGTGTTCTGGAGCGCGTAGACGAGCTCCACGTAGCCGATCGAACCCGGCGTCTGGCTGACCAGACCGGCAACACCCTCGTTCCCCTTGCCGCCGACGCCGGCCGGCCAGTTGACGGCGGTCGAGACGCCAACCTTCGCTTTCCACTCCGGCGACACCTTCGAGAGGTAGTCGGCCCAGATGTAGGTGGTGCCCGACCCGTCTGAGCGATGCACGACGGTAATCTCGGAGTTCGGCAGCGCCACGCCGGCATTCACCGCCGCAATGGCCGGGTCGTTCCACTTCCTGACCGTGCCGAGGAAGATGTTAGCCAGCAGCGGACCGGTGAATTTGAGGTCAGCCACACCAGGCAGGTTGTAGACCGGCACGTCCGCGCCGAGCACCATCGGGAAGTGGAGAATCGCCCCAGGTGCCGCCTTCAACTGCTCATCGGTCATCGGGCCATCGGTGGCGCCGAAGAACACGGTCTCGTTGCTCACCTGCCGGATGCCGCCGCCCGAACCAATCGACTGGTAGTTGATCTCGATCGTCTCGTGCTTCTTGTGGTACTCGTCGAACCACTTCGAGTAGATCGGATAAGGGAAGGTGGCGCCGGCGCCGTTGATCTGGATCTTCGCACCAGCCGCCGGTGCGGCCGCCTTGTCATCGGTGGCCGTGCCGCCGCCACAGGCCGCCGTCACGACGGCGAGCACCACGGGCGCGACACGAACGAACGAGCGGAACATCGCAGTCGTCATCGAAATCCAACCTCTCTAGAAGTTCACGAGCGCATGCACGGCGATCCGCTCCTGCTTGGGGAGCACCGTGCTGAAGTTGTGGAAGGTCTGTCCGTCGTAGTCGACGAGCAGCGCGGTGGTCACTGCGCCCTGGCGCGGGAACCAGTACGACACACCGGCGATGGTGCGCGTGCGCGCCTGGTTCGACAGCGACGTATCCGGTATCATGTGGTCGTAGCGGAGCAGCGCTTCCCAGCCGTTCGTCGCGCGCGGCGTGGCCCACACGGAATAGCCGCGGCCGCTCACCGACGTCCGGCTCACCGACGTCTGGTCGGCCGTGTCCAGGTACTCGATGCCGGTGTTCAACCGCGCGTGCTCGAAGGTGACGCCGACATCGGCTCGCCGCCGCTCGCCGCTCTTCACGTAGTTGTCTGCGTCGTAGAACCCGTGCACACGGAGCCCGCGCAGCACGGCGCTCCCCTGGGCGAACGGCCGGACCGAGGCGCGCACCTGCAACGCCTTCTGGTCGTTGACCTCGACCCGGTTGTAGTTCTCGCCGTTGTAGACGCCAACGTGGATCTCGCCGTAGTTCGACGGCATGTTGTAGCGGAACGACAGACCTGCGTCGGACGAGGAGAGGTAGCCCTCACGCTCGGAGAACACCTGCCCCTGGAACCGGTAGCGGTAGATCCCTTCCTGGAAGTCGACCCACGGCGTCTGCTGGATGCCGAAGCGCACCCACGAGCCGCGCGACATCCAGTCGTCGAGGTTCACCTGGCCGAAGGCGTACTTGACCCGGAAGGTGAGGCTGCCGCTCAGCGAACTGCCGGCGCCGGTCTCGCGCGCGATGTCGGGCGTAAAGCGGAAGTTGACGATGTGGTTGAGGGTGCCGGTCAGGTTGATGTAGCTGCGACCGACGTTGAACTGATTCGGATGGTAGCTGTTGCCGTCCGTGTCGGTCGACTCAGGCGCGGCGGTGTAGGTGTAGTCGGCAAACAGCACGGCGCCAAGCCGGATGGACGGCGTGTCGTCCGGCTTCGGAGCGGCGGCGGGTGGCGCGACGGGCGCGGGCGTCTGGGCCCGCGCGCTGTCAGCGCCGCAGAGCAGGACCATTACCGAAACCCACGCGAGAACAGCATATCGGGCGAATGACTTCACAACTCCTCCGGCGGTTCGTCACTGAACCTCCCGAAAAGTCTGCCCTAACGCTATCGGCCGTGTGTATCGGCGGTGCTTCCGACGTGTTACATCCGTGTAAATTACGCGGGCCTAGCAGCCCGTGGTACAAGTGCCGATTCCCGACCGGCTGAGATGAAACGAGTACTGCGGCATGAGTGACACGGCCTGATGGTCGCGGTCGCGTAGCCATACTGATCGGGCGGTG
>JBKJMH010000333.1:0-3620 GCA_046596625.1 Vicinamibacterales bacterium | reverse complement strand
GCGGACACCGTTGTCCTCGACAGGTTTCCAGCCAGTGTCGTCGCAGAATTCGCAGGGCATGAGGGGAGACGGCAGTATACCAGCAGTACGTAGCTGCCGACCTTCAGGTCGGCCGTGGCACGGCGCACCTGAAGGTGCGCGGCTACAGATGCACGGATGTGCCTGTCCTATTCGACCGGCGGCACTGTCGGCGCCGGCGGCGGCGTGGTCTGCGTCGAGGCACGCACCAAATCGGTCGGACCCGACTTCACCAGCGCGGTGTTCAGGCGCTGCTCCCAGGCGGCGTCGATGCCGCGCGACAGCTCTGTCTTCACATAGGCCATGAACTCGTTCACTTCGGCCTGCATGCGCTCGATCTTCCGGCGCATGTTCAAGATGATCTCGACGCCGGCGAGGTTCACGCCGAGGTCGCGCGTGAGCGACAGGATGGTCTCGAGCTGCTCGAGGTCGTCCTCGGAGTACAGCCGCGTGTTCCCCTCGGTGCGCGACGGCTTGAGGAGCCCTTCACGTTCGTACAGGCGCAGCGTCTGCGGGTGGATGTTGTACTTCTGCGCCACCACACTGATCATGAAATAGGCTTTGCCGGTCTTCTTCATGCCAGCTCCTGGCGCACGTCGGCGCTGTTGATACGGCCGAATTCACGCAGCAGTTCCTTCGAGCGTTCGTCGAGGAGCCGCGGCAGCACCAGCCGCACCTCGATGACGAGGTCGCCGCGGCGTCCGTCGCGCGGTGATGGCGCGCCGCGCTCACTCAGCCGGAAGCGCTGCCCCGACTGCGTGCCCGGCGGCACCCGAAGCCGCACGGGACCGTCGAAGGACGGCACGTCGATCTTCGCGCCGAGTCCGGCCTCGTGCAGGGCAACAGGCACCGTCAGGTGCAGGTCGTCGCCATCGCGCCGGAACCGAGGATGCGGCTCGACCTCCACCGCGATGTAGAGGTCGCCGGCGGGTCCGCCGTTCGCGCCGGCGTGCCCCTTGCCATCGAGACGGATGCGGGCGCCGTCCTGCAGGCCGGCCGGCAATCCGACCCCCACCGACTCGGACAGCATCTCCAGCTGTCGGCCGTGGCACTCGGGACAGCGCGCCACCGCCTGGACGCCCGTGCCGCCGCACGGCGCACACGGCTTCGAGAAGATCATGTGGCTGCGCGTCGACTTCACCACACCCGAGCCGTGACAGTGCTGGCATCTCCGCTCCGGCATCGTCACGTGCCCGGTACCGCGGCAGCCGCGGCAGTGCACCAGGCGCGTCACCGTCACCTGCCGCGAGCCGCCACGCATGGCGTCCTCGAACGACAGCCGCAGGGCGGCGTGCAGGTCGACCCCGCGCTCCTGCCCGTGCGCCGGTCCCGACGCCCGCTGCGTGAACACGTCAGCGAACAGATCGCCGAAGGTCGGCGCCGCATCGCCGCTGACCCGCATCGAGAAGTCGAACCCCTCGAATCCGAACGTGACAGCGTCGACCGTGATCGACGGGCCACCGCCAACGTCGTAGTGATGCCGGCGGTCGGGGTCGACCAGCGTTTCGTACGCTTCGGCGATCTGGCGGAACTGCTGTTCCGCCAGACGGTCGCCAGGATTGATGTCGGGATGGAACTTGCGCGCCAGACGCTTGTAGGCACGCTTGATGTCAGCGGCCGTCGCCTCTCGCTCCACTCCGAGCAACACGTAAAAGTCCATGGACTTGGGAAATTGCAGATTTCAGATTGCAGATTTCAGATTAGAAATTCCCAAACCTGCTGACGTTCCAATCTGCATTCTGAACTCTGAATTCTACAATTCAGTGCTCTACCTACTTGTCGTCGACCACTTCTGCGTCGATGACGTCACCCTGCGGGCCGGACGACCCCGCACCACTGGACGAGTCGCCGCCGGTTGCGCCCGCGCCAGGGCCATCGCCGCCAGGCGCCTGGCCGTTACCCGGAGCCGCCTGCTGATACAGCGCGGCGGCCGCCTTGTGCTGGGCCTGGGTGAGGTTCTCCATCTCGCGAGCGATGGCCGCGGCCTCGCCAGACTCGATCGCCTTCTTCAGCGCCTCGATGGCGGCCTCGATGGCCGTCTTGTCGTCTGCCTGCAGTTTGTCACCCGAGTCCTTGATGAAGCGCTCGGCGCCGTAGACCGCCTGATCCGCCTTGTTGCGGCTCTCGATCTCTTCGCGGCGCTTCTTGTCCTCATCGGCATGCGACTCGGCCTCCCGCATCATGCGGTCGACTTCGTCCTTGCTCAGGCCGCTCGAGGCCGTGATGGTGATCTTCTGTTCCTTGCCCGTGCCGAGGTCCTTGGCCTGCACGTTCACGATGCCGTTGGCATCGATGTCGAACGTCACCTCGACCTGCGGCACGCCGCGCGGCGCGGGCGGGATGCCGTCGAGATGGAAGCGGCCCAGTGTGCGGTTGTCCCGCGCCAGCGAACGCTCCCCTTGCAGCACGTGAATCTCGACGGTCGTCTGGCTGTCCGATGCGGTCGAGAACACCTCGCTCTTGCGGGTGGGGATGGTGGTGTTGCGAGCAATCTGCGGCGTCATCACGCCGCCCATCGTCTCGATGCCGAGCGACAGCGGGGTGACGTCGAGCAGCAGCAGGTCCTTGACGTCTCCCGCCAGCACGCCGGCCTGGACGGCGGCGCCGATGGCCACGACTTCGTCCGGGTTGACGCCCTTGTGCGGGTCCTTGCCGAAGATCGCCTTGACGATCTGCTGCACCTTCGGGATACGCGTCGAGCCGCCGACGAGCACCACCTCGTCGATCTTCGACGGGTCGAGTCCGGCGTCAGCCAGCGCCTGCTTCGTCGGACCGACCGTCCGCTCGAGCAGGTCGTCGACCAGCTGCTCGAACTTCGCCCGCGTCAGCTTCATCTGCAGGTGCTTCGGGCCGGTCTGGTCGGCGGTGATGAACGGCAGGTTGATGTCGGTCTCCATCACCGTGGAGAGCTCCATCTTCGCCTTCTCCGAGGCTTCCTTCAGGCGCTGCAGCGCCATGCGATCCTTGCCGAGGTCGATGCCTTCCGTCTTCTTGAACTCGGCGATGATCCACTCGATGACGCGCTGATCGAGGTTATCGCCCCCGAGGTGCGTGTCGCCGTTGGTGGCCTTCACCTCGACGACGCCCTCCCCCACTTCGAGGATGGAGATGTCGAACGTGCCGCCGCCGAAGTCGTAGACGGCAATCGTCTCGTCCTTCTTCTTGTCGAGGCCGTAGGCCAGCGCCGCCGCCGTCGGCTCGTTGACGATGCGCATCACCTCGAGGCCGGCAATCTGGCCGGCGTCCTTGGTTGCCTGACGCTGGGCGTCGTTGAAGTAGGCCGGAACGGTGATCACCGCCTGGGTGATGGTCTGACCGAGGTACTCCTCCGCCGCCTGCTTCAACTTCTGCAGCACCATCGCCGAAATCTCGGGCGGGGTGAGCGGCTTGGCCTGACCGTCGACCTTCACCGTGACACGCTGGCCGTCGGGCACCACGTGATACGGGACCATGGTCATCTCTTCGCCCACTTCATCGAAGCGACGTCCCATGAAACGCTTGATCGAGAACACCGTGTTCTCGGGATTGGTGACCGCCTGGCGCTTCGCAACCTGACCCACCAGGCGTTCGCCCGACTTGGTGAACGCGACAACCGAGGGGGT
>JBKJMH010000236.1:0-12565 GCA_046596625.1 Vicinamibacterales bacterium | reverse complement strand
GCTCGGCCGTTTTCCCTCCCAGAAGATCGTGTTCGTGAACACCAGCAGTTCGAGTGGGGCGTTCCTGCAGCCACTGGCCGGCCCGGCCCGCACCATCGTCACAGCAACCAAGACCGGCGGCGAGCGGAACGAGACGCGCTTTGCCGAGTTCTTCGTGCAGGCACTCGACGCCGAAGAGGCGGACCGCGATCGGAACGGTCGCGTGTCGGTGCAGGAAGCCTTCGACTTTGCCGTCGCGAAGACGAAAGCCGCCTACGAGCAGGGTGGCCACATCCTCACCGAGCATGCGACCCTCGACGACAGCAGCCAGGGCAAGCTCGCCTCGACGCAGTTCTTCGCTCCGGAGCGCTCGCGCACGGCCGCAGCACAGAACATGGACCCGGCGTTGCGCGCGCTGCTCGAACGGCGCGACGTCCTCGAGCGTCAGGTGAACGAACTTCGGCTCAAGAAGGATGCGATGGACCCGGGGGCCTACGCCGCCCAGCTCGAGACGCTGGTGACGGACCTGGCCGTAACCAGCCGGCAGATTCGGGAACGCGAAGGCAGGAAATGACACGCGGGCTCGTGGCGCTGGCATTCGCGGCCCTGGCCGCAACGGCCTTCGCGCAGAGTCCGGGACTGCGGTACGGCGCCGCACAGGGGCCGGCGATTCGGCCGAACGTCGACTACACCGGGCAGTTCACGTTCGTCCGGCTGCGCTACGGCCCGCCGGTACCGTACCAGTCGCAGCGGATACCGTGGTCGCACGACTATCCGTACGGCGAACAGCACTTCATGCAGATCATGAACGATGTGACGAACCTGAAGCCGCGCATCACCGAGAGCAATGTCATGGGGCTCGACGACCCGGAACTGGGCCGCTACCCCGTCGCGTACATGTCGGAACCGGGCTACATGTTCCTCACGGACGAAGAGGTGCGGGGCTTCCACGCCTACCTGCGCAAGGGCGGCTTCGTGATCTTCGACGACTTCGCCGAGGAGCGCGGCGGCTGGGCGCCATTCGTCGCACAGATGAACCGCGTCGTTCCCGGAGCCCGGTGGGTGGAGCTCGACGGGACGCACCCGATCTTCCACTCGTTCTTCGAGATTCCGGAGCCGCTCCGGTTCCTGCCGCCGTACGAAGAGCAGGCGCCGCCGGTCTACTACGGCCTGTTCGAGGATAACGATCCGGACAAGCGGCTGATGGCGATCGTGAATTTCAACAACGACATCTCCGAGTACTGGGAATACTCGGGTCAGGGCCTCGCGCCCGTGCCCGAGGAGAACGAAGCCTACAAGCTCGGCGTCAACTACGTGATCTACGGGTTGACGCACTGAGTTGGACAGTAACGCATCGAAGCCTGAAGAACTGAGGAGCCCCGCGTGGCGAACAACGTAGACCTGCAGCACGACGACATCGCACTGGCCGACCGGATGAATGCCGGACGCACGGCCATTCTGGAAGAACTGCACAAGCGGATCATCGGGCAGCATCACGTCATGGAGCTGGTGCTCCAGACGCTGTTCGTCGGCGGCAACAGCCTGATCATCGGCGTGCCCGGGCTGGCGAAGACGCTGCTCATCCAGACCCTGGCGCAGGTGCTGGAGCTGAAGTTCAAGCGCATCCAGTTCACGCCCGACCTGATGCCGTCGGACATCACCGGCACCGACATCATCAATGAAGATCCGGCCACCGGCCGGCGCCAGATGATGTTCGCGCCAGGTCCGATCTTCAGCAACATCGTGCTGGCGGACGAAATCAACCGCACGCCGCCCAAGACACAGGCGGCGCTGCTCGAGGCGATGCAGGAACACCGCGTCACCATCCAGGGGCGCACCTACCAGCTCGAGGAGCCGTTCTACGTGTTCGCCACGCAGAACCCGATCGAGCTCGAAGGCACCTACCCACTCCCGGAAGCCCAGCTCGATCGCTTCATGTTCCATATCCTCATGGTGCATCCGCCCGAGGAAGAGGAACTCGCGGTCGTCCGCGAGACCACCGGCATCATCGACCCGCACTTCAACCGGCCGGTGAACGCCGAAGACCTCATTGCGTTCCAGCGCCTCGTCCGCCGCGTGCCGGTGGCCGACCCGGTCCTGCGCTACGCGCTGTCGCTGGTGCGCACCAGCCGTCCGAATGCGGCAAACGCACCAGAATCGGTCAAGAAGTGGGTGGCGTTCGGCGCCTCCGTGCGCGCCGCGCAGTACCTGGTGCTTGGCGGCAAGGCGCGCGCCCTCACCAGCGGCCGCTACCACGTCAGCTTCGAGGACATCAAGGCGATGGCGCATCCGGTCCTGCGCCACCGCGTGCTGGTGAACTTCCGCGCCGAGTCGGAAGGCATCTCGACCGACGCCATCATCGACGAACTGCTGGACCGTGTGCCCGTGCCCGCGTCGGGCATGTAGGGCGGGTGGGGCAGGCAGGGCTGGTCAGGCAGGTAGACGGAGCCAATGGCAACGAACAGCAGCGGACAGATGGCAGGCGCGCGGTTCGTCGATCCGAAGGTGCTTGCCCGGATCGGCAACCTCGAACTGCTGGCGCGCAATGTGGTGGACGGCTTCATCAACGGCCTCCACCGCGCGCCCTTCTTCGGCGCCTCGGTCGACTTCGCCGAACATCGCGGCTACGTGGCGGGTGACGACATCCGCCGCGTCGACTGGAAGCTGTACGCCCGGACCGACCGCTATTACATCAAGCAGTACGAAGCCGATACCAACACGAACTTCAGCATCCTCTTCGACATCTCGAAGTCGATGAAGTTCGCGAGCAACGGCGTGTCCAAGCTCGAGTACGGCTCGTTCCTGGCGGCGTGCGTCGCCTACCTCGCGCATCGCCAGCGCGACCGCGTCGGCATCGTCACCTTCGACGAAGACATCGTGACGCACGTGCCGCCGTCGGCGAAGCACTTCGACATGGTGCTGCACACGCTCGCCCAGGCGAAGTCCGAGCGCCCCGGCCACCTGAGCGCGCCGCTCAACAAAATGGCCGAACACTTCAAGCGCCGCGGCATCCTGCTGCTGATCTCCGACTTCTATGACGACCCGGATGCGGTGCTCGACGCCATCAAGCCGCTGCGGTTCCTCGGCAACGACCTGATCGTCTTCCACGTCCTCGACCCGCAGGAAATCAACTTCGACTTCACCGACGCGTCGACCTTCCAGGACCTCGAGAGCGGCGAACAAGTTCCCGTCGTGCCGCAGTCGTTCCGTGCCGAGTACCGGCGGTTGATTCAGGAGCACATCGCCCGCCTCAGTGCGAAGTTCTCCGAGCAGCGCATCGACTACGCGCTGTGCAACACCAGCGAACCACTGGACAAGGCGCTCTTCTCGTATCTGTCGAGCCGCCAGAAGCTGGCGCGGGTCAAGTAGCCGATGGCGTTCCTCTCACCTTTCCTGCTGCTCGGTCTCGGCGCGCTGGCCGTGCCGGTGCTGGTCCACCTGATTCAGCGCGAACGCAAGCGGGTCGTCGAATTCCCGTCGCTGATGTTCGTGCAGAAGATTCCCTACCAGTCCGTTCGCCGGCGCCGCATTCGCCATTGGGCGCTGCTGCTGATGCGCGCCGCGGCACTGGCGCTCATCGTGGCTGCGTTCGCGCGCCCGTTCTTCCCCGCCAGCGCGGCCGCCGCCATGGCGGCCAGCGGTGGTTCGCGCGAAGTGGTGATCCTGCTCGATCAGTCAGCCAGCATGGGCTACGGCGACCGCTGGCAGCGGGCGAAGGCGGAAGCGTCGCGGGTCATCGACGCCATTGGCGGCACCGACAAGGCGACGCTCGTGCTCTTCAGCCGCAATGCGGAAGAGAACCTGCGCGCCACCTCGGATCGTGGCCGCCTGCAGGCGGCGCTTGGCACCGCGTCGCTCACCGCGAGCGGCACCCGTTTCGGCCCGTCGCTGAAGCTGGCCGAGAGCATCCTCACGCGCTCGAACCTGCCGCGCAAGGAAGCGATCCTCATCTCCGACTTCCAGAAGACCGGCTGGTCGGGGTCGGAAGATGTGCACTTCCCCGAGGGGATGACGCTCACGCCGGTGTCGGTCGCCACGGAGACGGCGGCCAACCTCGCCGTACCGTCCGTGCAGTTCGCACGCTCGTCGTTCTCGAACCAGGAACGCATCACGGTCACCGCCGGTGTGGCTAACAAGGGCAGTGACGCAGTGACCAACGTGCCGGTGACGCTCGAGATTGACGGGCGGGTCATCGAGACGCTGTCAGTCAGCGTCGGCGCCAATGCCGCGGCGTCGGTGGCCTTCTCGCCCTTCACCCTGAGCGAGCCCTCCGTGCACGGCGTGGTGAAGGCCGGGTCGGATGCGATGCCGGCCGACAACTCGTTCGACTTCGTCCTGACGCCGAGCCAGTCGGTGTCGATCCTGGTGGTGGACAGCGGCAGCACCGATTCCAGCTTCTACCTGACCAAGGCGCTCGCCATCGGCAACACGCCCACCTTCAACGTCGAGGTGGTGCCGGCCAGCCGCGTCACGCCGCAGATGCTCGAGGCGCGCGCGGCGGTCATCCTGAATGACACCATGCTTCCGCCCGCCTTCGCCGGCGGCGCGCTGAAGCGCTACATCGAGGGCGGTGGCGGGCTGCTTGTGGCCGTCGGCGAACGGACCACCTGGCCACAGAACGACACCGAGTTGCTGCCTGGTCAGCTCGGCGCAGTGGTCGATCGCATGGATGGGCGCGGTGCGACCATCGGCTTCCGCGATTACAGCCATCCGGTGTTCGAGGTCTTCAAGGCGCCGCGCAGCGGCGACTTCTCCGCTGCGCGGGTCATGCGTTACCGCGCCGTGCAACCGGTGCCTGACGCGCGCGTCCTCGCCCGCTACGACGATGGCGGCATTGCGGCGGCGGAACGCCGCGTCGGCGCCGGACGCGTCATTGTGCTCACGACCACGCTCGACGACTCGTGGAACGACCTCGAACTGAAGCCGGTCTACCTGCCGCTGGTCCATCAACTGGTGCGCTACGTCTCGCACTACGAGCAGAACAGTGCATGGACCACCGTGGGTCAGGTAGTCGACCTCGCCACACTGCTCAAGAGCCAGACCGACCGCGTCGTCATCACCCCGGCCGGCGAGCGGCGCACCATCGGCGCGAACGAACCGTCGATTCTCGAGCTCGCCGAGCACGGCGCCTACCAGGTGCGTGCTGCCGCCACTCCGTCAGCGCGCGCCGACCAGATTGCCGTGAACATCGACCCGGCCGAATCGGACCTGACGCCCATCGACACCGGCGAGCTCGTGGCCGCCGCCACCGGCCGGGCGGCGCGGGCCGTCAGCCCGACGACGGCCGCCGCCGAGATCACCCCAGAGGACGCGGAGAAACGCCAGAACATCTGGTGGTATCTGCTGCTGGCCGGACTGGCGCTGCTCGTCGCCGAGCTCATCGTCGCGAACCGGCTCTCGGAGAAGGAACGCTTTACCTGAAGGTCGGCAGCTACGTCCGAATGTCGTAGCCGCGCACCTTCAGGTGCGCAGCAAGCGAACACCTGACGAACGACCAATGACCAACGACTATTCGACCGTCCCGGTCGAATAGAGATTTTATAAGGATCCCTCATCCCCGGGACGTATCATCAGGGGACTGGGAGGAAGGCGCACGATGGCTTACGAACCGGGTGGCTCCGATCGTCGCGACGAGCTCGTCGCTGTTATTCATCGCGTCCGGAATCGCTGGCGTCTGAAGCTTGCGCTGCGCGGCGCGGTCATCGTGGTGGCCGGCACGCTGCTGGCGCTGCTGCTCTCGGCCTCGAGTCTCGAGGCATTGCGGTTCTCGCCAACCGCCATCATCTCGTTTCGCATCATCGCCCTCGCGGTGTTCGCGGCGCTGGTCTTCATCGGCTTCGTGCTGCCGCTGCGACGACGCGTCACCGACGGCCAGGTGGCGCTGTACCTCGAAGAAAAGGATCCGTCGCTGCAGACGGCCATCCTCAGCGCCATCGAGTCGATTCCAGCCGTCGAAGACAACGGGCACGGCCCCTCCCCGGCTCTCGTCAACAAGCTGGTCGACCAGGCCATCGAGAAGTGCCACGCGCTCGACGACGGCAGCGTGGTCGAACGTGCGAACCTGCGGCGTCAACTGGTGACGCTCGGCGGTATCGCGGCCGCGGCCACACTACTCATCGTGTTCGGCCCCGCGTTCCTCCGATCGGGCATGTCTGCGCTGCTCCTCATCTCGCGCAGCGCCGAGGCGTCCAGCCCCTACAAGATCGACGTCCTTCCCGGCAGCACCAAGGTGCCGAGAGGTACCGACCAGACGGTGAAGGCGAAGCTGCTCGGCTTCTCGTCCGCCGACGCCACGCTGATGCTCCGTACCGACCCGCAGGGCGCCTTCGAGCCGGTGCCTCTCGTGTCGTCGAACGAGCCCGGCACGTTCGAAGGCATGCTGTTCCACCTGGAGAAGACGGCCGACTACTACGTCGAGTCGAACGGCGTCCGCTCCACCACCTTCCGGCTCGACGTCGTCGAACTGCCGACAGTGGACAAGCTGGTGATGCTCTACACCTTCCCGGGCTATACCGGTCTCGAACCGCGCACGATTGAACCGGGCGGCGACGTCGCGGCCATCAAGGGCACCGACGTCCGCCTGACGATCACCCCGACCATGGCCACGCCTGGCGGGCGCGTCATCCTCAACGAGAAGGAGTCGCTGCCGCTGGCGAAGCAGGCCGACGGCACCTTCGCCGCGAACTTCACCGTGAAGACGCAGGGCTTCTACAAGATCGAACTCGAGGGTCCGGCGGGCGAGAAGGTGAATGCCTCGCCGCAGTACACCGTCGACGTCCTGACCGACCAGGGCCCGAGCGTCGCGTTCAACAAGCCCGGGCGCGACACGAACGCCACGCCGGTCGAGGAGGTCTTCGCGGAAGTGAAGGCCGACGACGACTACGGCGTGAAGAGCGTCGAGATGTTCTACTCGGTGAACGGCGGCGCCGAGAAGACCGTGCACCTGTTCGGCGGCGCGAAGGCATTGCCGGAAGTGACCGCGAGTCACACCATCTATCTCGAAGAGCTTGGGCTGAAGCCGGGCGACTTCGTCTCCTACTACGCCAAGGCGGCCGACAACGACGGCGTCGACGGCGCGAAGACGACGACCAGTGACATCTACTTCGTCCAGATCCGTCCCTTCAAGAAGGACTACAAGCCGGCGCAGTCGATGGCGGGCGGCGGTGGTGGCGGCGGAGCCGGCAACCAGGTCGGTCAGCTCTCGCAGCAGCAGCGCGAGATTGTGGCGGCCACATTCAACATCGTGCGCGACCGCGCAAAGATGTCGGCGGACAAGTTCCGCGAACAGGCGGTGTTCCTCACGCTGGCGCAGTCCAAGCTGCGGGCGCAGGTCGAGGAACTGAGCGGCAAGATGAACAGCCGTCTCGACTCGGTCGATCCGGCGTTCAAGGTGATTGCCGAGGCACTGCCCAAGGCTGCGAAGGAGATGGCGACGGCCGAAGGCAACCTCAAGGGGCTGCAGGCCAAGGAAGCGCTGTCGCCCGAACAGCGGGCGCTCAAGCTGCTGCAGGATGCTGAGCAGCAGTACGAAGTGCAGGTGTCGCAGCAGCAGGGTGGGGGCGGCGGTGGCGGCGGACAGAGCCAGATGTCCGAAGATCTCGCCGACCTGTTCGAGCTCGAACTCGACAAGCTGGCGAACCAGTACGAAATGCAGCAGCGCGCCGAGCAGCAGGGCGCGGACAAGCAGGTCGACGAACTGGCCGAGAAGCTGAAGGAACTGGCCAGGCGCCAGCAGCAGGAGGCCGAGCGTCAGCAGCGGATGGCCGCCGCCGGTCAGCAGTCGGGTGGTGGCGGTGGCAGCCAGGCGCAGCGGCAGCTCGCCAAGGAAGTTGAGGAAGCGGCCCGTCGCCTCGAGCAGCTCACGCGCGAACAGCAGAAGCAGAACCTTGCCGATGCCGCCCGTCAGCTGCAGGACGCGGCCAACGCCATGAAGCAGGCCGCCGCCAACGGCTCACGCGACGCCGGCGCGCAGGCCTCCGCCGCGCTCGACAAGATCCGCCAGGCGCAACAGCGGCTGCAACAGAACCAGAGCGGACGCGGACAGCGCGACGTCTCGGACGCCATGCGTCAGGCCGAAGCGCTGGCTGACGAGCAGAAGCAGATCACCTCCGACGTGCAAGGCATGGAGGGAACCGCTGGCGCAGCAAAGGACGCGAAAGCGCAATCGCTCCAAGCGCGCAAGGACGCCATGGACCAGCAATTGGGCCAGCTGCAGGATCAGCTCGAGAAGCTGGCGAACGATGCACGCGGCAACGCGCGCGACGCGGCCCGCAAGCTCGATGAAGCCGCTGGCAGCATCACCGACAAGCGCATGCGCGAAAAGGTGCGCTACACCAAGAACACGCTCCGCGGCCAGGCCAGCGAATACGCGAAGGCGATGGAAGCCGACATCCAGTCGAACCTGGAAGGGCTGAAGGGCAAGATCGGCGACGCGCAGGCGGCGTTCGGTCAGGCCGACAAGCAGGACGCGGTGGGACGCGCGGTGGACAAGGCGCGCGACCTCGTCCGCGGCATGGAGTCGCTCGACCAGCGCATGCGCGACAAGGGCCAGCAGAATGCGCGCGGTCAGCAGGGTCAGCAGGGCGAACAGAATGCCCGCGGCCAGCAGCAGGGTCAGCAAGGCCAGCAAGGGTCCCAGGGCCAGCAGGGACAACAGGGCCAGCAAGGCGCGCAGGGTCAGCAAGGCCAACAAGGGTCCCAGGGCCAGCAGGGACAACAGGGGCAGCAGGGTTCTCAGGGGCAGCGAGGTCAGCAGGGCGGCCAGCAGGGTGGCGGCCAGCAGCAGGCCGGCGGGCAGCAGGGCGGGCTCACGGCTGACGGCCAGATGGCCGGAGGCGCGGTTGGTGGCCGTTACGACAACGGCTATCGCGCCAATGGCGGCACCTATCGTTTCGACCCGTCCGACGCGCGGCAGTTCCGTAATGACTTCCGCGAGTGGTCGAACGACGCGCAAGCGCTGCGTCGCGAGCTGTCGCAGGCGGGCGTCGACACGAAGGACCTCGACCAGATCCTGCGCGACCTTCGGGCGCTCGACAGCGACGCCGCGTTCACCGACGGCAACTCGCTCGCCCTGCTCCAGCAGCAGGCGCTCGACAAGCTGAAGAAGTTCGAGTTCGGCCTGCGCCGCAAGGCCGACGGCGGCGATCAGCAGTTGTCGCTCTCGGGGTCGGACGAAGTACCGAGCGGCTTTAGGCAGGCAATCGAGGAGTACTACCGGGCGCTGGCGAAGAAGCAGTAGCGGCACGTGTGATAGCCTCGCGACTCGTGCGTTCCGTCCGAGTCGTCCACTCAGGTCCTGGAAATGAGGCGTCAATGAAGAAGGTCACGCTGGTCGCGGTCATGTGTCTCAGCGGGTTCCTGGTGCGCGATGTCGCCGCGCAGGGATTCATCAGTCCCTTTGTCGCCACCACGCTGAGTTCGCCATCGCCGAACGGCGACAAGTCCAAGCCAGGTTTTGGGCTTGCCCTCGGTAAACTCGGATCCATCTTCGGCGTCGAAGGAGAGTTCGCCTACTACCCGGAGATCCTCGACAACGCCGCGACGGGCCTGTCGAAGAACCGCGCCATCAGCTTTTCCGGCAACTTTCTCATCGGCCCGAAGATCGGGCCGGTCAAGGTCTACGGCACCGTCGGCGCCGGCGATCTGCTGCTCAACGTGACCTCGCTCGCGAGCCTCGCGACGCCCTCGCCCGACAGCATCTCGAACAGCTACTTCACCATCAACGTGGGTGGCGGCGTGATCGGATTCATCAACCCGCACTTCGGCATCCGTGCCGACGTCCGCGATTTCCGGGCGACCGGCTTCGACTTCAGCGATCTCTCGAGCTCCGGCCTCGCTTTCACCCACTTCGATTTCTGGCGCGCGAGCCTCGGAGTGGTTGCGGCGTTCTGACCCACTCGAGGATGTTGCCCGTGTTGCGCATTCGCCCCGCTGCGCTGTCCGACCTCGACTTTGTGGTCTCAGGCAACCTGGCGTTGGCCCGGGAAACGGAGAAACTGGCGCTCGACGTGAACGTCCTGCGCGAGGGTGTACGCGTCCTGCTCGAGGGTGGCGCTCCGGGCGCGTACTGGATCGCCGAACTCGACGGCACAGTCGTCGGGCAGACGCTGATCACGTACGAATGGAGCGACTGGCGCAACCGGATGGTGTGGTGGATTCAGTCGGTCTACGTGTCGCCCGAGGCGCGTCAGCACGGGGTGTTCCGCGCCATCTACGCGCACCTTCGACAGGCAGCGGCCGTGGCCGGAGCCGGCGGACTGCGGCTTTACGTTGACACCACCAACGTCCGCGCGCAGCAGGTATACGGGGCGCTGGGCATGAACGGCGACCACTACCGCGTCTTCGAGGACATGTTCTAACGCGTGTTCCAACTCAGTGGGGCGTAGCCGCGACGGGGTTTCAGTCCTCGTCCCAGTAGACTAGAATAAATTGTCCGCGGCGCTAGCCGTGCGACCGGTCGGGGCGTGGCTCAGCCTGGTAGAGCGCTCGCTTTGGGAGCGAGATGTCGCTGGTTCGAATCCAGTCGCCCCGACCAATTCCCTCTTCCTCAGAACCGGAACCGCACACCGAGCGTTGGCAAGCGCGGTATGCCCTGGTCGCGCTTCTCCACAATCGTCGGGCGGTCCGACGCCGGGTTGTATTCGAGCTCCGGCGTCAGCGACCCGGCATTCTTGCGGTTCAACAGGTTGATCACTTCGAGATACAGCTCCCATCGTCCGCGCGCCCCGCGCGGCTTCCAGGTGACGCGCGTGTCGAGGCGGGCGAAGACCGGCAGCCGCGCGTTGTTGAGGTTCTGCACGCCGCCGAAGTTGACGCCGTAGTAGTAGTTGCCCGCCGCGTCGATCTTGGGCAGCAGTTCGGTGACGTTGCCGTCGGCGTCGCGATCGACGACATCCTCAGCACCCACCACACGCACGCCGAGCGGCGTCGTGCGCGGAAAGCCCGACGCGATCCGGGTTGTAGTGGCCAGCTCCCAGCGGTCCGACAATCGATACGACGCCACGGCGGAGAAGGCATGCCGGCGGTCGTACTCGAAGGCGTAGGTCCGTCCGTACGATTCGCGCTCAGCCCGGCCCCAGGTGTAGCTTGCCCAGCCGCGCAGGCGCGCCGACGCGGGCGCCGACGTCCGCGACACGAACACATCGAAGCCGTAGGCATGGCCACGGCCGTCGTTGGTCGGCGCCGTGGTGATGATGGCGTCCGACGGCAGGTTCGGGCGCAGCGCAGCCGGGAAGTCGTAGGCGGCCAGGCGGGCCAGGCGGGCCGGCTCAGACTCGAGGGCGCCCACCAGCAGGCGCGACGACACCTTGTAATAGCCCTCGACGCGGAGCATCGCACTGCCAATCTCGTGCTCGAGGCCAAGCGATGCCTGCACCGCCTGCTCGCTGCGCAGCTGCGCGGCGTCCGCGCCGCTCAGGTCGAGCACGTAGTCGCTCTGCACCAGTTTCTCGTAGCCGGGGCTCTGCGTGTAGCGGCCGAGAGCGCCCCGCAGGCGCGTACGAGGCGTGAAGGTGTAGGTACTGGTCAGCCTGGGCGACAGTTGGAGGTCGTTGTTCGCGCCGCTGTGATCGAGCCGCAGGCCGGCTTCGAGCGGCAGCGACGACCGCGCCTGCCAGCGGTCCAGCAGCCAGAGACCGCTGCGCGTGACGTCGCGGGTCGACAGCAGCGAGTCGGGCAGGCCGGCGCCGCCGCGCTGCGACGAGCCGTTGGTTTCGTTCGGGTTCCGGTCGCCGGAGATCACGTACGACAGCTCGGTGCCCAGCCCGTGCAGTTCGCCGCCGGTCTCGATGATGTGGGTGCCGACCGCCCAGGTCACCTCCTGCCGCAGCGACAGGTCACGCAGGGCCAGCCGGCGTTCGAACTGCACGTTGGCCGTGTCGAGCCCCTCATCGCCAGACGTATTGGCGCGCTGGCTGCGGTTCTCGAACGCCGCATCGACACCGAAGGTCGAGGTGCTGTCCGAGTACGACGCGATCGTGTGCGACTGGGCCGTGGTACCGAGCGACGCGTCGAACCGCAGCGACAGCAGGTTGTTGCTGGTGTTGTCGTTGAACTCACCGCGGGCATTGTCCTCGTCGATGTTCAGCGCCGCGTCCTGCCGGCTGCGCAGCCCGAACACCGACAGCGTCCGCCCTGGCGCCAGTTCCCACACGCCCTTCGTCTGCACGTCGGCAAACCGCGGGAAGTCCTGATCGACGATGCGCGAGGCGACGAGGTCGTAGTAGGTGCGGCGCGCGCTCACCAGCCACGAGCCGTTCAGCTCGCGCGGCAGCTTCCCTTCGAGGACGACGTTCGCGTCGGTGATGCTGAGCGAGGCCGAGCCGGCGAAGGCCTCTGCCCGGGTGCCTTCACGGTTCTCCACCACCAGCAGCGATGACAGCCGATCGCCGTACTTCACGCTGAAGCCGCCGGTGGCCAGTTCGAACCGGCCGATGGTTTCGGGATTGAACGCACTGGTCAGCCCGAACAGGCGAAACGGGTCGTGGATCTCGACGCCGTCCATCATCGTCAGGTTTTGATCCGGCGCACCGCCGCGGACCGACAAGCGGCTGCCCACTTCCTCGGCCGCCGACACGCCGGGCAGGGT